>JBDQFW010000140.1:0-9714 GCA_040265735.1 Planctomycetota bacterium | reverse complement strand
GAGGTGGCCGCGGGGCCTGCTCGCGGCCAGAGGTGGCCGCGGGAGCCGACCCGTCCGCGCGCCTGGCGTGCACGCGCTAGGCTGCGCCTCCATGGACACCCCCGCGCGCACCCTCGAGGAGGCCCTCCAGCGGACCCGGGCCGTAGCCCTGCCCGGGCCCTTCGGGGTGGTGGGGATCGCGCCGGGGTCCACCCCGGACCTGGGGGCACTCCTGGCCGGCCCGCCCCCGCGCCAAGTGGTGCGCGAGGAGGATGAGCTCACCTTCCTTGGTCCCTGGGAGGAGGCCCAGGACCTCGCCTCTGCCGGGGCGGGCCTGGCAGGCCCCTTCGCCTGGATCCGCTTCGAGACCCCGATGGCGTGGGAGCTGGTCGGTTTCCTGGGAGCAGTGACCGCGGCCCTCGCGGAGGCGGGGATCTCCCTCGGGACGGTCTGCGGCTACTCCCGGGACCACCTGTTCGTGCCCTGGGAGCGGCGCCAGGAGGCCCTGGCCTGCCTCGCCCACCTGGGGATCGCCTCGGATGCGCCCGAGCGCGGCGAGGAAGCTCCGCGGTCCTAGGGAGAGGGCGGTCCCCACCCGCCGCCGCGGACGCTATCCTGCTGCGCTCGTTTTCTGGCCCGGGGTCCGGGCCGGACCCCCGTCCCATGTCCAACCTCACGGTCGTCGTCCTCGCCGCAGGCAAGGGAACGCGCATGAAGAGCGCGCTTCCGAAGGTCCTGCACCCGGTCCTCGGCCGGCCCCTCCTGGGCTGGGTCCTCGAGACCGCCCTCGAGCTCGACCCGGCGCGGATCGTCCTGGTGACGAGCGCCGATGGGGCACGCATCGAGGAGGCGGCGCGCCGGACCGTGGGAGAGCGCTGCGCGCTCGCCACGGCCGTGCAGGATCCGCCGCGCGGGACGGGGCACGCGGTGCAGGTCGCCCTCGAGGCTGTCCCCGACGTGCAGGACGGCGTCGTCCTCGTGCTGTATGGGGACATGCCCCTCGTGCGCTCTGAGGGCCTGCGGGAGCTGCTCGAGGCCCAGGCCTCCGCTGGCGCCGGTGCGATGGCGCTCCTGACCGCGGAGCTCGACGATCCCTTCGGCTACGGTCGCATCCTCCGCGGTGACGATGGCGTCGTCTGCGGGATCGTCGAGGAGAAGGACTGCGACGATCAGCAGCGGCTGATCGACGAGACCAACCCCGGGCTCTACGCGTTCGACGCCGCCGTGCTGCGCGAGGTGCTGCCCCAGCTCTCGGACGACAACGCCCAGGGCGAGCTGTACCTGACGGACGCCGTGGGGCTGTTCGCCAGCACCGGCCGCCCGGTGGCGGATGTGGCGCTCGAGGACTCCGAAGAGGCCAGCGGCGTCAACTCGCTGGTCCAGCTGGCCGAGGTTCGCTGGGCCCTGCAGGCCCGCGTGCTCGAGCGGCACCTGGCCAACGGCGTGCGGATCGAGGATCCCGCGACGACCATGATCGACGCCGATGTCGAGATCGGCCCCGACACCGTGATCCAGCCGTTCTGCGTGCTGCGCTCGGGCGCGCGCGTGGGGGCTGGGTGTGAGGTCGGACCCTTCGCGCACCTGCGCTCGGGAGCCGTGCTCGAGGACGGCGCGGTGTTCGGGAACTTCTGCGAGATGAAGAACTCGACGGTCGGGCCCGGCTCCAAGGTCAAGCACCTGACCTACCTCGGGGACGTGACCATCGGCACCCGGGCGAACGTGGGCGCGGGGACGGTCTTCGTGAACTACGACGGCAAGCGCAAGCACCCGACCGTGGTCGAGGACGGCGCCTTCGTGGGTTCCGGCTCGCTGATCATCGGTCCCAACCGCGTCCCGAAGGGCGCCACCACCGCCGCCGGCGCGGTGCTCACCACCAAGGCAGCCATGGGCCCGGGCGAGACCTGGGCCGGGGTGCCTGCCCGCCGCCTCCGAGGCTCCGACGCCCCCCCCCGCGAAGACTCCTGACGTGCGCACCTACGAAGACATCACCCTGATCAGCGGCACGGCCCACCGGGAGCTGGCCGAGGCCATCGCCAAGGAGATCGGTCGCGACCTGGCCAAGGCCCATGTGGCTCGGTTCCCCGACGGCGAGGTCGACATCAAGATCGACGAGGACCTGCGCGGCCGCGACGTCTTCGTCCTCCAGCCGACCTGCCCGCCGGTCAACGACAACTGGGTCGAGCTGCTGCTCCTCCTCGACACCCTGCGCCGCGCGAGCGCCGGGCGCATCACCGCCGTGATGCCCTACTACGGCTACGCGCGCAAGGACCGCAAGGACGAGGGCCGCGTGCCCATCAGCGCGAAGGTCGTGGCCAACACGCTGGTGGCCTCGGGGGCGGAGCGTCTCGTGACGCTGGACATGCACGCCGCGCAGATTCAGGGCTTCTTCGACATTCCCGTGGACCACCTCTACGCGCGCCCCGTCCTGCTGGACGCGGTGGAGGAGCTCGGCGTCGAGAATCCGGTGGTCGTGACCCCCGACGTGGGGGGGACCAAGATGGCGCGGGCCTACGCCAAGCGCCTCGGCGCCGACCTTGCCATCGTGGACAAGCGCCGGATCTCCGGCTCGGAGACGGTCGTCGAGCATGTGATCGGCGATGTGAAGGGGCGCAACTGCGTGATCGTGGACGACATGATCTCGACTGGCGGCTCGATCACCCAGGCGGCTGAGACCCTCAAGCGCGCCGGCGCCGACCGGATCGTGATCGCGGTCTCTCACGCCGTGTTCTGCGGCCCCGCTGTCGAGCGCCTCGAGAGTGCGCCGGTCGACACCGTGCTCGTGACCGACACGATCCCCCTGGCGCGCAAGCCCAAGAACCTCAAGACCGTCAGCGTCGCGCCGCTGGTGGCGCGCGCGATCCTGAACATTCACGACAACCAGTCCGTCAGCGGCCTGTTCTCGTGATGCACGCGGCCTCGGCCGCACCCCTTTGAACTGACCGAACCCACCCGGCGCTCAGGCGGCCGGGCAGTCCTGTGCGCCCCGACGGGCGACGAACCATCCAGGAATACCCCATGTCCACGTCCCACCACGAAGCGAAGCTCGCCACCGAGGCGCGCGAGACCCTCGGCTCCCGCTCCGCCCGCGCCCTGCGCGCGGCCGGTCGCATCCCCGCCAGCCTCCAGTTCGAGGGGCGCGATGGAGCCCTCTGCCACTTCAGCATCGACGAGGCCGCCTTCTCTGCGGCCCGCCGGAGCGAGGCCAGCCTGTTCGACCTGGACATCGCCGGGGACGTCAAGTCCGCCGTGATCCGCGAGATCCAGTTCGACTCCATGGGCTCGGTTGTGAACCACGTGGACTTCAAGGGCGTCATCCGCGGCCAGCGCTCGGATGTCCGCGTCTCGATCAGCGTGACCGGCACCGCCCAGGGCACCCTGAACCAGTCGATGGACTCGGTCGAGGTCAACTGCCTGCCGAAGGACATCCCGGACGCGATCGAGATCCAGGTCGGAAGCCTGGAGCCCGGCACGCAGCTCCACGCCAGCGACCTGACCCTGCCGGACGGCGTGACCCTCTCCGAGGCCGAGGCCGCCCGCAACGAGGCCGTCCTGACCATCGTCGAGGCCAAGGCCGCCGCCCCTGCGCCCGCCGAGGGCGAAGAGGCCGAGGGCTCCGAGGAGGCCTGAGGCCGCCTTCGGGCCAGCGGGGGTGGCCCCCCGCTGGCCCGTCAGTACACTCTTCCGCCCTCTCGGTCGCCCGAGGGGGCTCCGGAGGACCCCATGACCCGCCTCGTCGTTGGCCTGGGCAATCCCGGACCCGAGTACCGCTGGACGCGTCACAACATCGGCTTTCACGCCGTGGACGCCCTGGCGGAGGAACTCGGCCTGTTCTTTCGATCCGCATCCAAGCTCGACGGCTACTCCGGGAGTCGGCGCTTCGAGTGGGCTCACGCCCCCGAGCACGACGCGCTCCTGGTCAAGCCGACCACCTTCATGAACCGCTCCGGCGAGGCGGTCGCTCCGCTGCTGCGCTTCGCGCGCGGCGAGAGCACGCCCGACGCTGGCGCCGAGGAGGGCGAGCAGCCTCCTCGCGAGGGAGCCCCCGAGGTCATGGTCGTCTACGACGACCTGGACCTCGAGCTCGGGCGCCTGCGCATCCGCCCTCACGGCGGGCATGGCGGGCAGAACGGCATGCGATCCATCATCGAGCACCTGGGCACCGATCGGTTTCCCCGCCTCAGGGTGGGGATCGGGCGCTCAGGAACCGACGCGGCGCGTCATGTGCTCTCTCCCTTCTCCGATCAGGAGCGGGTGGAGGCCGAGATCAGCGTGCGTGAGGCAGCCGAGGCCCTCCTCGACTGGCTCACGACCGACGACCTCTCGGCATGCATGACGCGGTTCCACAGCCGCTGGAACCCTTGACAGCCGGGCGCCCGTCCGGAGGTCAGCTGCACACCCACGACAAGTAAGGAGAACCCATTGGGACAGATCTACGAAGGCATGGTGCTCGTGGACAACGATGTTGTCCGCGCTGACTGGCGACAGGCGAAGGCCCTCGTCACCGACACCCTCACCAAGTACGGGGCCACGGTCCACAGCGCCCGCCGCTGGGACGAGCGTGCGCTGGCCTACCCCATCGCCGGCCGCCAGCGTGCGACCTACTACCTGGCCTACTTCGAGCTCCCCGAGGGGAACTCCGAGGCCATGCGCCGCGACTTCGACCTGAACGAGCGCATCCTGCGCTACCTCTTCACCGCCGTTGAGGAGCTTCCCGAGGGGGAAGCCGCCCTGGCCGCTGAGGAGGATGGCGAGGAGTACGTCGTTCCCGAGCCGCCCCAAGACCCCGAGCCGCCGAGCCCGTTCAACGAGTTCGAGCAGGAAGAGGCCGAAGAGGCCGCTGCCGAGAGCACCGAAGAGGCTGCTGCAGAGGGCTCCGAGGAGTCCTCGGACGAGGCGAAGGAGGGGGAGGCAGAGGCCGCCCCTGCCGCTGACGAGTCCGCGCCTGCTGCCGAGGACGCACCCGCTCCTGCTGAGGAGACCACCGAGAAGGCCGAGAGCGGCCAGGAGGGCTGATCCATGGCCATCCAGAAGAAGACCCCCGGCATCGCCAGCCGGAACTGCGACGATCCGAAGATCGACTACAAGGACCTCGAGTACCTCGGGAAGTTCCTGACCCCCCAGGGCCAGATCGTCTCCCGTCGCCGCTCGGGCTTCTGCGCCCAGTGCCAGAAGCAGCTCAAGCAGGCCATCAAGCGGGCCCGTCACCTGGCCCTCCTTCCCTTCGTCGCCTGACCCGGAGTCTCCAGCATGGCTAAGAACATCGAAGTCCTCCTCCGGGAGCATGTGGACACCCTCGGCCGCTGCGGCGATGTCGTCAGCGTCCGCTCCGGCTACGCCCGCAACTTCCTCTTCCCGAAGAAGTTCGCCGTGCCCGCCACGGATGAGAACCGCCGCGTGATCGCCCGTCGGGCTGCGCGCATCGACGCCGAGGAGGCCGCTCACCGCGAGTCCCTCGCCTCGGTCGCCGAGGCCCTCAACGCGCTCGTGGTCACCACGGTCGAGAAGGCTGACGCCGAGGGTCACCTCTACGGGTCGGTCAACGCTGCGCGCATCGCGGAGCTGTGCACCGCCGCCGGGGTCGAGATCGAGGAGGGCAAGGTGCGCCTCGAGCACCCCCTCAAGGCCGTTGGCGAGCACAAGGTGGAGGTCCACCTGTTCGCGGATCTCAGCGCCGAGATCACCGTCCAGGTTCAGGCCGAGGCCTGATTCCGGACCCCAGAAGGCGCCCCTCCGCGGTCAAGGCCGCGGGGGGGCGCCTTGCGTTGGGGCCTGTGCGCGGCTGCCCCCGCCGCGCTCCGTGAGGAGAGCGATGTCCGCCCTCCGCGTTCCATCGACCGGGCCGCTGGCGTATCCTGCGCCCGTGGACGGAGACTACGCGGACGACGACGGACGGCAGCTGTCCGGAATGCGGCGCGCGCCCCACGACGTGGACGCCGAGCGCATGGTCCTGGGGGCCCTGCTCCAGGCCCCCGACCGCCTGCCCGAGCTCGAGCCGATCCTCTCCGAGGACGACTTCTTCGAGCGTCGTCACGCCCTGGTCTACAAGGCGCTCCTGCACCTGCAAGACAAGGGGCTCGCGCTCGACGTGGTCTCCATGAAGAGCTACCTCACCAGCCAGGGGCAGCTGGGAGACGTGGGGGGCGTGGCCTATCTAGCGGAGCTCCTCAGCAGCGCGCCCAACGCGTCCTTCGCGGCGCACCACGCCGAGCTCGTGGCCCAGCATGCCCAGCTTCGCTGGCTGATCCACGAGGCCGGGACGGTGATCGAGGAGGCCTACAAGACCGCGCCCGACTCCGAGAGCGTCCAGAAGCTCCTGGACGACAGCGAGCACCGCATCTTCGGCGTCTCTGGCGGGCGGGACCGCAGCGGGGCCCAGGACATCGGCCTCGTGATCAAGGAGGCCTTCAAGAAGATCGACGCTCAGTCGGGGCGTGGGGCCCTCACCGGGATCGCCAGCGGCTTCTACGACCTGGACGACATGCTCGGCGGGTTCAACTCGGGCGAGATGACGATTATCGCCGCCCGTCCCTCCATGGGAAAGACCGCCTTCGTGCTGAACCTCATGGAGCACGCGGTGATGAACCGGGCCGAGCACCTGCAGCGCGATGCGACGGTGCTCTTCTTCAGCCTGGAGATGGGCAGCCTCTCCATCGTCCAGCGGATGCTCTGCTCACGGGCGCGGGTCGATGCGCACCGGCTGCGCTCGGGCAAGATCGACCCGTCCTCCTACACGGACCTCACGACGGCCGCCGGCGAGCTCCAGGGCTCGCGCCTCCTGATCGACGACACGCCGGGCCTGTCCATCATGGCCATCCGCAGCCGCGCGCGCCGGGCGAAGCAGAAGGGCGGCCTCGACATGATCGTGATCGACTACCTGCAGCTGATCAGCGCCAAGGCCGAGAGTCGTCAGCAGGAGATCAGCGTCATCTCCCGCTCCCTGAAGGAGCTGGCCCGCGAGCTCGAGGTGCCGGTGATCGCCCTCTCCCAGCTGTCTCGCGCGGTCGAGTCCCGAGAGGACAAGCGCCCCCAGCTCTCCGACCTGCGGGAATCCGGCTCGATCGAGCAGGACGCCGACGTCGTCATGCTGCTCTACAGGGCCGAGTACTACGGCCAGACCGAGGAGAACAAGGGGCGCGCGGAGGTCATCGTCGCCAAGCAGCGCAATGGCCCGACGGGCGCGGTGAGCCTGCAGTTCCGGGGCTCCATCCTGCGCTTCGAGAACCTCGAGCCCTCCACGGTGGAGACCATCCAGCTCTGATCGCCGCGAGCGAAGGCTCATCCCATGCGCACTCGACTCCTGGAGCTGGCTGTTGGCCTCCTGTTCGCCGTCTCCACGGCGCTGCTCACCGCGGACATGGCGCGCTCAGCCGTGCCCCAGCTGCCGGATGGCCCGGTCGTCCAGGAGGTGGTGTTCGAGGGGCTCAGCTCCTTCGCCCCCGAGGTCGTCCAAGAGGCGCTCGGGCTCCGGACCGGGGAGCGCCTGCGCCCCATGGTCCGCGAGCAGCGCGTCGCTGCGCTCTTCCGGGACTACGGGCTCTTCGTGCAGGAGATTCGTCCGGTCGAGGTCGAGGGCGGGGTGCGCCTCGAGGTGCGGATCCTCGAGTTCGAGGTGGATCTCGAGCCGCGCTTCGTCGGGAACGACAGCTACGACGAGGAGAAGCTGCGCGAGTGGTCCCGGCTGACCGGGCGGAGCGAGCTGTACATCCACGAGGCCGACGGGGTCGTGCAGGCCCTGGTCAACGGCTACCGCAGCGAGGGCTACGCGTGGGTCGAGGTCGAGTGGGTCGCCTCCGATCCGATCCCCGGCCAGCGCGTGCGCGACCTGGTGTTCGTGGTCCGCGAGGGGCCGCGGGTGCGCTGCGTGGATGTCGAGATCGTGGGCAACGAGAGCCTGCCGGACACGGGGTTCCTGTTCTGGAAGGGGGGCCTGCGTCAGATGGCCGATCCCCAGGTCGAGGGGCGCGGTCTGTTCTCCTGGTTCGGCTCGGTCTTCGTTGAGGAGGACCTGCGAGCGGACCTGATCGCCATGCGCCAGGTCTACCGCGACGGGGGCTGGCTCGACGCGGAGGTGCACGTGGACGCCCTCGAGTACAACGACGAGCGCAACCGTGTCCGCGTTCGGATCCATGTGGACGAGGGCCCTCAGTACCGCGTGGGTTCGCTCGAGCTGCAGGCCGTAGAGCTGGTCGAGGGGCCCGACGGGGAGCCGATGGAGCAGCCCGTGGACTTCCTGTTCCCGGAGGAGGAGCTGCTCGAGTCCTTCGTCCTGGCGCCGGGCGAGCCGTACGACGCCGCGCGCCGGGCCTCCGACCGCGAGGCCCTGCGTCGCTTCTACGGCGAGCGCGGCTATCTGGACGCCTCGATGTTCGTGGACCCGGCCTCGTCAGGCGGCTTCCGCGTCCTCAAGGTTGAGGAGGTCCTGGACCCCTCGAAGGCCGAGGTCCACCTCACCGTGAAGGTGATCCAGGGCCGGCCGAGACGGATTCGCCACGTCGAGATCGAGGGCAACGTCCACACCCGCGACAAGGTCATCCGCCGGGAGATCGGGATGCTGCCGGGAGAGGTCGCCGACCTCGCCCTCATCCAACGCTCCCTCTCGCGCGTCCTTGGCACGGGGTACTTCCTCGACCCGCAGGATCCGAGTCACCGGCCCCCGCGCTTCCAGTTCCGTGAGGTGGACGGTAGCCCCGACGAGGTGGACCTCGAGTTCGTCGTGGAGGAGGGGCGCGTGGTCGACTTCCAGCTGTCCGGCGGGGTGGCCTCCGATAGCGGCCTCGTGGGTCTGCTCTCGGTGAGCCACACGAACTTCGACACGGGCGCGCCGCCCAGCGGGCTGCTCTCGATGCCGGGGGAGGTGTACCGCAAGGAGGCGCTCCACGGGAACGGTGAGTCGGTTGCGTTCGACCTCTCCCCCGGCAACCAGATCAGCTACTGGCGGGTGGCCTACAGGCACCCGGACCTGTTCAGCGACCACTTCAACCGCTGGGGAGGAGCGTTCGAGGCCACCAGCCGGGTGCGCCTGTTCACCTCCCACAGGGAGGACCGCACACGGGTGCGGCTGGAGGGCAGCCGCCTCTTCGACCAGGGCGACCTGTCCCTGCGCTTCGGCGCGATTTGGCAGGAGCTGCAGCTCCGGGACCTCAGCTCTGGCCCGCTGCCCACGACCCTGACCGACTCCACCGACCCGACGACCTTCCAGGGGCTCAGCACGCGGCTCTCCTGGAGCCAGCTCGACAACCGGCGCTTCCCGCGCAGTGGCACCTATGCCTACGGGGAGTTCACGGTCTACGGGGGTCCCCTCGGGGGCGACCAGAAGCAGGTGCAGCTGGACCTGCGGGGCGAGCGCTACTTCGAGCTGGACGTCCTGGGGGACGACCTGGATCCAGTCCTCCTGGTGGAGGCGAACCTCGGGATCGCCGCGCCCTACGGCGACCAGGACCAGACCCACTACGCGGAACGCTTCTTCCTGGGAGGCTCTCAGCGCATGCGGGGGTTCGACTTCCGTGGCGTGGGACCCACGGTCGGGGGCGTCCCCGTGGGGGGCGAGTCGATGGTCTACCTCTCGACCGAGCTGCGCTGGCCCCTCTTCACGACCCCGATCCCGGGGACCAGCCAGCGCCGCGGAAGAGCTAGCGGTGCTGGCTGGTCCCCGGGATCGGGGGCGTGAAGAGGGGCCCGCGCAGCTCGGTCGAGAGGTAGACCCTCGTCTCGCCCCCCACCGGGACGCCCCCCCCC
>JBDQFW010000139.1:0-9721 GCA_040265735.1 Planctomycetota bacterium | reverse complement strand
CCTACGCCGTGCGGCAGCTCCTCGCCGGGGTTGGGGAGGACATCGACCTGGAGGGGGGCTGTGCCATGACCCTCTACCTCTCCCCCAGCGACTACCACCGCATCCACAGCCCCTGCGCCGCGTCGATCAGCGAGGCCCGCTGGGTGCGCGGACACTGCCTCTCGGTGGCGCCCAAGGTCCTGGACCGCCGGCTCGTCCTGCCCATCAACGAGCGCTGCGTCCTGCGCCTCGAGACGGCCCACGGCCCGCTCCTGTTCGTCCTGGTCGCGGCCCTGAATGTTGCCCGGCTCATCGTCCGCGACCTGCGCCCGGACGAGGCCGGCACCCTGGCGCCGCCCCTCGAGCGCGCCGCGGGCGAGGAGCTTGGCCGCTTCGAGCTGGGCTCAACGGTGATCCTCGTGGCCCCTCCAGGGGTCCTGGACCCCGACCCGTCCCTCGCGCCGGGCTCGGTGGTGCGCCTCGGCCGGCGCATCGGGTCTTTCCTCCGCGCATGAGCCTGCCCGCGGACCTGCTCCAGCTCGTGCGTCTGTCGGTCGCCGGCTGCCGGGGCGACTGGAGCGCCCTGCGCGAGGTGCGCGCCCAGGCGGGACCCGAGGGGCCCGACCGGCGCTGGCGTGAGGCTCTCCTCCAGCTGCACCTCTTCGCAGGCATCCCGAGAACGGTCGAGGCCTGCGCCGTTCTGCAGGCCGCAGGCGGCCTCGGGGTTCCCGCTCGGGAGGAGCACGAGCCTGCCGACGGCCGTGACGACGCCCGCGGGCAGGCGCTCTTCCAGGCCCTCTACGGGGACGCGGCCGCTGCCGTGCAGGAGGCCCTTCGCACCGCCCACCCCGGGATGGCCCGGGTGGTCCTCGAGCACGCCTACGCCGGGGTCCTCTCCCGGCCTGGACTCGAGCCCGCGGCGCGCGAGGTGCTCGCCGTGGCGTGCCTTGCGGCCTCGGACCTCGAGCGTCAGCTCGCCAGCCACGCCCGCGGCGCGGCGCGGCTCGGAGTGCCGCTCGACTGGATCCTCGACGCCGTAGCGGAGGGCTCCGCGGCCCTCGAGACCGACCGGCGGCAGGCCCTGACCGAGGTCGCCCGGCGGTATGGCACTGTCGCCCGCGGCGGTAGCACTGTCGCCCTGGGCGAAGGCCCTGTCGCCCAGGGCGACAGCAAGACCTCCGGGAAGGGCGAACTCGACGGGCCAGAGAGCCCCTAGCGGTCCGCGGCCCGCAGGGTGCCCTCGGCCGGGGTCCTCAGCGCAAGGACTCCCTCAACCACGAGCCTCGTCACCCGCATGGGGCCGAGAGAGCGAATCGCAAGCTCCAGCGTTCCCGGCGCCTCGACCGAGGAACGGCGTCCGGAGAGCGGGACCTTCCGGCCGTCGATCCGAAGCTCCTCCACTGCGAGGGTGCCCGGCTCCAGGAGCGCCTCGAGCTCCAGGGGCTGGGTGCGCGGGAGCCCGTCGAAGCGGCCGCGAGGGGTGGAGGCGCCAGGGTCCAGTCCGGCCCAGGCCTGGGGCAGGGGCCCCGTCAGGAGGCGCACCTCGGGGTCCGCGTCCTGGCCGCGAAGCACCAGGTGACGGTCGCCGGCGGACAGCGCCACGAGCGTCTCCTCCTGGAAGGGCTCCAGGCGTTCGAGGACCCAACGCAGCCGCAGGCCGCCCGCCGGGTCGAAGAGGGTCCCCAGGTCGAGAACCGCCGCGCCGGCGCGGGCCTCGAAGGCCGTGCGCCCTGGCAGCGGGGCTGCCAGGGTCAGGCCCCCGGGGCGCGCGCGCCAGAGCCCCGGCTCCCAGCCGGCCCCCGAGGAGAGGGTCGGATCGAGGGTCAGCCGCAGGCGTCCATCGGGCAGCTGCTCGCGAACCGCCGCTTCGAAGGCCTGCGCCCCAGCCGCCGGCGCTACGGGCGCAGGGCCGGGAGAGAGCTCTCGCCGCAGGGCCTCGAGCGCCGCGCTCTGCTCGTCCCCCAGCACGCCGTCGAAGGCGCGCGCCAGAGCCTCCAGGCGCTGGCCCAGCTCCGCGGGCGGGACACCCGCAAGGAGCTCCTGCCGGAGGCCCTGCAGGCGCACGAGGAACCGGTCGCGCTCACGAGCCAGGGCCGCACTGCGCACCTCCGCCTCGAGACGCACGCGCTCCCGCAGCGCCACGAGGTGCGCGGCCTCCGCGGCCTGCGGCGGCGAGGCCGCGAGGCGCTGGCGCGCCGCCTGGGCCTCGCCCTCCGCCAGCAGCAGGAGGACGGGAACGAACCAGCTTGGCTCGCCGGGCGGAGTCCCGCTGGCCTCGTCCACGAGGGTCACAAGGTCCTGCACGGGGAGGAGGGGAAGGTCCACGCCATCGGCAGTCCGGCGGACGGCGAAGCCCTGGGCCTCTCCGCCTACCCGCAGCAGGAACGCGCCCCCACCCTGCTCGCCGAGGGGTTCGACCGCCCCGCGCGCCTCGAGGCCGCGCAGGCTCAAGGTGCGCGTGCCGCCGCGCTCGAGCAGGGCGGTGGCGGCCGCGACGGCGGAGGCGCAGGCGCGCGCCTCGTGCAGGCGGTCCTCGATCTCCGGATGCACGCTCGAGAGCAGGGGCGCCGCGAGCTCCGCCTCCCAGAGCAGGACGGCGTCTGCGTAGCGCCGATCCCGCGCGAGTTCCTCGACCCGCGCCAGGTCGTCTTCGTACAGGGAGCGCGAGCGCAGGACGCGCTCATCGGCCTGCTCCGTGCGCAGGCGCTCGAGCACGCGGGCGTGAACGGCGAAGGAGCGCCAAGCCTCCCCCTCAGGCACCTCCTCCTGGCGGATCCCACGCTCCGCGAGCAGCTCACCCCACGCCCGCTCGAAGGCCTCGAGCACGCCGAGGCGGCCGCCGACCAGTTCGCTGAGGGCCCGCTGCTCCTCGCCCAGGACCCGCGCCACGAGCTCCGCATCCTCCGACCTCCAGCGCGAGCGCAGGTACTCTCGGTCCGAGGCGAGCGCGGCCTCGAGTGCCGACGAGGAGAGCGCCTCGTCGACCAGCTCGACCGGGACGGCGCTGCGGTCGACGCCCGCGAGCCCCAGCCACTCGACCTCGGGCGCGCCGAGGCTCGCGAGGGCGCTGCGATAGGACCCGGCCTCCGCGAGGCGCAAGGCTCCCGGGAGGCGAACCTCGCTGCGGTGGCGCTCGAGGGCGCGGCTGGCGGACTCCACCCAGGCCGCGCCCGCCGCGCGGACGCGCTCGCGCTGGGAATCGAGGCGCGCGCGCGCCGCGCCCGCCCCCGTGAAGCTCGGGGGCCACTGCTCGGGGAGGCGGTAGCCCGTGCGCGCCTCCAGGTCCGCCGGCCACTCCTCCTCCAGCACGCGCGTGGCGAGGCGCAAGTCCGCGCGCTCCAGGGCCACGCCAAGGCGCGCCTCCAGGGCGCCGAGGCCGGCAGCGACCTCGGCCGCAAGCCGCTCGCCCCACAGCAGGCGGAGCTCCCCCGCGCGCGGGCGCTGGTCGGCAGGGAGGGCCGCCTCGCTCCCGCCGCGCTGCATCAGGGTCAGGCGCTCGTCGAGCTCACGCAGGGGCACCTCGGCCCCGGCGAGGTCAGCAGCCAGCTGCTCGAGCGGCGGCCAGGGCTCCGCGGCGCCGGCCGGAGAGGCGGGGGTCCCCCACCCGCGCCAGGCGAGAACCGCTCCAGCGCCAACCGCGATCAGGGCCGCGGCCTTCAGCCCAGCGAGCCACGGGCGCCCCTGCCCCGAAGCCACGGGGTCCAGATCCGCCGCGCGCACCCGCGGAGCGCGCCGCTCGCGCAGGCGCTCGAGGTCCTTCAGCAGGGCCAGGGCGTCGGGGTAGCGCTTGCCCGGCTCCCGGGTCAGGCACTTGCGCAGCACGAGCGCCATCCCGCGCGAGAGGTGCGGCGCGAGGCTACGCGGGTCGGGGATGCGCTGGTGGAGGACCCCGGCGAGGACCTCGGCAGCGCTGCGCCCGACGAAGGGCGGCCGGCCAGTCAGGGCGTGGAAGAGCGTCGCGCCGAGGGACCAGAGGTCCGAGCGCTGGTCCACGCTGGCCGCGTCCTTGGCGTGCTCGGGGGACATGTAGTGGGGCGTCCCCAGGGCCCCGTCCTCTCCGGTCACGCGCGGGTCCACCTCGGCCCAGGCGAGGCCGAGGTCCGCCAGGCGCGCGCGCCCCGACTCGTCCACCAGGATGTTGGCCGGCTTCACATCGCGGTGGACCACGCCCATCTCGTGGCAGTGGCGCAGGGCGTCCACCAGGGGCACGAACAGGCGAATGGCCTCGCGCTCCCCCAGGGGGCCACGCTCAGCGACCCGCTCCCCGAGGGAGATCCCCTCCACGAGCTCCATGGCGTACCACCAGCGGCCGGCGGTCTCCCCCATGTCGATCGCCGTGACGATGCCGGGGTGCCCAAGCCGCGCCGTGACTCGCGCCTCACGCTGCAGGCGAGCGATCGTGCGAGGATTGGTGCACAGCTCGGGGTGCAGGAACTTGATCGCCACCGGCCGATCGACCGCCTCCTGGATGGCGCTGTAGACCGTCCCGGTGGCGCCGGTGCCGAGCACGCCCTCGAGCCGATAGCCCGGGATCGACGGCAGGTCGTAGATGTTCTCCGCCCGCCGGAGGGGGCGCCTGCGAGGGAGCGCAAGGGGCCGCGTTGCGGGGTCCCCTGCCGGGTCCTCCCCGCTCGTCATGCCTGCACGCCCCGGGCCATCGTCTCAGAGTCTAGCGAGGCGCGGCCGAGTGCGCGGTGGGCCAGCGGCCTGGAGCGGCGGGGGGCCTGGGGCGGAGCGCTCCTCGAGCAACGCCGCAGACGCCCCCGCGGGCGTCACGCCTCGGGGTCGACGGTGAAGCGCGACAGGAAGTCGTCGGTCTTCTTCACCTCGTCCAGCCGCGTGATGAGCATCTCCATGGCCTCGGCGAAGTGCAGCCGCGCCATGACGCGGCGCAGCACGTGGATCTGCTGCAGGCGCTTGAGGCCCACGAGCTTCTCCTCCTTGCGCGTACCGGACTTCTCCACGTCGATGGCCGGGAAGATGCGCCGGTCGGCGAGGCGACGATTGAGGACGAGCTCCATGTTGCCGGTCCCCTTGAACTCCTCGAACACAAGCTGGTCCATGCGCGACCCGGTGTCCACGAGGATCGTTCCGAGGATGGTCAGGCTGCCCGCGCGCTCGGTGTTGCGCGCGCTGCCGAACAGCTTGCGCGGATGCTCCATGGCGCGGCTGTCGAGGCCCCCGCTCATGGTCTTCCCGCTGCCCAGCTGGTTGTTGTAGGCCCGCGCAAGGCGCGTGAGCGAGTCGATCAGGAGGACCACCTCCTCGCCCATCTCAACCAGTCGGCAGCAGCGCTTCCAGACCGACTCCGCCAGCTGGATGTGGTGCTTGGGCGTCTCGTCTGCCGTTGAGGCAAATACCTGCCCGGTCTCGAGGCTCCGGCTCCACTCGGTCGCTTCCTCGGGGCGCTCGTCGATGAGCAGCACGAAGAGGTGCACATCCGGGAAGGTCTGCTCAATGCCGCGCGCAAAGGTCCGCAGGATGGTCGTCTTGCCGCTGCGCGGAGGGGCCACGAGCAGCCCGCGCTGGCCGCGCCCGATCGGCGCGATAAGGTCGACGATCCGCATGGAGGTGTCGTCCAGCGCGTCCCCCACTGCGTAGTGGAAGTCCGGGTCGATCGAGGTCAGGGCCTTGAAGCCCGGGGCGTTCTTCCACGCCTTGGAGGGCTTGCCGTCGACCTCGAGGACCTCCGCCAGCTGGAACTTGTGCTTCTGGCCGCGGGAGAACCGCCCACGCACGACCATGCCCTCGCGCAGCTTCTCCTTCTGGATCAGGTGCTTCGGCACGAAGACATCCTGCTTGGTCGGGTGACCGATCCGGTCCAGGGGGCGCAGGGTCGCGATGCCGCCCCGGTCGAGAAACAGCATGCCCTCACCCTCGACCGGCTGCCGCCCGGAGCGCGGATCCTCCGCCTGGCGCCGGCCCTCGGAGTCCTCCTCCGGCTCGGGGGCCTCACGCTCCTCGGAGACCTCCCCGGCGAGCGCGCCGTCCTCCTCACCCTCGGGGCGCGTCCCGCGACGCCGGCGTCGCCGGCGTCGCCTCCGGCGGCCGCCGTCCTCGGAGTCGCCCTCGCCCGAATCGGCAGATTCACCGTCACCGGAGGCCTCACGGCCACCGGAAGGTTCACGGCCACCGGCAGATTCACCGTCCCCGGCGGCCTCACGATCCCCAGCAGGCTTGCGCCTCGAACGCGAACGCGAGCCACCGCCGGGGGCCCCGTCCTCGGCCGGTGCGTCCGAGTCCGTGGACGAGGCCTTACTGGGTGCGTCACCCTCGCCCTCGCCGCTGCCGCTGCGCGAGCTGCGGGTGCGGCGACGCCTGCGCGGAGCGGCCTCGGAGGCCGTGGTGTCGACATTGGCGCCGAAGGCGTCCGGGTCGGATGAGGACTGAGTCATGGGGAGACGCTCACCACGAGGGGAGCGAAGGGTCCCTGGGGGGATAGGCGGCTCAAGCCGCCGGGGACCGGGCCTGCGACCTCGCGAGCGAGGGCGGCGGGCCCGAAGGATGCCGAACCCCCACCGGCGAATGCGAGCCTTGGCTGCTCACTCCCGTGGGCGGGGGGACCGGAGAAGAACTGGCCTCTGGCGGGCGCAGGCCCGCCCGGGCCCGATCGGGCTCCGGCGCGCCCGTGGGGGCGCCTGCACTGGATCGGGAGTCCAGAGCGGATCCACGGGAGCGATCCCGTGGAGGGTGGTCGGGGTGAGAGGATTTGAACCTCCGACCTCTGCGTCCCGAACGCAGCGCTCTACCAAGCTGAGCCACACCCCGAGGCGCGGGAAGAGTAGGCCGCTCCCCCCCCTCCGTCAACCGGGAACGGATCCGGGCTCTCGGACCGGGGCGCGGGAGGGCGCCGCCAGCCCCATCAGCGGCCCAGGTCCACGAAGACCCCGCCGTTCTCCTCCGCCAGGCGCTTCATGAAGGTCTTCTGGAACTCGCCAATGGCGATGGTGTGGACCACCACCTTGCGCAGCTCGTTGGCCTCCTTGACGCCCTTCAGGATGTCCTCGATGTCGACGATCTCACCGTGGGTCGGGCGCCCGTCGGAGAGGAAGAAGACGGTGTCCACCTCGAGGAGGTAGGGATCCTTCTTTGCCTGGTCGTCGATGGCGAGGGCCCAGGCCAGTGCGCCCCAGGTGTTGGTGCGCCCCTTGTCCAGGTTGGCGGCGCCCACAAGGCCCACGGCGGCCAGGTCCTGCTTGCTCGCCCCGCCGATCGGCTCGAGCCGGCCGGTCCAGTCGCCGGCGCTGGACTTCGAGAGCACATTGGCCTTCACGAGCGACTTCTTCCACGGGTCCACGTCCGTGGCGAAGGAGAGGATGTTGAACCAGGTCTCCTCGCCAAGCCCCTCGACCGTGCGTGCCAGCTCGGTCTTGACGATGTCCATGCGGGAGTACGACGGGTAGCCGCCGTCAGCGAAGCGGTCCTTCTCCACCACCTCGCTCTCCATCGAGCCGGAGACATCGATCACGAACAGCACCTTGCGACTCTTGGTCTGGATGCCGTGGTAGGTGGTCGCCTCGCCGGGCTGCGGCTTGTAGAGGGCCGCGTTCTCCGCCTTGCGCTTGGCGAGCTCGGCCAGCTGCGCATCCGTCGGGATCTGGTAGCGGTCCTTGAAGGTGCTCCAGAACTTCTCCCAGAGCTCGATGCGCAGGCCGAACTCACGCGCGGTCAGCTGCTCGAGCGCCGCCACGCAGTCGTCGGCCAGGCGCCCCTCCTCCGCCTTGAGGCGCTCGATGAGCAGGGGCACGCTGTCCCTGTGGCGTACCTGGCCCAGGGCGGCGATGGCGCTGGCGCGGACCTGCCAGGCCTCGTCGGCGAGGAGGCGTCCCGCCGGCTCGCGCACGGCGTCGCTCCCGAGGGCGGCGAGGCCATCCAGAGCCGCGCAGCGCACGGCGATCTCGCCGTCGTCGCAGAGGGGGACCAGTGCGGCCGCATGCTCGGGGCGGGCGGTTGCGACGAGCGCCTGGATCGCGCGGCGTCGCACCTCCCAGCTGCGCGCCTCGAGCAGGGCCGTGACGGCGGCTCCATCGTGCGCGATGGAGCCCGCGGCCAGCACCCGGAGCAGGCCGAGCTGGACCTCCTCCTTGCGCGACTCCTCGAGGAGCGTGAGGAGGGCGGTGACCTGGGCCGGCTCGGTGCAGCCGCTCAGCACGCGCACGGCGGCGCTCACGACCGCCCCGTCCTTGTCGCGGAGGACGGGCTCGAGGACATCGACCAGAGCGACATCCGGGACGCCCTCCAGGGCCAGCACGGCCTCCACCCGCGAGGCGCTGTCCTTGTACTTCCGGAAGTACTTGCGGAAGTCCTTCAGGATCTCGTCGTCCGCCGCCAGGGCCAGGCCGGCCAGCACGAGGAGCACGAGGGGCGCCGCCAGCGCGCGGCTCAGGGCCGCCGGTCGGGAGCGCGGCCCGCCGGGGGCCTGTGAGCGCGAGGTGGAGAGGGGGGCGTGCTGCACGACCCCCACGCTAGCCCCACGAGCCACCGGGGCAACCCCTGAGGCCCCACCTCGCTCGCCCGAGGAAAGATCCTGGTGACAGCGGGCGCCGGGTCGCTCAGTCCTCGGCCCTGCGCAGGCTCACCGGGGCCCCTTCCTCCGGGTCCTCCAGTCGCGCTCCGTGCAGGGTGATCCGATAGCCGCCGTCCTCCCAGAGGGTGATCGCGTCCCCCTCCTGGCGAAGGAGGCGCCCGCTGAATACGCCCCCGGGGGCCACCACGCGCACGCGCGGCTTGCCGGCGTAGTCGTGCTCGCGGCTCTCCTGACCCGAGGTCGCGACCTGGGCGGGGTCGATGCGCTCCACTCGGTCGGTGCGCTGGGTCTCGAGGCTCAGGGCGCCGAGGCTGGTGCGCAGCCAGATGCGGCCCTGGCCGACGGCCTCCAGGCGCCCCTCGAACAGCTCGCCGCTCAGCATGATCACGCGCACCGCGCCGACCCTCGGGGTCGCGACACGCTCGGAGCCCTCGAAGAGCTCGGCAGGGGGCGTCTCCCCGAGCCAGGTGTCGGTGTCGATGCGGCGCAGGGTCCCCACCACGGGGATCTCGGGCTCGGGCGCCGGCCCTGCTGCATCCTCAGGCACGAGGCCCTGGGACCGCGACCAGAGGATCGGGCTGCCAGCGACCCCGTCGAGGCCAACCTGGTCGGCCCAGAGCACGCCCTCGGCGAACACGCTGGCTACGTCCATGGGCTCGTCCATGAGGAGGGTGTGCCCGGTGATCACGGGTGCGGCTCCGACCACGCCCTGCATCGCGATCTCGGTGGAGGCTGCGACGGGGGCGTCCGGACGCGCCGCGCGGCTCGCCTCGGGAGCCGGCGCGAGCTCGGAGCCGTGCGGGAGCCAGGGCGGGCTCGGCTCGCCGGTGGCCTCCTCGACCAGGCGCATGACGGCCAGCGGATCGGGGACCCACGCCATGACGCCCTCCTCGCGGGCGTCAGCCAAGACCTCCTCCGCCCGCTCGACGGCCACCGGCGCACCAGCGGGCTCGTTGGCCCAGGCCTGCTTGCGCTCGCGGACGAAGGTCTCGCTCGGCCCATCCCCGACGCACCAGGTGATCCGGCGGTACGGATCGGCCACGAGCTGGGCTCCGGTCGGGAGGGACTCGGTCTGGATCATGAACCAGGTCCGGTACGCCTCCCCCACCTCGAAGTCCTGCTGCAGCGCGAGCAGCGGCGATGCGGCGAGGAGCTGCTGGGACCCGGCGCGCGCGGCGAGGCTCGCTACCCGCGCGGGGCCTTGGATCAGGGTGT
>JBDQFW010000138.1:0-9761 GCA_040265735.1 Planctomycetota bacterium | reverse complement strand
GGCCTCGTGCGGCGCCTGCAGGTGCTGGCTCCCGTCCCCGGCGCCCAGGGTCAGGTTGCTCATGGTTCCGCTCGAGGCCGCAGGGATCCGGTCGGGCAGCACCGCCCGCAGGGCCGCCAGCACGAGATCCACGGCGCGCTGGCTCGTCTCGACATTGCCGGCCGCCACGGGCGCGGGATAGCCCGCGTCGAGCAGGGAGCCCGGGCGCGTCCGCACGGTCGCGCAGCGGCCGATCCCCGCGTTGGTGGGCGTCCCTTCGGGCAGGAGCAGGCGCAGCCCGTAGTGGACCGCGGAGAGAGCCACGGCGTGCACCGTGTTGACCGGGTCGGGCAGCTGGTCGTCGGTGGCGCGGAAGTCAAAGACCGCGCCGCTCGGGCCATGGCTCCATGCGAGCCGCAGGCGCGCCACCCCGCCCGAGGCCAGCTCGAGAGTGTCCTCCACCTCAACAGTGCCGGCGGGCAGCTCCGCGAGCACCGCGCGGGTACGCGCCTCGGTCCAGGCGATGAGCTGCCCCGCTCGCAGGATGAGCTCCCGGGCCCCGTGCTCCTCCGCCAGCGCCCTCAGGCGCAGGGAGCCCGCCCGACAGGCGGCCAGCTGGGCCTGCAGGTCGGCGCGCCGCTCGCGGGGGACGCGGGTGTTGGCGAGGAACACGCGCAGCAGGTCCTCGTCCACCTGCCCGCCCCGCACGAGCCGCACCGGCGGCAGGCGCAGCCCCTCTCCGTGGATGTCCCGTGCGGGAGCCATGGAGCCGGGGTGGGCGCCGCCCATGTCCGCGTGGTGTGCTCGGGCCAGGCACCAGAAGTCCGGGTCACCGCCGGGGGTGAGCCACACGGGCTCGGCCACGGTCAGGTCGGGCAGGTGCGTCCCGCCGCGGTACGGATCGTTGACCAGCGCCACGTCCCCAGGAGCAAGCTCCAGGTCCTCCAGCACCGCGGCCAGGGAGAGAGGCGCCGAGCCCAGGTGCACCGGCAGGTGGGCGGCCTGGGCAACGGCCTCCCCGCGCGCGTCGAATAGGGCGCACGAGAAGTCCCGCCGCTCGCGGATGTTCGGCGAGAACGCCGCGCGCATGAGGCTCTCCCCCATCTCCTCGGCGCATGCCGCGAAGAGGTGGTGGAACACCAGCAGCCGCAGGGGGTCGCCGGCCTTGGCGGAGCGCGCGGTCACAGATCCTCGGGGTAGTCGAGCACCTGCAGCGGGGCGTGGTCGAGCACCTCCCACGGCACCAGGGGGGTCATGCTCGAGCCCCCATCGCCGCCGCCGCGGCGCCAGACCACCCGGCGCACCACGCGCACCAGGTGGAGCCCTGTGCGCTCGTACTCCTCACGCTCCCTCAGGCTCTGGAACTGCAGGATCTGGTTCTCCTCGTTGGCGAGGGGCTTGCGCGCCACCACGTAGATCGAGAACACGTTGCTGGTCGTCACCAGCCGCTCGAGGATCGGGGCCTGCTCCTCCGCCTCGATATTGTCCCAGCTGCGCAGCTCCGCGAGCTCGTCCAGGTCGTCGAAGAACTTGCGCGGCGGAACCTCGTTACCGAACTCGTCGTAGGTCGGCTGGTAGTCCTCCTCGTCCTCATCGACCTCCTCCGCCTCGTTGCGGTAGGCCAGAACCTCGTCCCACAGACGGGTGTCCACCTCGCGCGAGTCAAACAGCCCGTTCAGGACCGCCAGCGGAGCCGTGTTGAGGTTGACCTCGTAGCCGCTCTCGGCGTCGGGGCTCGAGTAGGTCGCGGGCGAGGTGTAGATCGTGAGGAACTGGTCGATGGCGTGGACCCGCTCGCCGTCCTGGTCGAAGAAGTCCCGGAAGTGCTGCTCCTGGAAGGGCTCCAGGACGACGAACTCGCGCATGGTCAGGGGCATCGCCGGCGCGTCCGGATCCGCCTCGCGCTGGCTCTCCTCGTCGCCATCCCCCGAGGACAGCTGCTGGGGCCGCGGCAGCACGGAGTCGTTGCGCCGCGTCATGTGGTCCCGCATCGCGCGCGCCATCTCGCTGGCCTCGCTGCGGTCGAGATCCGCCAGGGTCCCCTCGCGGCAGTTGTCGAGGATGCGGGTGACGATCTCGAGCGCCTCCTCGGCCTCCTCCTCGTCCTCCGCCAGCATGTTGAGGATGTTGAACTTGCGGTCCTCGTCCACGACGAAGATACGCAGGTCCTCGCCTCCGATCTGGGTGACCTGGGGCGTCGCCCAGGCGTCCATCTGAGAGTCGGAGGCGCCGGTGCCGCCGCCCTCGGCGGGGTCCTTCTCGTCCCCGCCCCCCATCAGCGACGGGTCCACGGCCGCACCTCCTGCGGCCTCCTCCTCACCGGACTCGGCGACATCGGCCAGGAGATCCTCCTCCACCTGCATGAACGCCGAGGAGATGGCGTAGTCCATGGCGGTGAGGGTCCGCGTGCGCTGGGCCTCGTTCCGGTCGAGGCCCGTGGTGCGCGCGATCTGGTAGCAGATCATCAGAATGACGATCAGCACCAGGAAGGACAGCATCAGGGCCGCGCCCCGGCGGTCGGGGTGGGCCTGGCGGACGCGGGGACTCATGGAACAGGGGACGCCGGACAGGCTCCGATCTTCCCCATCCTAGGGACCTGCACAGGGCGGGCACAGCCAGGGGGAAGGACTGACTGCCCCCCGCCCCCGGGGGTCGAGCGCGGACCTGGAGCCACCGAGACGGCGCGAGCCCGCCGGAGTTACCTCCGGCGGGCTCGCGGACCCGCACTTGGCAGGCGCTTGTGGGCCGTCACTCGACGTCGGCGCGGTCCCAGTGCTTGCGGGTCTCGGGAACCTCCACGCCGCCCAGGTGGAGGAACGCCTCGATCGCGAAGACATCCGCCACGGTCATCTCATCGCGGCTGCGCACCCGGTACTCGCCAACCCCCGTCAACGGATCGATGATGCAGACCTCCGGGCGCTGGAACATGACCTGGCCGGCGGCGTCCAGGAACACGATGTCCAGGTCGTAGGGAGTGCCCGTGGCGAGATCGAGGGGCTTGTCGACGAACCCGCGGAAGCGCAGCTCGTCGCGGTCGTCGCGGAAGACCCACGACTGGGCCGTGACCTGCGGCGGGGTCGTGGGATCGACGAAGTCCTCGGACTCCATGGTGATCACCATCATGTGCCCCTCCCCCACCATGTAGCCGATCACGACCATGTCGTGGATGTTCCCGGCAGCCACCTGCTCGAGGAACTTGTAGGGCTCACCGGGTGCGAAGCCGCCTGCGGCCTCCACCGGGAAGCGGGGGTCCGTGTTCACATGGCACTTGAGGTCCCCGACGGTGAAGTACGAGTCCGCGAGCCCCGCGCCGAGGTGCACATCGTTCGGCGGACCAATCGCGACATTCTCCGCCAGCTCGACCACCAGCTCGGTGTCCGGCACGAAGTACGGGTTGCCGGCTCCATCGAGGTACATGTGCCCGAAGCACTTCAGGGTGCCCCCCGCATAGCTCGGCGGCCCTGCAGGGGCGTTCGCCGGGGAGGCCACATTGGGGAAGGACAGGTCCAGAGCGTCCTGGAGGCTGGTGAAGTGGTTCTGGATGCGGGAGACGACTCGTGGGTCGGCGTTCGCGGCGAACCGATCCGAAGCGAGGATGGAGCGCACCGCGCCAGGGAACTCCGCACTGGCGTCCCGTCCCGTGGGCTGGGCGTTCTCGTCCAGGAGCGCGTCAAAGGTCGCCGCCGTAATGCCTCCGCCGAGGGCGTGCCGGGTCCCGCCGATCTCCAAGGGAGCGCCGTCCACCGTCGCAGCGATCGTCACCGCCCGGCCGTTGGCGTAGATCGTCTGGGACAGCGGGTCGAGCTCCCAGATCGGCCCCTCGACCCCAAAGGGCACGAGGGGGTCTGCAAGGGTGAGCACGGTCCCGTCGACCAGGGTCGCAGTGGCGCCCTGGGCGGATGCGAGACCCGCAAGGAAGAGCGAGGCAGCGCCGAGAGTGGCGGCGGATTTGAGGGGTTTCATTGGAGGTGTAGGCGCGAGGAGAGGGAAGCCCCGCCAGGGGGACAGCCCTGAGAGTGAGGGGGTCTCGCGGAAAGCGGGGGGGCGCTTTCTGCGGTGCCCCGACTCGGAACAGCCCCTCCGCCTGACCGCCCGCCTTGGCGCGCGCAGGTGCGCGTCATGCCCGGCCAGGCCCGCCCGTGGATCAGCACGAGACACGGCCCCTGCGGGCCGAATCCCGCTGGGGGGGGCCCTGGTCCGGCGAGCCGGGGCCAAAGAGACCTGCGCGGTCTAGACGGATGCTCAGCATGCGCGCCTTCCCACGGAGGCTCGCCGAGCCCTGGGCCCCGCCTCGGGCTGGTGGCGGCTTCATACCGGCCATCGAGCGGCCTCGCTCAGTCCCCGAAGGCCGCGTTCAGGTCGCCGCCCTGCAGCACGCGGGGGCGGATGTAGAAGAGGATGTTCGTCTTCTCCGTCTCCTGGAACTTGCTCTTGAACAGGTTCCCGACGATGGGGATGTCGCCGAAGAAGGGGACCTTGCTCTCGCGGTCGAGGGTCCGCGAGCTGATCAGGCCGCCGATGACGACGGCCTGCCCGGGCTCGAGGCGAACCACGGTGGTGGCCCGCCGGCTCGCGATCTGCGGCACCGTCACCACGGCGTTGTTGGAGGAGCTGCCCTGCTGGGTGAAGGCAACCGCCGTGCCCGACTGGGCGGAGGCCTCGATGTCGATGTTCAGGATCACCGTGTCCTCACCCACAACGCGGGGGATGACATACATCTGGACGCCCACATCCCGGTACTGCACCGCCGTCGTGAAGTTGCCGTTGGCGTTGATGTTCTGAACGTTGAAGAACGGGATCTGCTCGGTGTTGATGATCTCGGCGCGGCCGCCCTCGCGGGTCACGACCCGCGGGTGGGACTGGATCTCGACGCGCTCCTCGGTGGAGACCAGCTCCAGCAGCGCGTTGAACTCCACCCCGTCGAACACGGCCCCCACGTTGAACAGCGCCTCGGTGCCATTGACCGTGTTCCCGAAGGAGTAGTCCACCGAGCGCACGAGCCCGCCGGCGTTGGGGAGCCCGAAGATCGGGGTCGTGCCGTTCAGGGGCTTGATGCCGTAGTCGAAGCGGTCGGAGAGGGAGACCTCCACGATCTTGGCCTCGATCTCGATCTGCTTGACCTGCTCGAGGAAGATCTTGAGGAAGTGCTCGACCTCGAAGAGCACCTCCGGCCGGGCCGTCACGAGGAGGAGGTCCCCCAGGGTCACGGCGGTGGGCTGGGCCATGCCCGGCTTGCGCGGATCGGACCAGGCCTCGACCGACCAGTTCTTGCGCAGGTCGAGCACCACCGCGTCCTCGGGCTGCGCCACGGCGGGGTCGGGCAGGCCCGCGCCGTCCGTGCCGGCGCCGTGGATCGGGAAGTCCCCGTAGGTCTGCAGCAGGGAGAGGGCCTTCTCCCCCACGCCCGCAGGGAAGCTGTAGGGCTTCATCACGAACCCGTTCTCGTAGACGTAGATCTGCGAGCCGAATTCGAGGTAGGGGTTGATAGGTGTCGGGTCGTTCTGCTCGGCGTCCGCGATCAGCGAGCCGAGATCGTCGAACGGATCTGCGGGAGAGGCCTCGTCAGGAGCGGCAGGAGGCGGCTCGCCACCACCGCCGGCTCCAGCAGCCACAGGGTCCCCCTCCACGGGAGCGCCCGGGGTGTCCGGGTCCGCGGGCACCAGCGGGGCGGATTCGCTCCGGCCGGGCAGGAGCGGCGCGCCGGGAGTCCCAGCCGCTCCGGAGAGCGGCTCGTCCTCCTCGAGGACCGCGGGCTCGATCCGCCCCTCGGCCAGGATGCGCTGGAAGAGCTCCAGGTCGATCGGCCGGTCCTCGGGCTCGGGGGCCTCCGGAGGCGTGGCGCAGGCGGACCAGGTCAGGGCGAGGGCCGCGAGGCCGAGCTCCGCGAGCGGAAGCTGGGGGATGGAACCCTCAGGCCGCCCCGTGGGGCCTGGACGCGCAGAGCCCGCCATCCGCGGTCAGCTCCCCTTCAGCGAGGCGCGGACGGTGGCGGTCAGGTCGGTGATGCGGTCCCCGCGGCGGTGACGGATCTTCTTCCAGACGGAGCAGTGGCCCCCGTCGTTCATGGCCTGGGTGCACGCGCCGACGACCTTGGAGTGGGCCGCGTTGTGCAGCTCGATCCAGCGCGGAGTGTTCGGGTCGACCTTCTCCTTGCGGATGGTCTCGTACTCGGTGGTGCAGGACAGCAGGGCCGGGTAGTCCACCTTGGCCGGGCTGGAGAGCTGGCGCGCCTCGGAGAGGCCGCACAGGCTGTCGTTGCTGTCCAGGACCCAGTCCGTGCCCCGGCCGTCGTCATCCGCTGCCTGGAAGGCACCCTGCCCATGGAGCTCGTGCGCAGGGGCCATGGCACCGGCGGACGCGACGAGCAGACCCGTGAGGGCCAGGGAGAGGTGGAGAGTGCTGCGGTTCATGGCTCAGGGGCGGGCGGCGGCGTGCCCGTCCGGGTCGTGGATCCAGTCGACGCCCGAACCGGAGGATCCGGAGCCCCACGGGTGTCTCAGGATGGACCGCAGGAGCGGCCACCACGAGCCGACAGTATGGAGCACGGGACCCCCAAAAAGGGAGCCCCTGGTGCAAGCGTTCTGTCGGAGGCCCGGGGGGGGCGACGCAGGGCTCTTCGGACCCCATCGCCCCCATCTGAAGCCCATCTGGCGGGCCTCACGCAGTCTTTGCAGGAGTGCCCAGACCTGGGAAACCCTGGCCCTCTGCGCAGCGCCGGCGGCGGGGCCCGAGCGCCCCCCGCCCAGGCCCGGCGCGCGTGGCCCGGGCGGGTCGGGGCCGGGTGGAGCCCCCCCAAGAGCGAGGGCCCCCGCCCCGGCCAAGGCCGGAGCGGGGGCCCTCCCGCTCAGTGCGCTGAGGGGCCTCTCGGCCCCTCAGCCCAAGGCTCAGTCGTCGTAGCGACGACGGCCACCGCCGCCCGAGCGCTCACGATCCCGGCCGCGGCCGCCGCGGTCGCGATCACGCCCGCCGCGGTCCCCGCGGTCGCGCCCGCCGCGATCGCCCCGCTCGGGACGCTCCTCAGAGCCTTCCTCGCCGCCCTCGGGCGCCGGGAGGGTCGCCTTGCGGCTGACCTTGATCTTGCCGCGGTCATCGACATTGATGACCTCGACCTCGATCTCGTCGCCCACGTTGACGACCTCGGTCACCTCGGACACATAGCCGTGGTCGAGCTCGGAGACGTGGCACAGGCCCTCGACGCCGGGAAGGATCTCCACGAAGGCGCCGAAGTCCCGCACGCTGCGGACGACGCCCTTGAAGCGATCCCCGATCTCGGGGTTCTGGGTGGTGGCCTGGATGTGGTCGCGGCAGGCCTTCACCTTGGCCGAGTCCAGGCCAAAGATCTGCACGTTGCCCTCGTCGTCGAGGATCGAGACGCGGACCTCGTAGTCGGCCTGCAGGGCCTTGATGTTCTTGCCGCCGGGGCCGATCAGGAAGCCGATCTTCTCGCTCGGAATCTTGATCGTCTCGCTGCGCGGGGCGAACTCGCTGACCTCGGCCCGCGGACGGTCCACGGCCTCGAGCATCTTCTTGAGGATGTGGATCCGGCCCTTGCGGGCCTGCTCGAGGGCACGCTCCAGCAGCTCGCGGGAGACGCCCTTGATCTTGATGTCCATCTGGAGCGCGGTGATCCCGCGACCCGAGCCGGCCACCTTGAAGTCCATGTCCCCGTTGTGGTCCTCGGAGCCGAGGATGTCACTGAGGATGGCCTCACGGTCGCCGTCCTTCACCAGGCCCATCGCGATGCCCGCGACCGGCTGAGCGATCGGGACGCCCGCGCACATCATCGCCAGGCAGCCGCCGCAGACCGAGGCCATCGACGAAGAGCCGTTCGACTCGGTGATGTCGGAGACGATGCGGACGGTGTAGGGGAAGCGGTCCTTGCCGGGGAGGATCCCCGTCAGGGCGCGCTCCGCCAGCATGCCGTGGCCGATCTCGCGACGGCCCGGTCCGCCGAGGCGGCGGGTCTCACCCACCGAGTAGGGCGGGAAGTTGTAGTGGAGGTAGAAGTTCTTGCGGTACTCCTTCTCCACGCCGTCGATGATCTGCTCGTCGTCGGGGGTGCCCAGGGTGGCGCTCACGAGCGCCTGGGTCTCCCCGCGAGTGAAGAGCACCGAGCCGTGCTGACGGGGCACGAAGTCCGGGACGATGGTGATCGCACGGATCTCGTCGTGGGCACGGCCGTCGGAGCGGCTGCCGGAGAGGATCTGGTCCCGCTCGACCTCGCGCTGCACGTCGTGGAAGACGCTCTTGGCGGCCTTCTTGACGGCGGCCTGGTCCTCCTCGGCGACGCCGGAGAGGACGGAGGCCATGCACTCGGCGGCCACGGCGTCGACCGCCGCGTAGCGCTCCTTCTTGCCCTGGGTCTCGAGGGCCTTGGCGATGTCGCCCTTGAAGCCGCCGATCTTGGCCCAGAGGGCCTCGTCGCGCGCCGGGGGCGTGAACTCCATGGCGGGCTTGCCGGCCTTGCCGACGAACTCGTCGACGACGCCGATGAGCTCGCGGATGGTCGAGTGGGCCAGGTCCAGGGCGTCGATCATCTCGCCCTCGGTGAGCTCCTGAGCGGAGCTCTCCACCATGCAGATGCCGCCCTCGTGGCCCGAGACCACGAGGTCGAGGCGGCTCTCGCCGCGACGCTGCTCGTCGGTGGGGAACGCCGAGAGAGCCCCGTCCACGTGCGCGATGCGCACGGCGGAGAGGGTGTGCTCGAAGGGCAGCCCGCCGATGCGGATCGCGGCGAAGGAGGCGATCATGGCCAGCACGTCAGGGTTGTTGACCCCGTCGTACTGGAGCGTGTGGCTCATCACCTGAACCTCGCCCTTGAAGCCCTCGGTGAACATGGGCCGGATCGAGCGATCGATCAGGCGCATGGTGAGGATCTCCTTGGTCGTCGGGCGGCCCTCACGCTTGAAGAACCCGCCGGGGATCTTGCCCGCGGCCTCGGTCTTCTCGCGGTAGTCCACGGTCAGGGGGAAGAAGTCGATGTCCTCGCGGGGCTTGCCCGCGACGACGGCGGCGAACACTTTCGTGTCGCCAAGAGTTGCGATGACCGCACCGTGCGCCTGTCGCGCCACCTGGCCGGTCTCGAGCACCAGTCGCTTGCCTGCGATCGTGGTCTCGATGTGGACGTGTCCTTGGCTCATCGTCCGTCCTCTACTTTCTAAGGGGTTTGTCGAAAAAACGCTTTGAGTTGGTCTTGGGTGCCAGGGCCTTGCGGTCCCGGCGCGGGCCGTCAGAGCTGTCGCCACACGGGAGGCCGAGGGCCTCTGTCGGTGTGACGCCTCTGGGGCCAGCGAGCGCTGCAAGCCGCGAAACGCGCCGACGCCCCGCCTGAGCTCTTCGCTCGAGGGCAGGGCGACAGCGGGGGCTCGCGGGCTTGGTCAGCGGCGGAGTCCCAGGCGCGCGATGAGCTCGCGGTAGCGGTTCACGTCCTTGTTGCGCAGGTAGCGCAGCAGGCGCGAGCGGCGCCCAACCTTGGCGAGCAGACCCCGACGGGTCGAGAAGTCCTTCTTGTGGACCTTCAGGTGCTCGGTCAGGTTCTTGATGTCCTCGGTGAGGAGCGCGACCTGGACTTCGGCGGAGCCGTTGTCGCCCTCAGCACGGGCGTTGTCCTTGATCACTTCGGCCTTGCGGCTGGACTCGATGGCCATGGGGTTGGGGGGCGCACTGCGCCCGGAGTTGCTTTTCTGTGGGTCTCTTGGGGATGCCTGCCCGCGGACCAGGGGGCAGGGCCGTCCCCTGCCCCCGACCCGGGGTGGACCAGCGGATCCCGGCTGGTGCGGGGA
>JBDQFW010000137.1:0-9808 GCA_040265735.1 Planctomycetota bacterium | reverse complement strand
CCCGCCCTCCCGCGCGGGAGGTTCTCCGAGGTGCGTCCCCTGGCCCGACTCGCGGGCCCCATCGTCCTCTCCCAGGTGGGCTCGCACCTGATGGTGGCCGTGGACACCGCGATGATCGGGCACGCATCCAGCGTGGCGCTGACGGCGGCCGGTATCGCCAGCGTCTGGCTGACCGGCACGAGCATGCTGGCCTACGGCGTCCTGCACGGGATGGACCCGATCGTGACCCAGGCCCACGGCGCCGGCGATGACGAGCGCGCGCACATGGCCCTGCGGCGTGGGGTCGTCGTTGCCCTGCTGGTCGGGCTCGCGCTCGCGGCCGTATGGGGCCTGACAGGCCCGGCCCTGCGGGTGCTGGGTGGACAGGACCCCGAGATCGCCGCGCTCGCCCACCGCTACGCCCTGGCCCAGCTCCCGACCATTCCGTTCGGGATGATGCTGGTCGCGCTGCGCCAGTACCTGCAGGGCCGCGGCGTCCTGCGCCCGATGGTGTGGGCCGCCGTGTGGGGCAACCTGTTCAACGCGGCGGCCAACGGCCTGCTGATCTACGGCGGTCTCGGCATCCCGGCCCTGGGGCTGACCGGCGCGGGGATCGCGACCGGGCTGACGCGGCTCGTGATGTTCGTGCTCGTGCTGGCGTACGCCCACGGGCACCCGCTCATGCCCGAGCGCTGGTGGCCGCGCACGCGGCGCGCGTTCGAAGCCGGGCCCCTCCTGCGCCTCGTGCGCATCGGCCTCCCAGTTGGCGTGCAGATGGGGCTCGAGGTGTGGGCCTTCGGCGCCTCGACCCTGATGGCGGGGTGGCTGGGCGTGACCAGCGGCGCGGCCCACATGGTTGCCCTGAACCTGGCCTCCCTCTCGTTCATGGTCCCCCTGGGAGTCGGCATGGCGGCCACGACCCGCGTGGGCAACCTGCTCGGAGCGGGCGAGCCGGAGCGCGCCCAGCGGGCGGCCTGGACCTCGATGGCCGCGGGGGCGGGCTGCATGGCCCTGAGCGGGCTGACCTTCCTGCTCGCGCGCACCCAGGTCCCTCACCTGTACTCCTCGGACCCCGAGGTGATCCTGGCGGCCGCGGCGATCCTGCCCATCGCAGCGGCCTTCCAGGTCGTGGACGGCATCCAGGTGACCGGTGCCGGCGTCCTGCGCGGGATGGGCGATACGCGCCCGGCCGCGGCGTTCAACCTGGTTGGCTACTGGGTGCTCGGCCTGCCCCTGGGCTGGTGGCTGGCCTTCGAGCGCGGCCAGGGGCTGGCGGGAGTCTGGTGGGGCCTCGCCCTCGGGCTCCTGGTGGTCGCGATCTGTCTGCTGGCCTGGATCCGCGCGCGGGGTCCGGCTCGCGGCTCCGCCCTGAGTGCGGAGTCCCTGCGACGGAACGGAAGCTGAGGGTCCCGCGCTCCGCCCGCCGCCCTGCGACCACTACCCTGCGCCGATGCGACTGACGACGATCGGAGCCGCGGGCGAGGTGACGGGCTCGGCCACCCTGCTCGAGACGGGGGCGGCGAGGATCCTGGTGGACTGCGGCCTGTTCCAGGGCCACCGCCACGACGCCGAGCGCAACCGTGATCCGTTCCCCTTCGACCCGCGCTCCCTCGACGCGGTGGTGCTGACCCACGCGCACCTCGACCACGCCGGACGGACCCCCCTACTCGTGGAGCGCGGCTACGAGGGTGCGGTGCACGGCACCGCCGCCACGATCGAGCTGGCCGAGCTGCTGCTGCGCGACTCGGCCCACATCCAGATGAGCGATGCGAAGCGCCGCTCGCGCAAGCGCGCCGAGCTGGGCCTGCCCGAGGTCGAGCCTCTCTACGACCTGGAGGCGGTCGAGGCCCTGTTGCCCTCGCTCGTCGGCCACCGCTATGGCCACTGGTCGCGCCTGGCCGACGGGGTTCGCGCGCGCTATCACGAGGCGGGGCACATCCTCGGCTCGAGCTCGGTGGAGCTGGAGTGCGAGACCCGCGCGGGCCTGCGCACGATCCTGTTCTCGGGCGACCTCGGCTCCCCCGGCCGGCCGATCCTGCGCGACCCGGCCCCGCCGCCGCAGGCCGATATCGTGGTGTGCGAGGCGACCTACGGGGACCGCGACCACCGCTCCTATGAGGACACCCTGGCGGAGCTGGAGGAGCTGCTGCTCGAGGCCCTGCGCGGCAAGCGCAAGGTCCTGGTCCCTGTGTTCGCCGTAGGCCGTACTCAGGAGCTGCTCTATCACATGGCGACCCTCTTTCGCGAGGGCCGCGTGCCCGCGATGCCGGTCGTGCTCGACAGCCCCCTCGCCAGCCGTGCGACCGCGGTCTACCGCGCCCACGAGGAGGTCTACGACGACGAGGCCTGCCGCGCCGCACGCACCATCGAACGCGACCTGCACACCCTCGAGGTGACGGCGAGCCCCGATGACTCCAAGGCTCTGAACTACCGCCAGGGTCCGCTCGTGATCCTCGCGGGTTCGGGCATGTGCAACGGCGGGCGCATCCTTCACCACCTGCGCCAGGGACTCTCTCGAGAGGAGGTCGATGTGGTGTTCGTGGGCTACCAGGCGCACGGGACCCTCGGCCGGCGGCTCATCGACCGGCCCCGGCGCGTGCGCGTGCTCGGCTCCGATGTGCAGGTGAACGCCCGCATCCACAGCCTGGGCGGCCTGTCGGCCCATGCGGGGCGCTCCGAGCTGCTGGAGTGGCTGGACCCCTTCGCGCGCGCTGGGGCGCGCATCGTCCTGAACCACGGCGAGCCCGGACCGCGCGCCTCCCTCGCAGACGCCCTGGAGGAGCGCACCGGCGCGCTGGCCCTGCTGCCCGGACCCGGGGACCGGCTCGAGCTGTGAGGCCTTGGGCGCGCACGCCCCGGCAGGTGGGACGCGTCGATCTGGGACGGCTCGGAGCCCAGGGGTAAGGTGGCGCTCGCGCCGCGCCGCCGCGGCCCGTAGATCACGACGCCATGTCCCTCGCCTTCTCGCGCCGCTCCCCTCTCGCCGCCCTGCTGGCGCTCGGCGCGCTGCTCGGGCCGGGCTGCGGCGGCGGCCCCGCGGGACCGCGGGTCCTGGTCGTCGGGTGGGACGGCGCGGGGTTCGAGCTGCTGGACCCGCTGCTCGCTGGGGGCCGGCTGCCCCACCTGGCGGACCTCATGCGGCGCGGTCGCACGGCCGTGCTCGAGAGCACCCGCATCCCGATCAGCTCGGCCGCGTGGACCTCGGCCATGACCGGCGTGGGCCCGGGTGAGACGGGCGTCTACGGCTTCTTCGAGCCGGCGCCGGAGGGCTACGAGGTGCAGCTGATCGACAGCCACAGCAACCAGGCGCCGCCCCTCTGGCGGATCCTCTCCGGCCGGGGCGTAGGCGTCTCGGTGTTCGGGGTGCCGGTGACCTGGCCGCCGGAGCCGGTGAACGGGGTGATGGTCAGCGGCATGCTGGCCCCGCACGACGGTGGATTCGCCCTGCCCGCCGCCTATGAGCAGGACCTCCTCGCGCGCGGGTTCGTACCGGACCTGGGCGTCTGGCGCAGCGGCTCCCTGAGCGATGCCGGGCGCGTGCGCGAGCAGCTCGCGATCAAGGAGGCCGCCCTGCTCCAGCAGCTGCGCCGCGACGACTGGAGCTGCTTCGTCACCGTGTTCAAGTGCCTCGATGTCGTCAGCCACCAGGCCTGGAACGAGCTGCCGGAGGGCCCGGCCGCTCAGCTCGCCATCGAGCTGGACCGCGTGCTCGGACGGCTCGTCGAGGCCGCAGGGCCAGGGACGGATGTCTTCGTGGTGAGTGACCACGGCTTCCGGCGCTACCCGCGCGCCCTCGACCTGGAGGCGTTCCTGATCGCAGGCGGCTGGACCGTGCGCGCCGAGGAGGCTGCAGCGCAGGAGCCCGTCGCGGGCCCGCTGGCGGAGGCGCGCCCGCGCCTGCACCGCGCGCGCCTTGGACGACTCGATCTGCCCCGCTGCCGCGCCCTGGCCGCCGACTGTGAGGGGAACTTCGGATCCCTACGCCTCAACCTCGAGGACCGCGAGCCGAGCGGGCTCGTGAGCGAGGCCGAGCGCGAGGCCACCCTGGCTGAGCTGGAGGCCGCCCTGCGCGCCCTCGAGGTCGACGGCGAGTCCGTGGTGCGCGAGGTGTGGCGCGGCGAGGAGCTCATGCCCGGCCCCCACCGTCGCGCCCTGCCCGACCTGGTGTTCGAGACGGTCGCGGACCTGCGCGTGGTGGTCGGGGACGGCGCGCGCCTCGTCACCCCGAGCCCGCGCCCGTTCCCCGATCACGCCCATGAGGGCATCGCCGTGCTCGCGGGCCCGAGCGTGCGCCCGGCGCCGAGCCGCGGCCGCTGGCAGATCGACGATGTGACGCCCACCGTGCTGCACCTCCTGGAGCAGCCCCTGCACGCGGAGATGACGGGCAGTGCCCATGCGGAGGTGCTGGCTCGGCCGCGGGCCTCCGTGCGCGTGCCGCGCGCCGAGGACCCGACCCTGCGCACGCGCGAGGTGCTGGAGCGTGAGGGCGCGCGCAGCGCCGACGAGCAGCGTGAGCTGCTGCAGGCCCTGCAGGCGATGGGGTACTCGGGCGAGCTGGAGGGCCAATGAGCTCAGACGCCGCGCAGGGCAGGGACTGGACCGCGCTCCTCGGTCGAGGCGTGGTCACCCTCGCCACCCTCGCGGGCTTCGCGTGGCTGCTGCGGCTGCCGCTGCTGGGCTTCGACGCCTATCCGCTCATCGCCGCCGCGCGCTGGGAGGGGCCGGGGGACCTCGTGCGCCTGCTCAGCGCGGAGCTGATGGAGGGGCGCTACCCCGACGGGCACTTCCACCGCCCGCTGGTGCACCTCTCGTTCGCGCTCGACCGCGCCCTGCATGGCCTTCGGCCTGGCGGCTACCACCTCACGAACCTGCTGACCTGCGTGGCCAGCGCGCAGCTGGTGTTCACCCTGGCGCGCAGGCTCTGCGGCGCGGGCGCTCTCGGGGCGACCCTCGCCGCCCTCGCCTTCGTGCTGCACCCGCTGCAGGCCGAGGTCCTGCCCTTCCCCGCGCGCCGGGCCGACAACCTCGCCCTGTGCCTGACGCTGGCGAGCCTCGCCCTCGCCCCCCGCCCGGGTGAAGAGCCTCGCACAGGCCGCAACCTGGCCCTGTTCGCCCTCGGCTGGGCCGCCCTCGCCGCCAAGGAGACCGGCGCCATCGCCGCAGTGCTCGTGCCGGCCCTCTTGGCCTTCGAAGCGTGGGAGCGCCCGGCCCGCGCCGCCCTGCGCGGCCTGCCGACGGTGCTGGGCGTTGCGTGCGGCGTAGGTACACGACAGCTGGTGGTCGGCGGCCTCGCTGGCCACGCGGACTCGGGGCTCGACCTGGGGGCGACCGCCGCCGCCGCGCCCGAGTATCTCTGGCGCGTGCTCTACCCGCAGCCCGCCCTGGGCTGGGGAGGCTGGGTCGAGCCGCTGCTGGCCGCTGTCCTGGCGCTGCTGCTCGTCGGAGGATGCCTCGCGGGCAGGGGACGGGCCGTGGGGCTCCTCGCGGCCTGGCTCGGGGTGCTGCTCGCGGTCAGCAGCCTGGCTGGACGCGTGCATGACTGGTACGCCCTGCTCTTCGTGCCCCCGTTCGTGCTGCTGGTGACCCTCGTGGCGGAGGGCGCCCGCGCCGCCCGAGGAAGCGCCGCATCCCCGGGACGCCGGGTCGCCGCCTTCAGCAGCGCCGCCGCGGCCCTGCTGCTCGCCCTGGCCGCCACGCACTCCCCGGCGGTGCGTCGCTACCAGAACCTCGAGGACGGCGCGCGCCTGCTGGAGCAGACCCTCGAGCAGGTGGATCGGCTGCTCGAAGCCTCGCCGGAGGAGGCCCTTGTCCGCCTCAACCCCTGGGTCCCGCTGCTTCCGCCGCACAGCGACGGGTCCGAGCTGCGGCTCGTGCCCCTCGCCGCCGACTACTCGCTGGGCGCCTACCTCGAGGTCACGGCGCCGGAGCGCCTGACCGCCGTCCGCCGCTTCGAAGCCGGCGCCACGGGCACCTCGCCCGGCGTGTGGACTCTGGAGCTCGTGCAGCAGCCGCCTCCGCCCTGGGTCGCGCGCAGGTAGCTCAGGCAGCGCCCGCGGCGCGCGCCGCGTCAGTCGGCATCAGCGCACTGGCAGGCCGTCGAGCTGCGCTCGCACGGTCGCGGCCCGCAAGCGCAGGTCTGCCAGGAGCTCGGGTGCGAGGCTCTCCGCCTCGGAGTCCATCAGGTTGCGTTCGGCGTAGCGCAGGTTGCGCAGGGCGGACTCGAGGTTGCCGCGGGCCGCGTCCACCTCGCCCTGCTCCCATGCGATGCGACCGATCCACTCCTTGCTGCCGGGCGTGACGAGGGCGCCCGCAGCGCGCACGGCCTCGGCGCGCGCCTCAGCGAGGACCGTCGCCGCCTCTCCCATGCGCCCCGCCAAGCGGAGCGCTCGCCCGTAGGCCCAGTCGACGCGGACGCGCTCGGAGGCCGACTGGCGGGCAAGCAGCCTGCGCGCCTGCGCGAACGCCTCCACCGCCTCGTCGCGGCGCTCCTGGGCGTCGTGGATCCAGCCCAGGCTCTCGTGGGCCGCGGCGATCCAGGTCGGCTGCTCGCTGGCCTGGGCAGCCGCGAGCAGCTGCCGCCCTGCGCGCAGCTTCGCCTCACCTTCGCTGGACGCGGCGGCGAGCTGGGCCGCCTGCATGGCGAGGGACCAGCGCTGGCCCGCCATGGCATAGGCGTAAGCCTCCTGCAGGCGCTCGACGCCGCGTGCATCCAGCCCCTCGGCCACGAGCAGCGCGCCTGAGGCGAGCTGGAAGCGCGTCCAGGAGTCGGCGTGCTCGAGGGCCGCCTTCCCCCGCGCCTCTTCGAGCCAGGTGCCGGCAGCTGCCGGCTCACCCATCAGGGCGAGGCACAGGACAACGCCCGAGGCGCCGCTCACGAAGACCGGGTCGTCGCCGTCCTGTCGCGCCGCCATGGCGGCGACCTTGTAGGACTCGAACGCCGCCTGCATCTCACGCGTGGCGAAGCGCGCGTCGGCCCGCAGGACGAGCTGCTCCGGAGTGTCGGTTGCGGGCTCGGTCGTCAGGCGGCAGCCCGCGAGGGGAGCGCCCGCGGCGAGAAGGAGGAGTGCAAGAGTTCGCATTGTCTGGGCGGCGAGGCGTCCGCGGATCGTGCCGCGGGCCTCGGCGTGGATGGTGGTCCCCGAACCGCGCAAAGGCAAACCAGGGTTTGCACGCGGCCTTCGAAATCGTCTCGGGGGATCGCTAGCCTCGTCCGCGTCCATGCGTCGTCGCTCGCGCCTCTCGCTCCCCCTCGTGGCCGTGGGTCTGTCTGCAGCCATGGCCATCGCTTGGGAGCTGTCCGCGCCGGACGAGCCCGTGCGGGCTGCGATCGTCAACGATGCGGACCTGGCGGGAGGAGTGCGGCTGGTGGGTCCGGAGGACGAGACCTCGCCGGAAGCAGCGAGCGCGCCCGCACCCCCGGCGAGCACACCCATCGTCCTGGCGGCCACGCTTCCCTCGACGGGCCCCGACGCGATCGAGCCCCGCCCGGCGCCTACGCTCAGCGACGACGGAGACCTCGCCGCCGTCGACGCAGTGGCTGAGCCGCAGGGGGCACCGGATCGCGAGGACCCTGAGAGCGGAGATCCCGATGCGGTGCAGGAGGTCGTCTCCGGCCAGGCAGGCCTGCTCCTCGGCGGCATCCAGACCCAAGGTTCCAAGCGGCGCACGCTCGATCCCCTCGCACTCCCCGGAGCGGATGCCCTCCCGCGCAGCTGGCACGCCCAGGCCTGGTCGGACTCGACGGGGGCCCGCGTCTCGGACGCCCGCTGGACCTCGATCGCGCTGGAGGACCTCACCTCGGTGTGGGAGCCGGCGAACCCCCTGCCCCTCCAGGGAGGCCACACGGCGCTGCTCCCCGACGCGCGGCCGCGGCTGGTCCTGGTCGAGGCCGCGGGCCACGCCCCGCGAGTGGTGAGCCCGGAGTCGAACGACGCGCTGCGGCCGCAGCGGGTGGCGCTCGCGGCGGGAGCCTCCCTCGCGGTGCAAGCCCGTGGCAGGGCCAACCTGCGGATCGAGGTGGACCTCGATCAGCTGGGGACTCTGGACCCTACCCTTGCCTGCCTGCACCGCCTGAGCTGGACGCGCTCGACGACCTCCGACGGGTGGCTGCGGGTGGACGGCCTGCCCGCCGGAGTGCCCCTGCACCTCTCTCTCGAGCCGCGCGCCGTGGGGCTGCCTGAGATCGTGGAGCTCGAGGCGGGCGAGGCGCGGCTGCTGGACCTCGCGCCGATGGACGGGCCGCATGCGCTGAGTGGCCGCCTCACGGACCCTGACGGCGGTCCCCTCGCCCACCGCGAGCTGTGGCTGGTTCCCGCGGCCCACGCGGACCGCGTGCTCCTTGCGCCGGAGGTCACGCCCGCCAAGCGCTTGGTTACGGACGCCGACGGGTCCTTCCGCATGGAAGGTCTTCCGCGCGCCACCTGGTGGCTCGCCCCGGCGCCGGGCTCCGGCCTCCTGGAGGAGACGCACTGGTTCTCGTGCCTGCCCGAACAGCGCGAGCTCAGCCTGCGCCTTGTGGGACGCCCTGCCCGCGCGAGCCGCGTGGTGGTGCGGGACGGGGTGGGCGCGCCCGTGGCCGACGCCCTCGTACGCGTGGAGGACACGCGCGGGCAGCTGCTGGCCCTGCGTCGGAGCGGGCCGGACGGAGCCCTCGTGGTGCACGCGCCGGAGATCGAAGGCGCATGGGTCCAGGCCCTGGCCACGCCGGTGTGCGGGCGCAGCCCGCGGCTGGCGCTGCACGGGGGAGAGCCCTGTGACCTGCCCGTGGAGCGCGGGCGCGCCGTCCAGGTCCTCGTCCACGGTCCCGGCGGCCGGGTGATCCCCGGGCCGTTCGAGGTGACCCTGACCGCTCCGGACGGCAGCGTTCGCGAAGAGCGCCACGAGCGCCCCCTGATCAGCCTGCGCCTCGAGGCCGAGGGCCCGCACAGCGTGCTGGTCCGAGACGGGCAGGGGCGTCTCGCCCTCGCAGGATTCCAAGGGGTCGCGACCTCTGCCGGGCCCCGCCCCATCGAGCTGCGCGCCGCGGCGGGGGTCGAGCTCCGCAACACGCAGGGCGTGCCCCTGCGCTGGACCCTGCGCCAGGGGGGCGCCGCCCTCGAGGCCGGGTTCCTGCACGCGGGAGGCACCGTGCGCGCAAGGGCCCAGGCCGGCGAAGCGGCCCTTGAGATCACCGCACCGGGAGTAGCCCGGCCGCTGGAGCAGACCCTGACCATCGAGGACGGGTCTGCCCATGAGCTGGCCCTGCCGCGCTGATCACCCTGTCGCCCGCTCCCGGCTCAAGCCGCTCGGAGCCTCGTCCCGCCTCATCCCCCGCTGATCCCCGCCGCCGTGGAGAGCCGCCACCTCCTGCTCGCCCAGCTCGAGGCCCAGCACGGGCTGGTGCGCGCGCTGCTGGCGGAACAGGGCGGGGCCGCGACGACGGCCGCGCCAGCCCCGGCCGCCGGCGCCCACGCCGAGGTGGCACGCCTCCTGGAGCATTTGGCCTCCTGTGGGCGCGAGCTCCTGCGCCTCGCCGGGCAGGAAGGGGACCCCGCCGCGGACCCGTGGAGCGCGGTGGAGGAACTCGTCCGCGCGCTCGAGGAAGACGACCTAGACCAAGGCCCCGGGCCCCCCCTTGAGCCTGGGTTGCCCGCGGAGGGGACCACCCTGCGGTCCCTCCTCGCGGGGCACGCGGGACACCTCGCCTGGCACCTGGGCCAGGCCGCGCACATCCGGCGGGAGGCGGGCCTGGCCCCCATGCCCGGCTGGCCCCAGGATTCCCAACGGCCGTTGGACCGCTGAGGGCCCCAGGTTCCCCCCTGTTACCCCTGATCGGGGCTTGACATTGGCG
>JBDQFW010000136.1:0-9815 GCA_040265735.1 Planctomycetota bacterium | reverse complement strand
GTCCAGTGCGGCGTGGCCGAGGCGGAGGCACCCATGGCCCTCTCGGTGATGGACTACTACAGCCGGGGCACGGCCCACGTGCGCGGCGGGATCGGCACCCTGGCGAGCGAGATGGTGCGGGCCATCGAAGGGGCCGGTGGCGAGGTCCGATTGAGCTCGCGCGTGCGGACGGCGCGGCGCGAGGACGGGACCTGGACCGTCTCGACGCGGAGCGGCGAGCTGCGCGCTCGGGCGCTCGTGCTGAACACCCTGCCCGCGGACGCGGCGCGGCTGACCGGGGGCGAGTCCACGCGCCTCGCGCGCCTGCAGCAGCGCGTGGAGCAGGGCTGGGGAGCCACGATGCTCTACCGGGTGGTGCACGCTCCGGAGGGGTCCTCGCCGAGCCCCCACCACCTGCAGCTCGTCGAGGACGCCGGCGCCCCGCTGCAGGACGGCAACCACTGCTTCGTCTCGATCAGCGGCGAGGCGGACGAGGGCCGCGCCCCGGCCGGGCACCGGACCCTCACCATCTCGACCCACTCGCGGGTGCTGGCCCCCGAGGATCCCGCCGCGGGCGCCCACACCCAGGCGATTCAGGACCGCATGCGCGCCACGCTCGGGTCGCGCGCACCCGAGTGGGGCCAGGTCATCCACGAGCTGCCGGGCTCCCCGCGCACCTTCGCGCGCTTCACCGGCCGCAGCCGCGGATGGGTCGGAGGCATCCCGAGGAGGGCCGGCCTGGCCAACTACGCCCAGCTCGGCCCCCTACGCTTCGGCCCCGGTGCATGGCTCGTGGGCGACACGGCCTTCCCCGGCCAGAGCACCCTCGCCACCGCAACGGGCGGAGCCCAGACGGCCCACGCCATCCTGCGCACGCTGGGCTGAGCGGAGCCGGGTGCTGCTGGCCAGAAGGAGGAGGGCCCGTTCGATCCGGCAGGACCAGGGTTGGAGGACCCAGCCTGCGGGACCCAGCCTGCGGGACCCGGCCTGCCGCTCAGCGGCGCCAGCTGCGGCGCTTCTTCGGGAGGCGGTCGGCGGCCTCGTCCTCAGCGAAGCGACGCACCACCTCGATGATGCGGGCGCCGTGGTCGCGGAGCTGCCAGTCCTGGATGCCCTCGACCCGAGCGAGGGCGTCGGCGTCCTGGGGGCGATCCAGGGCCAGACGCGCCAGGAGATGGCGGTTCACGAGGTAGGCGCTCTCGAGGCCCAACTCCTCCGCCGCCTCCTTACGCCAGCGCTTGAGGCGCTCGTGCAGCTCCTGGGTCGCCTCGTCCATGTCCACCGCGCCGTCCTTGCGCGGCGGGTTCGGGAGGCGCTTGAGAGGCTCGGCCTCGAGGCCCCGGCGGATAGCCTCCTGGGTGCGGGCGCCCAGCTTCGAGGCCACGCGGGGCGTGAAGCCCTTGATGGCGGTGAGCTCGCGCGTCGAGCGCGGGCGGCGCCGGGCGAGGTCGATCAGGGTGCCGTTCCCCAGGATGCGGAAGGGCGGCCGGTCCGCGGCGCGGGCGGCCTCGTCACGCATCAGAAACAGCTCGCGCAGGACGGCGCGCCCCACGGGGTCCAGCTCCCGCGCGCCCTTGATCTTCACGAAGGCGTCAGGATGCACCTCGGCCTCGTCCGCGGGCTCCAGGGCCTCAAGGCGCCGGCACTCACTCTCGACGATCTCGAGCCGTCCGCGCTCGGTGCACTCGGCCAGGAGCTCCTCGAAGAGTCGCGGCAGCAGGCGGGTGTCCATCCGCGCGTAGTCGAGCTGCTTGTCGGAGAGCGGCCGCTTCGACCAGTCCGAGCGCTGCATGGACTTGTCGAGGGTCACGCCGAAGCGCGCCTCGAGCACGTTGGCGAGGCCCGGGTTGGTCGATCCCAGGACCGCGGCCGCCACGCGCGTGTCGAACAGCCCCGCAAGGCGGAAGCCGTGGCTGCGCCCGAGCAGCAGGATGTCGAACTCCGCGTCGTGGAAGACCTTCACGCGCTCGGGGTCCGCGAGCATCGGGCCCATGGGCGCGAGGTCGAGGTCCGCCAGGGGATCGACGATCCAGTCCTGCTCTCCGGCCGTCACCTGCACCAGGCATACCTTCTGGTGGTAGCTGAAGAAGGCGTCGGCCTCGGTGTCGACGCCAATGACCCGTGCGCCCTCCAGGGCCTCCAGCATCGCAGTCAGACCTGCCTGGTCGGTGACAAGGGTCGGGGCAGGCAGGGAGGCGCTCATAGCGAGGAGTGGAGGTCGCGGGCAGGAACAGCGGAGGCCGCGCGCAGGCTGGATGGAAGCGAAGCCCCCCGGGGGGCCGGGGGGCTTCGTTGAGCGGGGATGGCGAGGGCGACGGGACTTGAACCCGCAACCTCCGGCGTGACAGGCCGGCACTCTAACCGATTGAGCTACGCCCCCGCGTTGGGCGCGGAAGTGTAGAGCGTGGACCCCCCCCTGTCCACACCCCCCGCAAAGCTGCCACGAATCGGTTCTCGGAGGGTCCGAGGGCCGCACTCCCGGGGGGTGCCGGGAGCGGCAGGCTCGGCGTCCGCGGCCTAGGATGGCCGCGTGCCCTCCGAGCCGATCCTCCGCGCCCTGGCGCGCTCCCCCTGGGAGGCCCGCGCCACGATCACCGTCCTGGTGGGAGCCGTGCTGCTCTCGGGCTTCGCCCTGGCCGGGGCAGAGGTGGGCGACCTGCTGACGGACCCGCGGGTCTGGCCCGAGCGACCCTGGACGCTTCTCACCAGCGTCCTGCTGCATGCCTCCCCCATGCACCTGTTGTTCAACGTCCTGATGGGGTGGCAGCTGGGGAGGGCCGTGGAGGCCATCTGGGGAACGCCGCGAACAGCGCTCCTGCTGCTGTTCCTGGCGGCCGGCTCGAACGCCGCCCAGTGGGCCCTCTCCGGGCCGAGCCTCGGGCTGTCGGGGGTCGTGTACGGCCTCTTCGGACTGCTGTGGGCCGCCGACCGCTGGCAGGCCGACAAGGGCGGGATCCTGAACCCCGGCACGGCCAACCTGCTCTGGGGGTGGATGGTGCTCTGCATCGTGCTGACCGAGGCCCAGGTCATGCAGATCGCGAACGTGGCCCACGTGAGCGGCGCCGCCCTGGGCGTGGCCCTCGGGTGGAGCACCTCGGGGCCTCGCGACGCCCGCGGGTGGCGCTGGTTCCTCTTCCCCCTCCTGACCGTCCTGTTCGTGGCTGCGGGGCTCTTCGGCCGGCCGTGGCTGAACCACTCGGAGAGCCGCGCGGTGGAGCTCTTCGGCCAGGGGGTCCGGCTCGGAGAGGACGGCCGGCTCGAGGAGGCCCTCGCCGCCTTCACGCGCTCGACCGAGCTCCGGCCCTCCCTGGCCGAGTCCTGGTGGAATCGGGGCGTGATGCTCCAGCGGCTGGGCCGGCGTGGCGAAGCCGACGCGTCCTTCGAGGAGGCGCGCGCCCTGGGCTACGCGCCTCCGGGCGAGGGCTAGGGCTCGAGAGCTCGACTCTCGGTCGTCGCACCTCGCTCGGCGGCCTTCGCCGCGCCCCACGCGCGAAGGAGCTCCTCGAGGCTGCGCCCCTGCAGGCCTCCGCCGAGCGCCGCCTCCATCGCGCGGAAGCGAGTCTGAAACCTGCGGTTCGCCGTACGGCACAGGGCCTCGGGATCGAGGCCCAGATACACCCCCAGGTACGCGGCAGCCAGCAGCACGTCCCCCAGCTCGTGCCGGACCGCCGCCCGGTCCGCGGCGGAGAAGGCCTCCTCGGGCACCTCCTCCCGCGGCGCCGCCGCGCGCACGCTCGCGGGCAGGACGGCCTCCAGCTCAGCCAGCTCCTCGTGCACCTTGTCCAGCGCCCCCTGCACGGTCGCCCAGTGGAAGCCCGCTCCAACGGCCTTGGACGAGGTGCGCGCCGCCCCCATCAGCGCCGGCAGGGCGCCCGGGATCCCAGCGAGGGCGCTCGCGTCCCCTCCGGCCGCCTCGCGCTCCGCGCGCTTGCGCTCCTCCCAGGTCGCGAGCACCTCCGCCTCGGTGTCCGCGCGCGCGTCGCCGAAGACATGCGGGTGCCGGACCACGAGCTTCTCCGCGCAGCGCAAGGCCGCGCTCCCGGCGTCGTACCGCCCCGCCTCCTCGGCGATGCGGCAGGTCATCAGCACCGAGAGCAGGGTGTCCCCGCCCTCGGCCTCGGCGTCCGCGGCCTCTCCCGACTCGATCGCCTCCACCCACTCGTGGGCCTCCTCGACGGCGTAGGGCGCCATCGATTCCTCGGTCTGCTTGCGGTCCCACGGACAGCCGTCCGGCGCGCGCAGTCGGTCGATGACCGCGAGGAGCTGACGGATGCCGGCGAGGCGGGGGTCGTCCAAGGGGACGGGCTCGGGAGCTCGCATGGGGCCATCGTAGGGGCACGCAAGGTCCGAGCGACCTGGACGGGTGCGCGCGCCTCAGGCAGACGCGTAGGGGACGGGATCCTCCTCGCCTGCCTCGCGGAAGCCCTCCAGCCGCAGGTGGCACGCATCGCACTGGCCTGCGGCCAGGGCGCGCGAGCCGGGAGGCCCGAGAACCGGGTCGTAGCAGGTGTGCGTGAGGCCAAAGTCCACGCCGAGCTCGTGGCCGCGCCGGACGATGCCAGCCTTGGAGAGCTCCATCAGCGGGGCGTGGACGCGGAAGCGGGCGCCGCCCTCGGCGCCGGCCGCGGTTGCGGTCTGGGCCAGCTCCTCGAAGGCGCGCAGGAACGCGGGCCGACAGTCGGGGTAGCCCGAGTAGTCGACGGCGTTGACCCCGACGAAGAGGTCGGTGGCGCCGAGGACCTCGGCCCAGCCAAGAGCCACCGCGAGGAAGACCGCGTTGCGCGCGGGCACGTAGGTGACCGGCACGCCCTCGCCGATCTCCTCCCGCGCGCGGGCCTTGGGCACCTCGAGGTCATCGGTCAGGGCCGAGCCGCCGAGGGCAGAGAGGTCCACGGTCACGGTGCGATGGTCCGCTGCGCCGAGAGCCTCCGCCACGCGCGCGGCGGACTCGAGCTCCACCGCGTGGCGCTGGCCATAGCGGAAGGAGAGGGCGTGGGCCGCGAAGCCCTGGGCACGCGCCTCGGCCAGCACCACCGCGCTGTCCATCCCGCCCGAGACGAGGCAGACCGCGGGGCGTGCTTGGGGCGGCTCCATTGCGGCTGAGTCTAGCGGTCCCGTGTGACGTGCTGGTCCGGCGCCTCAGCCACTCCCCGCGCCCTGGCCACCTGGACCTGCCCTGGGGAGGCCTCCCCAGGCCGCGCCGAGAGCCGCCACGCGAACCTCGCCCGCGCCCTGGTTGAGAATCCCTGGCGCGGGCCTACCCTGTTACGCCCGATCCCCGGCCCGACGGGCCCCGGCCCCCCAACCGAGCCAGGGATCCGCACACCCAAGGCACCTCCAACACGCCCCCTCCTCCCGTGAGCCAGCCCACCCGCGAAGCCCTCCTCGACGCCCTCCGTCGCGTCCAGGATCCCGACCTCCACAAGGACATCGTCAGCCTCGGCTTCGTCACCACCTGCGAGGTGGAGGGCGGCTCCGTGCGCGTGGTGATCAACCTCACCACGCCGGCCTGCCCGGTGAAGGACCAGCTCAAGAAGCAGGCTGAGGACGAGCTGCGCAGCGTGGCCGGGGTGACCGAGGTGTCGGTCGAGATGACCGCGACCGTGCGCGAGCAGGACGGGCCGCCGCGCGAGCTCGGCAAGAGCATCCGCCACATCGTCGCCGTCAGCTCCGGCAAGGGCGGCGTCGGCAAGTCCACCGTCTCGGTCAACCTGGCCTGCGCCCTGGCGAGGACCGGCGCCAAGGTCGGGCTGCTCGACTGCGACATCTACGGCCCGGACATCCCGATGATGATGGGTCTCTCTGGCCAGCCCGAGCACGCCACCATCGACGGCAAGCCCAAGCTCGTCCCCAAGGAGCGCCACGGGGTCAAGACCATGTCGGTCGGCTACCTCCTGCGCGAGGATCAGCCCGCGGTCTGGCGCGGCCCCATGGTCCACAAGCTGATCGAGCAGTTCCTCTCCGACGTGGACTGGGGCGAGCTCGACTACCTGCTCGTGGACATGCCCCCCGGCACCGGCGACGCCCAGCTCTCGCTGGCGCAGCTCGTGCCGCTGACCGGCGCGGTCCTCGTGACCACGCCTCAGGCCGTGGCCACCTTCGACGTGACCAAGGCGATCAGCATGTTCAAGCAGGTCAACACCGAGATCCTCGGCATCGTCGAGAACATGTCGGGCCAGTCCATCGAGGGCATGGTCGAGGGCGCCGCCGAGGGCCAGAAGGTGCGCCTCGCTGTCGGCGGCAAGGAGGAGACCCTCACCATCGACTCCGAGGGCCGCTTCCGCACGGTGGTCGATGTCTTCGGCCGCGGCGGCGCCGAGCGCCTCGCCGCCCAGCACGGCTTCCCGCAGCTGGGTTCCCTGCCCCTCGATCCGACCGTGCGGGTCGGCGGCGACGGCGGTGACCCCGTGACGGTCACCCAGCCGGACTCGCTGCTCAGCCAGCGCTTCGCCGAGGTCGCTGGCAAGGTGGCCCAACGCATCGCCGTCCGCTCCTTCGCCAGCCTGCCGATCCTGGACTGACGGGCTCCCCCAGCGGGGAATGTCCAGACCATGACGAGCCCGGGATCCTTGCCCGGGCTCGCTGCGTTCCGGGCCGCTTGCGCGGATTCGAGGACCACTCGCCGGACCCCCGGCCGATGTTCGGCAGGGTGCCCTTCCACCCCCCTCGGATGAGGACTCTCAAGCAGAGCTCCAGCGGGCGAGCCCTCGCCGCCGCGCTCCTCGCCCTCGCCGCGTGCGCAGAGGAGCCCGCACGGCGACCGAACCTGCTGCTCATCACGATCGACACCCTGCGGCCGGACGCTCTGGGCTGCTACGGGGCCGAGGTGCCCACGCCTTCACTCGACGCCCTCGCCGAGCGGGGCGCACGCTTCACGAACCTCAGCGCCGCGAGCTCGTGGACGCTCCCCTCCCTCGCCACCCTCATGACCGGCCGGCACGCCGCCACCCACGGCGCGGTGGACGACCGTCACGGCCTCGATGAGGAGCTGCCCGTGCTCGCCGAGCGCGCAGCCGCGGCGGGCTACCGGACCCACGGCATCGGCTCGCACATCTTCCTCGGGGAGCGCTACGGGCTGCAGCGCGGCTTCGCGACCTATGACGACGACCTGGCGCCGCGCTACGAGGAGCGCCGCCTAGCTCATCGCCAGATCACATCGCCGGACCTGGTGGCCCGCGCCGAGGCCTGGCTCGAAGGCCTCGAGGGCGACGCGCCGTGGCTCCTGTGGGTGCACGCCTTCGATCCGCACAACGAGTATCGAGAGCACGCGGGCTTCACGAACGGCGACGAGCCGCGCGACCTCTACGACGGGGAGGTGCGCTTCACCGACCATCACCTCAGCCGGCTCTTCGCGTCTCTCGGGGCCCGAGGCCTGGTGGACGACACGCTCGTGGTGGTGGTCGCCGACCACGGCGAGGAGTTCGGCGAGCACGGCGGGCGCCTGCACCGCCGCACCCTCTTCGAGGAGGTCGTGCGCGTGCCGCTGATCCTCGCAGGCCCCGGAGTCCCCCGCGCCGAGGTGACCGCGCCGGTCGGGATGGTGGACCTCCTGCCGACCCTGCTCGACCTGCTGGACCTGGCGGGGCCGGACCAGCTCGCCGGCACCAGCCTGCGACCGCTCCTGGCCGAGGGTCCCGCCCCTGCCGCCCGGCCCGTGGTGACCGAGCTCGAGGGGCCACGCCCCCAGCGCGCCCTTCGCCTCGGCCGCTGGAAGCTCGTGGGCAGCGTGCTTGAGGACTTCTGGTTCCTCTACGACCTCGAGGAGGACCCCGGCGAGCAGGTCGACCTGGCGTCACAGCATCCCGAGAGGGTCGCTGCCCTGCGGCACCTGCTCGAGGAGGAGCTCTCCGCGAAGGGCGCGGGGCGGAGCGTCGAGCTCGGGGCCGAGGACCTGGAGCACCTTGAGGCCCTGGGCTACGGCGGCGAGGAGTAAGGCCCGGCTGGCAGCGGACACGGCCGCTCCAAGCCCTCGCAGGGACTCCCTGCGGACAAGTCGCCAAGATGGGGCCCGGATTTTCTGCGGATTCCGAGAGCCGCGCGCGGTGCGCTGCGTCCCTCCCTCCGGACCAGTCCAGCTCATGACCCCCGAGCCCTCCCACCCTTTCGACCTGGCCGCCCTCGTGCGTGCCGAGGCCGACGGCCTGGCGGGAGCGATCCAGGGAGTCCTGGGCCGCGGGGCCGACCTGCAGGAGATCCTGCAGGAGGTCTTCCTCAAGGCCTGGCGCGCCCTCGAGGCGGGCAAGGCCCCGCGGGACCCGCGGGCGTGGCTGTTCACCATCTGTCTGAACGAAGCGCGCGACCGTGCGCGCCGGGCCGGGGCCCGCCCCGACCACCGATCCCTGGAGGAAGAGCCGTTGGAAGCCACGCAGACCCTTGGAGCCGCCCGCACCGCGGACGCCGCACGCCGGCAGGACCCGGCCGCGCAGGTCGCTGACCGCGAGACCCTCGACGCCGCCCGCGCGGCGATCGAACGCCTCGAGGATCCGCTCAAGGACGTGTTCCTGCTGCGCATCTCCGGCGACCTCGCCTTTCCGCAGGTGGCCGAGGCCCTCGGCATCCCCCTCGCCACGGCGAAGGGGCGCATGCGTCGGGCCCTCACCCAGCTGCGCACCGCCCTCGCCCCCCACCACGACCTGACGGGCGACGCCGCCCACGGAGGCCTCCAATGACCGTCACCCACCAAGAGCTCGTCGAGCACCTCCTAGGCTGCAGCGAGGACCCCCAGCGCATCGAGGCCTGGCTCGCCCAGGCACCCGAGGCTGCCGAGGCCCTGGAGCGCGCCCGCGCCGAGGTCGGCCTGCTTGCGTCCGCCGCGCGTGCCTCGGCTCCGCCCCTGGACCTCGCGCACACCCCCATGGGCGCTGGCGCCTCGCGCGCCGCGGGGGCGGAGCCGCGCCGGGGAAGCCCGCGGGCGTGGTCAGCCAGGGCCCGCCGCGTGGCCGGACTGCTCGTGGTGCTGCTGGCCGTCCTGCCCTGGGGCCATCACCTGCTGCTTCGCAGCGAGGCCGCGGAGGCCAGCGGCCTGCGCCTCGTCCTCTCAGGCCCCGCCGGCGCTCCCGCGGGCGTCCCTGCCGAGGTGCGCGTGGAGACCTGGAACATTGCAGGGGATCCCGTCCCCTCCCGCGTTCAGTGGCTCGCACGCGGTGAGGAGGGCCAAGAGCTCGACTCGGGTGAGGAGCTCTGCGCAGGCACGGCCACCCTGGCCTTTGCCCGCGAGCTCCAGCCCCGGACGGTGGAGGTCACGGCCTCCGGCGGCGGCCAGCGCGTGTTCCAGAGCCTGAAGCTCGCGCCCGACCGCAGCACTCCCCTCGCCCACCTCTCGGTGGACCGCCCCCTGGCCCGACCCGGCGAGGAGGTCCGCATGAGCGCTCGCCTGCTGGACCGCCTCACCCTCGAGCCCGCCGAGGGCTGGTGCACCCTCCGCCTCGTGGACCCCAAGGGCGCGCCGGTCGAGACCTGGCGCCGCCCGCTGGAGAGCGGCGTCGCCGATGCGGGGCTCAGGCTCCCGGAGGACGCGCGCGGCGGCCTGTGGGCCCTGGAGCTGCGAGACCGCGACGACGCCTTCACCGTGGCGCGCCAGGAGTTCGAGGTGCGCCGCTTCCAGCCCTCCCAGCTGGTCAAGACCCTGGAGCTCGGCCGCCAGACCTACGCGCCGGGCGAGCGCGGCGTTGCGACGCTCGAGGTCACGCGCGCCGTGGGTGGCCCAGCAGCCGGAGCCGAGGTGGCCTTCGAGCTGCTGGTGGACGGCGAGCGCGCCTGGAGCGCGGCGTCCGCCTGCGACGCGGAGGGCCGCGCGGCCGTCTCGTTCCAGGTGCCGGCCTCCGTGGAGCGCGGTG
>JBDQFW010000135.1:9543-9972 GCA_040265735.1 Planctomycetota bacterium | reverse complement strand
CTCTTGGTTGGAACGGGCCTCGGCTTTGCCGGCGGTCTGATCTCCATGGTCAAGCAGCTCCCTCCGCCCGGCGGCGGGCGCTGTACGCCGCACCCCTCCGAGGCACGCCCCGGGGCTCAGCACCCCGGAGTCCCCGCTCCGCACCCCAGCTTCCACCCGTGTCCTAGACCTCCCTCTCCACCCTCGCGGGCCTGGCGATCCTCGTCGTCGTGGCTCTGCAGCTCGAGCCCGCCCTGCGGGTCGGGGTGCTGATGGGCGCGACCCTGGGCGGGGCCGTCGGGCTGCTGGGGAGCGCCTGGCTCCTGCACGCGGCGCGCACGCGCCCGGCGGACGCCATGCGGGCCATGACCCTGGGCTTCCTCTTCCACCTGGCGGCCCTCCTCATGGGGGCGCTCAGCGTGCGCTTCGCTCCGGGCGTGCGTGACCTGG
>JBDQFW010000135.1:0-9533 GCA_040265735.1 Planctomycetota bacterium | reverse complement strand
CGCCCGCGTGCTCTCGGAACGGACCGCCGCATGAACCTCCTCCGGCCCCTCCTCCTGATCGCGATCGTCGTCGGGTCGTGCTTCCTGTCGATAACCTACGGGGAGCACCACACCGGCAAGAACAGCGATGCCATGAGCATCCTGTACATGCACGTGGTCCCGGCGAAGCTTGACTTCTCCGGCCACGGACACGGTCACGACGATCACGCGCACGAGGCGGCGGCAGACGCCGCGGGCCACGCGGAGCACGCGACCGGCGTGTTTGGCCTCCCGGAGGCGCTCGCGCCGACCAACCTCCAGATCTTCCAGATCGCGGCCGTCCTCATGATCCTGATCGCCTTCTCGGGCGTGGCGGATCACCTGCGCAACGGGGGTGGGGACAAGATGACCCGAATCCTTGCGGGCTGGGTCACCTGGATCCGCGACGAGATGATCCACCCCAACCTGCACGGGGTGGACGAGAAGAAGTTCGTGCCGTACTTCCTGTACGTCTTCTTCTTCATCGTCTTCCAGAACCTGATGGGCCTGGTGCCCGGCTCCGCGACGGCGACCGCTTCGATCTGGGTGACCGCTGCCATGGCGCTGACCACCCTGCTGGCCATGCTCGGCTGCGGGATGGCTGCCCAGGGGCCGGTGGCCTTCTGGAAGAACCTCGTGCCCCATGTGCCCGGCTGGCTCTGGCCGCTGATGTTCGTGGTCGAGGTCCTGGGCCTGCTCGTGAAGCCCTTCGCCCTGATGATTCGTCTGTTCGCGAACATGACCGGCGGTCACCTGGTCGTGCTCTCGTTCATGGGCCTGATCTTCTTCTTCGCGGGCAACGACCTCACGAGCATGGGCTACGCGGTCTCGCCCCCGGCCGTCGGCCTCTCGGTGTTCATCATGATCATCGAGGGCTTCGTGGCCCTGCTGCAGGCCTACATCTTCACCCAGCTGACGATCATGTTCGTTGGCTCCTCCGTCCACCCCGAGCACTGATCCAGGCGATCGAGCTCGGGATGTTCGCGGCCACCGCGCCGCACTCTCAAACCCCAGAAACCCCAAGCAACTTGCTGCGGCCCCCCAGGGGCTACTCGGAGAACCCAGACATGATTCAAGAAGACGCCGCCCAGGTCATGGACCTCGCCAAGTTCGGTGCCGCCATCGGCGCGGGCATCGTCGCCGTCGGTGCCGGTATGGGCATCGGCCGGATCGGCGCCACCGCCAACGAAGGCATCGCCCGCCAGCCCGAGGCTGCCGGCGACATCCGCGGCGGCTCCATCATCCTGGCCGCCCTCATCGAGGGTGTCTCGCTGTTCGCCGTCGTGGTCACCCTGCTGATCGCTCTCGGCTGACCCCGATGGGCCGCAGTCACCGCCCGGGGCCTCTGGCTCCGGGCGGTTGATCCGGCTCGCCAAGCCGCCCGCAAGGCGGACCGCTGCCCGGGAGGACCGGGTGGCACCCTCAGGACCCCCTGAACCGAATCGACCCCAGACCATGATCGCCAGCTTCGTGCCGGTCCCCGCCGAGGGAGGCTTCAACCCCCTCGACGTCAACACCGGGAGCTTCTTCTGGACGCTCGTGATCTTCGTGATCGCGCTGCCCTTCATGTGGAAGGTGGTCTTCGGACCGATCACCGCGGCCCTGTACGCCCGCGACGCCCAGGCGTCCGAGGCTGCCCAGGCTGCGCAGAAGGCCCGCGACGAGGCTGCGGAGGACCGCGCCCGGGTCGAGGTCGCACTGGGCGAGGCCCAGGCCGAGGCCGCGCGCCAGCTGGCCGCCGCCCGGGAGCGCGCCGAGGTGCGCGAGCGCGACATCGTCGAGAACGCCAAGCGCGAGGCTGGCGCGATGATCGAGGGCGCTCGCACCCAGATCCGCGCCGAGCAGGAGAAGGCCCTGGCGAATATCCGCGCCGAGGTCGTCGACCTCTCGATTGCCGCGGCCTCGAAGGTCATCGCCCGCAACGTGGGCAGCGAGGACGACCGTCGCCTCGTCCAAGAGATGGTTTCTGACTCCAAGGAGTCCAAGTGAGCACCGTCGCCGTCGACCCGGTCACCGCCCGCTGGGCAGGGGCCCTCTGGAACCTCGCGTCCTCCCAGGGCGCCGTGGACCCGGTGGGCAAGGACCTCGAGCGGCTGGCGGCGGAGTTCTCGAGTCCCGCGGTGCGCGCTTTCATGCTGGCCGGCGACGCCTCGCCGGCCGAGCGCCGCGCCAAGCTGGAGCAGGTGATGGGGGGCTTCCACGACCTCTCCCGCCGCTTCGTGGGGCTCGCCCTGGACCGCGCCCGGATGGGCGTCCTCGAGCGGGCAGCCGCGGCCTATCGCGCCCTCTCCCTGGCCAAGGCCGGGGTGGTCGAGGGCGTCGTCGAGGCCCCTCGCCCCCTCGAGGCTGCCGAGGTCAGCACCCTCGAGGCCAAGCTCGGCGGCGAGCTCGGCAAGACCGTGCGCCTCACCCAGCGGGTTGCCCCCGAACTGCTTGGCGGCGTCCGCGTCTTCGTGGGCTCCCGCATGATCGACGGCTCGGCAACGGGGCGTCTCGAGGGTCTGCGCCGGCGCCTGCTGGACGCGCCCCTGCCGACGCCGGCGGCCATCGACTGAGCCGCCAAACGACTGAACACCGCCGGCTGAACCCGGCACCCACGACCGAACACCACCCGCCGGAAGCTCCGGCAACCCCCAAGCAACCTGCCAGGTAACACGAGATGGACCTTCGACCCGCAGAAGTGACCTCGATCCTCGAGAAGGAGATCGAGAACTACGGTGGCGACAGCCGCATGCAGAGCGTCGGGACCGTGCTGTCGGTCGGCGACGGCGTGTCCCGCGTCTACGGACTCGACGACTGCATGATGAACGAGCTGCTCGAGTTCCCCGGCGGCGTGCGCGGCGTTGCGCTCTCCCTCGAGGAGGACAACGTCGGCTGCGTGCTCCTGGGTGACGTCGCGAAGGTGCGCGAGGGCGACACCGTCAAGGCCACCGGGCGCATCATCTCCGTGCCGACGGGCGACAGCCTGCTCGGCCGCGTCGTCAACGCCCTGGGTGACCCGGTGGACGGCAAGGGCCCCCTCGGTGTGACCGAGACGGACTTCCTGCCCATCGAGCAGCCGGCGCCCTCGGTTGTGGAGCGCCAGCCCGTCTCTGAGCCCATGCAGACCGGCATCAAGGCGATCGACGCCATGATCCCGATCGGGCGCGGACAGCGTGAGCTGATCATCGGCGACCGCCAGACGGGCAAGACCGCCCTGATCGTGGACGCGATCCTGTCGCAGAAGTTCACCGGTGGGGGCGACCCGACCAACAAGGAGCAGGTGCTCTGCATCTACGTCGCGGTTGGTCAGAAGCAGTCCACCATCAAGGACGTGGTGCAGCGCTTCGAGCAGGACGGCGCGATGGCGTACACCATCGTGGTCGCCGCCCCCGCCATCGACGAGGCCTCGATGCAGTACCTCGCCTGCTACGCGGGCGCGACCATGGGCGAGCGGTTCCGCGACGAGGGGCGCCATGTGCTCATCGCCTATGACGACCTGTACAAGCAGGCCCTGGCCTACCGCCAGGTGATGCTCCTCCTGCGTCGTCCGCCCGGGCGCGAGGCCTTCCCCGGCGATGTGTTCAACCTGCACTCCCGCCTGCTGGAGCGCGCGGCGAAGCTTGCCGACAACGCGCCCGAGATCAACCCGCGCTACGCGGCCGGCGGCGGCTCCATGACGGCCCTGCCCGTGGTGGAGACCCAGGAGGGCGATGTGTCGGCCTACATCCCGACCAACGTGATCTCGATCACCGATGGCCAGATCTTCCTGGAGACCAACCTGTTCAACTCCGGGATCCGGCCGGCCGTGAACGCGGGCATCTCGGTCTCGCGGGTGGGCGGCGCGGCGCAGATTCCGCCGATGAAGAAGACCGCGGGCTCTCTGCGCCTGGACCTGGCCCAGTTCCGGGAGCTGGCCGCGTTCGCCCAGTTCGGCTCGGACCTCGACAAGGCCTCGCAGCAGCAGATCGCTCGTGGCCAGCGCGTCGTCGAGATCCTCAAGCAGCCGCAGTACCAGCCGCTTCCGGCCGCCGAGCAGGTGATGATGGTCTACGCCGGCACCTCCGGCGCCCTTGACTCGATCCCCGCCGACAAGGTGCAGGAGTTCGAGAAGGCGTTCCTTGCCCACGTCCGCGACGCGGCCCCGGAGCTTGCGGAGCAGATCCAGTCCGCCCCCAAGGGCGTGCCGGAGGACACCGCGAAGGCGCTCGATCAGCACTTCGACACGGTCAAGAAGTCCCTGGGGCTCTGAGCCACCTGCCACCTCGGCAAGAAGCCAAAGCCCTCGACTCCACCAACTGAACCATGGCCGGCATCAAGGAACTCCGCGGACGGATCACCTCCGTCGGCAACATCAAGCAGATCACGCGAGCGATGGAGATGGTCGCGACGACCAAGCTCCGTCGCTTCCAGGATCGCGCGATGAGTTCACGCCCGTACACCCAGGAGGTGTCGGGCCTGGTGGGCCGCCTGGCGGCGGTCCTCGGGGATTCGGTCGGCGACCGCCCGCTCTTCAAGGAGGGCGCCGGCGAGCGGACTCTGTGCCTGCTGGTCAGCAGCGACCGCGGGCTGTGCGGCGCCTACAACACGAACCTGTTCCGCTCGATGGAGGCGTGGCTGAGTGGCCGCGACGGCGAGGTGGACTTCTTCGCGTACGGCCGCAAGGCCGCGGCCTATCTGAAGAAGCGCGGCCTTCATCTGGAGCGCTTCCTCACGGAGCCTCCGCTGGAGTCGGTGGACTTCCGCAACGCGGCCGTGACGGCGCGCATGCTCCAGCAGGAGTTCCTGAGCGGGAAGTACAAGGAGGTCGTTCTCTTCTACTCGGCCTTCGAGTCGATGGTGAAGTACGTGCCGACCCAGGTGCAGTTCCTGCCGATCTCTCCGGACGCCTTTGCCGACGCCGGGGGAGAGGACGCGGGCTCAGATGTGATTCTTGAGCCCGACGCCGAGGCCATCTTCGACAGCCTCATCCCGCGCTACCTCGAGACGCGGACCTACAACGCGCTGCTCGAGGCGCTGACCAGCGAGTACGCCAGCCGTCGCTTCGCGATGAAGAACGCGACCGACGCGGCCACGGACATGCAGAAGGTGCTGCGCGGGATCTACAACCGCAAGCGCCAGGAGAACATCACCAAGGACCTCCTCGACATCGTGGGCGGCGCGGAAGCCGTCAGCGGTTGACACAAGCGCTCGCCCGCGCGATCCCACACACCCTTTCCTGAGGGACCCATCAGGACCATCCAGCCATGAGCAACATCGGAACCATCGCTCAGATCTTCGGCCCCGTCGTCGACGTCCGCTTCGAGCCGGGCAACCTGCCCAACATCTTCAACGCGGTCGCTGTCACGGACGAGGCCCTCGGCATCGACCTCGTGCTCGAGGTGGCCCAGCACCTCGGCAACGACGTGGCTCGCTGCGTGGCCATGGCCTCCACTGACGGCTGCCGCCGCGGGATGGCCGCCACCGACTCCGGCGCGCCGATCACGGTGCCCGTTGGCGACGGCACCAAGGGCCGCATCTTCAACCTGCTGGGGCGCCCCCTGGACGAGGTTGCTCGCGGGGCCATGCCGGAGACCGACTCCTGGCCGATCCACCGCCCGGCTCCCTCCTTCGAGGACCAGGAGGCGATCTCCGAGGTCTTCGAGACCGGTATCAAGGTCGTCGACCTGCTCTGCCCCTTCGCGAAGGGCGGCAAGATCGGCCTCTTCGGGGGTGCCGGCGTGGGCAAGACCGTCCTCATTCAGGAGCTCATCCGCATCACCGCGGTCGAGAAGGGCGGCTTCTCGGTGTTCGCCGGCGTCGGTGAGCGCACCCGTGAGGGCAACGACCTCTGGCTCGAGATGAGTGAGGCCAAGTACAAGCTGCCGGACGGCGGCGAGGCCTCCGTGATCGACAACGCCGTGCTCGTGTTCGGCCAGATGAACGAGCCTCCGGGCGCCCGTCTGCGCGTTGCTCTGACCGGCCTCACCATGGCCGAGTACTTCCGGGACGAGAAGAAGCAGGACGTGCTCCTGTTCGTGGACAACATCTTCCGCTTCGTGCAGGCCGGCTCCGAGGTGTCCGCCCTCCTGGGCCGGATGCCCTCCGCGGTGGGCTACCAGCCGACCATGGCCAGCGAGATGGGCGCGCTCCAGGAGCGCATCACCTCGACCAAGGACGGCTCGGTGACCTCCATGCAGGCCGTGTACGTGCCCGCGGACGACATCACCGACCCCGCCCCGGTGGCCACCTTCGCCCACCTGGACTCGACCATCATCCTGGACCGCGCCATCTCCGAGCTGGGCATCTACCCGGCCGTGGACCCGCTGAAGTCCACCTCGCGGATGCTGGACCCCAACACCGTGGGTGAGGATCACTACAACGTGGCCCGTCAGGTCCAGCAGACCCTGCAGCGCTACGCGGACCTCAAGGACATCATCGCGATCCTCGGCGTCGAGGAGCTCTCGGACGACGACAAGCTCGTCGTGCACCGCGCCCGCCGCATGCAGAAGTTCCTCGCCCAGCCGTTCTTCGTGGCCGAGCAGTTCACCGGCATGCCCGGCGTGTTCGTCCCGCTGGAGGAGACCGTGCGGTCCTTCCGCGAGATCCTCGACGGGGTCCACGACGGGCTTCCTGAGGACGCCTTCTACATGGTGTCCGGCATCGACGCCGCGATCGAGAAGGCCCAGAAGATGCAGGCCTGAGCCTGCTCCGGAGCTGAACCATGGCCGGTGCCATCACCCTTCGCGTCATCACTCCCGACCGGGTCCTCGTGGACTCGAGCGCGGACAAGGTGCGCTTCCCCGGCCTGGACGGCTCGGTGGGGGTCCTCTCCCGTCACGCCCACATGGTCTCCGCGCTGGACTCGGGCGAGCTTCTCTGGGAGGGCCCCGAGGGCCCCGGCCGCATGTTCGTGGCCGGCGGCTTCGTCGAGGTCCGCTCGAACACCCTGCGCGTGGTGACCCAGTCGGGCGAGCTGGCAGGCGATATCGACGTGGAGCGCGCCAAGGCGGCGGCTGAGCGTGCGAAGGAGCGCCTCGGCGCACGGGCCCTGCGTGCCGGGAGCGTGGATCTCCGGCGCGCCGAGGCCTCCCTCCGCCGAGCGATGCAGCGCCTTCGCGTCGCGCAGGGTCGCTGACCATGGGGGACGGCTGGCGTCGGACCCATCTCTGCGGCGAGCTGCGTGAGCAGCACGCCGGCGAGCGCGTCACCCTCAACGGCTGGGTCGCGAAGCGGCGCAACCTGGGGGGGATCTACTTCCTCGACGTGCGCGACCGCTACGGCCTTGCTCAGGTCGTGCTCGACGGGAGTGAGGCCTGGGACGGAGCGGAGGGCGCAGAGCACCTAAGCCCCGAGGACGTGGTCAGCGTGACCGGTCGGGTGGTGCCGCGTGAGCAGCCCAACCGCGAGCTGCCCACCGGGCTCGTCGAGGTGCGCGTCGAGACCATCCGCAAGCTGGCCTCGTCGCAGCTCCCGCCCTTCGAGATCGTCCGTGGTCTCGATACGAACATCGATCTGCGCCTGCGCTACCGGTTCCTCGATCTGCGCCGGCCGGATATGCAGGAGAAGCTCGCGCACCGCTCGCGCTTCATCGGGGCCATGCGCAGCGCGTTCCTGAAGCGCTCATTCCTCGAGATCGAGACGCCGATCCTCACGAAGGCGACGCCGGAGGGAGCGCGGGACTACCTGGTCCCCAGCCGCGTCCACCCAGGCAAGTTCTACGCGCTCCCGCAGAGCCCGCAGATCTTCAAGCAGATCCTGATGGTCTCCGGCATGGACCGCTACTTCCAGGTCGCCCGGTGCTTCCGGGACGAGGACCTGCGCGCGGACCGTCAGCCCGAGTTCACGCAGCTGGACATGGAGATGTCCTTCGTCGAGGAGGAGGACGTCTTCGCCTGCTGGGAGGGGATCATGGGCGACACCTTCCGCGACGCCATGGGCGTCGACCTGCCAGCGGCCTTCCCGCGCCTGACCTGGCACGAGGCCATGGAGCGCTACGGGATCGACAAGCCGGACACGCGCTTCGGGTGCGAGCTGCACTGCCTGGCGGAGTGGGTCCCGACCACGGACTTCGGTGTGTTCAAGAAGGCGCTCGAGGACGGAGGGCGCGTGATGGCCTTCGCTGTCCCCGGCGGTGGCGCTGCCGTGAGCCGCGGGGCCCTGAAGACCCTGGAGAAGTTCGCCAAAGAGCTCGGTGCACCTGGCCTCGCCTGGTGGAAGCCGGCCGAGAGCGGTGGCGCCGCCGGTCCGATGGCGCGCTTCTGCGAGGGCGCCGTCGGCCAGGACCTGCTCGCGCGCCTTGGCGTGGGCGAGGATGCTCTGGTCCTGTTCTCGGCGGGGGACCAGGCCCTGGTCTGGAAGGTGCTGGGCGAGCTGCGCCTGCGCCTCGGCCGGGACCTGGGGCTCATCCCCGCGGGTCAGTGGAACTTCCTCTGGGTCACCTCGTTCCCCATGTTCGAGTGGGACGAGGACGAGCAGCGCTGGTTCTCCTCGCACCACCCGTTCACGGCTCCCGCCGACTGGGAGCTGTCGGGCGAGCCGGGCGACATGGCCAGCCGGGCCTACGACCTCGTCCTCAACGGCTGGGAGCTTGGGTCGGGCTCCATCCGGATCCACCGTCAGGACACCCAGCGAAGGGTGTTCGAGCTGCTCGGGATCGGGCCCGAGGAGCAGCAGCACAAGTTCGGCTTCTTGCTCGAGGCCCTCTCGTACGGCGCGCCGCCCCACGGGGGCCTGGGCCTTGGCCTCGATCGCCTCGTGGCCCTGACCCTGGGCCTCGACTCCATCCGTGATGTGGTCGCATTCCCGAAGACCACCGCGGCGAGCGATGCCATGTGCGATGCCCCCTCGCTGGTCGAGGCAAGCCAGCTTGCGGACGTTCACGTTCGCACCGTCGAGCCCCCGGCAGATCCGGCATGACGGCGCGTCCTCCGCGCCAAAGCACCACTCACGGTGGCGGGGCCTCCGCCACCGGTCTATCCTCACTCCCGAGCAGGACCCCCCGGGCCTGACCGACTCCCCTCACCAAGACCTTCGTGCCGAGACGATCCCGCCGTCGCCCCCAGCCCGTAGCAGGGCCGCAGTTCCGCCGCAACAACCGCATCCGCGTCCCGGAGGTGCGACTGATCGACGAGGAGGGCAACCAGCTCGGCGTGGTCTCCACGGATGACGCGCGCGCCCGTGCCCGAGAGGCAGGGCTCGACCTGGTCGAGGTGGCGCCGGAGGCGCGCCCGCCGGTCTGCAAAATCCTCGACTACGGCCGGTTCAAGTACGAGGCGCAGAAGAAGGAGAAGCGGAGCAAGTCGGGGGCCAGCGCCTCCAACCTGAAGGAGCTCCGCGTGCGGCCTGCGATCAGCCCGCACGACCTGGGCTACCGCCTCGCGGACGGACGGAAGTTCCTGCTCGCCGGTCACAAGGTGCTTGTCGTCTGCATCTTCCGGGGTCGCCAGATGGCGCACCCCGAGCACGGTGACGAGGTCATGAAGCGCGTGGCTGAGGATCTGGCGGACATCGCCAAGGTCGAGACTCCGGCGAAGCTGATGGGGCGGCGCATGTCC
>JBDQFW010000134.1:0-10199 GCA_040265735.1 Planctomycetota bacterium | reverse complement strand
GCTGGCGCACCTCGTGCAGGACGGCACCGGTGGCCTCCTGCTCCTGGGCGCGCTCGGCACGCTCGGAACGCAGCGTGGCTCCGTGCTCCATGAGGTCGGCCTCGGTGTCACGGAGGCGTGCCCGGTGCCCGGCGAGGTCCTCCTCCAGTCCCTTCACGACCGCGGCCAGCCGCTCCAGCTCGGGGCGCAGGGCGTCCCTCTCGGCGTCGAAGCGAACGACCTCCATGCCAAGCTCCAGGAGGCTCGGGACGGATCCCTCAGGGGCGCGTGCGGGGCCGAAGAGCCCCTCGGTCCGGGGCAGGCGAGCGCGCCCCTTCGCCGCGACGACCGCGTGCCGATACACGGGCGCAGCGTGGTCGCTGGCGTACATCGAGGCGTTGTAGAACGCGAAGAAGCGCCCGGCGAGCTCGCGCAGCATCGGGTCGTGATCCAGGTACAGCTCGAGGCACATGAGCGGCAGCCAGCGCTCGAGGCTCGCGTGGCCGACGGAGGCAACCCTGCCGCCAGCCGCGCGCAGCCATCCCTCCACCTGCTCACGGTCGGGAAGGCCGTTCGTGCGGTGCTCGGCGAGGTAGCGGTGCTCGACCCCCAGCTTGTCGCGCAGGAATCCCACGAGCAGCTCCTCGGCCTCGTCCACCTCGGGCGCGGCATAGGGGCCCGCCAGCACCACGTGCCTGCCCGCGACCCGATGGCACTCGGTGACGAAGGCCTCTCGCAGGCCCGGCGGCACGTGCTCGAGGGTGTCGAAGGCGGCCACCACGTCGAAGGAGCCGTCGGCGAAGGGCAGCGCGGCCCCCGAGCCAAGCACCAGGCCCGGCACCTCGGACGGGTCCACGTCCACGAGGTCCACGCGATCGTCGGGCAGGAACTCGCGCAACAGAGCAGTCCGCCCCCCCACGTCCAGGATTCGGAGCCGGCGCCCGGAGGGCCGCAACTCCTCGACCAGGTCCGCCACGAGGCGATAGCGCTGGTACTGGTCGAAGGGCAGGCGCAGGGTGTCCATGCTCAGCGCTCCGACTCCTGACGCTCCCCGCCGCGCTCCAACGCCCACAGGGTGGGCAGGTGCAGCAGGCCGTGCTGCATGCGCTGGGCATCCACGACCTCGAAGGTGACGGCGTGCTCGCGGTGGTCGATGGCCGTCGGCGCCGGCTTCGAGTGGTCGTAGAGGAAGGTGGTGAGGTAGTACTCCCCCTGGAGCAGCGGGAGGCTCTGGAAGCTCATCTCCACCGCGCCGCGCTCGCCGGGCTGCACCTGTCCCAGGGCCAGGGGCTGCTCGCGCCAGTGGTGGTTCGAGCCGTTCACATAGGTCCCGTCCGAGCGGTAGAGGCCGATCCCGAACACGGGCTCGGGGGTCGCCTGGTGCGCCTCCCACTCCACGCGCACCCGAAACGGCTCGCCCGGCTGGAACACGTGCTTCGCCTCGCCTCCGCCGCCGCCGTGCAGCGTCACGGCGCCGGTGAGGATCTCGCCGGTCCCCCAGCGCGGGTACTCCGAGCCCTCCCGACCCAGGGCGGAGAGGCGCTGGTTGCCGCGCTCGTGCACCTGCTTGAGGTACTCGTCCGCCACGGACGCGGCGGTGCCCTGGCCCACGACCCGCCCCTGGTCCATGAGCACCACGTGCTGGCACATGGTCTTGACCGAGCCCATGTCGTGGCTGACGAAGACGGTGGTCTTGCCCTGCTCGCGGAACTCGTTCAGGCGGTTGAGGCACTTGCCCTTGAAGTGCTCGTCGCCCACGGAGAGGGCCTCGTCGATGATCAGGATGTCCGGGTCCACCGAGGCGGCCACCGAGAAGCCCAGGCGCACGTACATCCCCGAGCTGTAGGTCTTCACCGGGCGCTCGATGAACTCGCCCAGCTCGCTGAACTCGACGATCGACTGGAAGCGCTCGGCGATCTCCTCGTCGCTCATCCCCAGGATCGAGCAGTTGAGGTGGATGTTCTCGCGGCCGCTGAACTCGGGGTGGAAGCCCGCGCCCAGCTCCAGCAGCGACGCGACGCGCCCCTGCACCTCGAGGTGCCCCGTGGTGGGAGCGCTGATGCCCGTGAGCAGCTTGAGCAGGGTGCTCTTGCCGGCGCCGTTCTGGCCGATGATCCCCACGGTCGCGCCGTGTGGGATGTCGAGGTAGACGTCGCGTACGGCCCAGAACTCGCGGTGCCGTGGCCCGCCCAGGTGCAGCGCGTCGTACAGCCGGTGGATCGGCTTGTCGTAGAGCTGATAGCACTTGCCCAGCCCCTCTGCATGGATCGCGCTCCCCGGTGAGCGTCTGCTGCTGCCTTTGGCTTCGCTCACAGGAGGTCAGGGATACGGGTCTTCTGGGACAGGAAGAAGCGGCCGCCCAGGAACAGCGCGACGAGCGCGGCGCCCGTGAAGCGCAGGAGCATGGCGGGGTCGGGCCAGGCCCCGTACAGCAGCACGGAGCGCCAGCAGTCGATCAGCCAGTGCATGGGGTTCAGGGCCAGCAGCCAGCCGAAGCCCTTCGCCTCCACCAGGACGGGCGGATAGAAGATCGGCGTGCAGAACATCCACACGGTGACCCCGACCCCGACCAGGTGGAAGGTGTCGCGGACGAAGGCGTTGAGCACCGCGAGCAGGTAGCCCAGGCCCAGGGTGAAGAGGAACTGCAGGGCCAGCAGCAGCGGGACCGCAAGCAGGGAGGCCGAGAGCCGGAGGGGCCGGTAGTCCGCAGCCCGCGGTCGAACCACGAACCCGCCGGCTCCGGGTGCGGCCTGGCCAGCAGGCAAGGGCGGCTGATCCTCCAAGAGCAGGGTGACGCCCGCCCGCATGGAGGGCTCCGCGCGGCTCGCCAGCACCCCTCCAGGAGTGGAGGAAACCAGGCGTACGGTGACCGTCTCGGCCCCCTCGCCCTCGACCGCGTCCGGCAGGGGCTGGAGCAGGAGGTCCACCCCCTCGGCGCGGGCGGGGATCGTCACCCGGGTCGGCGCCAGGAAGTCCTCACCCAGCTGGGCGCTGCCCTCATACGCGAGCTCCACCTCGATGGGCGCGTCGAAGCCGCGCTCGAGGACGATCGGAAGGCGCACGGCCTCCCCGCGCTCCCCGACGACGAGCTGCTCGGGATGCTCGACGCGGCGTTCGCCGTCCTCCCCCGTCACGACCTCGGGGCGCACGAACAGGTGCACCTCCGGGGCGGACAGGTGCCCGAACCAGCCCACCGCGGCCAGCAGCACCGGGAGCCCGATCAGCATGTTGATCAGGCTGGACTTGGCGAGGAAGGCCGGCAGCAGCTCGCTCGGGAAGACGACCTTCTGGATCAGGTTGGCGTTGTCGACCAGGCACCCCGTGGAGCGCGTAATGGCCTCCGCGAAGGCCTGCCAGATGACGATGCCCGCAAGCATCACCAGCGCCACCTCAAGCGCCCCCTGGCTGTCGTTCCAGCGCGTGTTGAGCACCAGCCGGAACACGAAGTGGTACACAAGCAGGTTGACGATCGGGAAGATCACCGACCAGAAGAAGCCCATGCTCGACCCCACGTAGCGCGCGCGCAGGTCCCGCAGGACGAAGTCCAGCAGGAGCCTCCGGTTGGCGACGAGGGAGCGCAGGATGGGCAGCACGGCGGGGCGGGCTTGGCGTGGGGTCGGAGCAGGCTACAGGACGCGCTTGCCGAGGGCCGACTCGCAGAACTCGACGGCCGCCCGGGCCGTCCGGTTCCGCTCGTCCAGGATCGGGTTGATCTCGGTCATCTCGAGCCCGAGCAGCCTCCCCGTCTCGGCCACGAGCTCGACCACGGTGTGCGACTCGCGGTAGGAGACGCCGCCGGGCACGGGCGTACCGACGCCCGGGGCGACCCCGGGATCCGTCCCGTCCAGGTCGAAGGAGAGGTGGAAGCCCGCCGTGCCGTCATTGGCGATGGCCAGGGCCTCCTTCATGACGGCGTGGATGCCGTACTGGTCGATCTCCTTCATGGTGAAGCAGCGCAGGCCCACCTCGTGGATCAAGGCCTTCTCCCGGGCGTCGAGGGAGCGCACCCCCACCAGCACCGCGTTGCCCGGATCCACGGCGGGGAAGCGCGAGCCCAGGCGCGCCAGCTCGTCGGGCCCGTGGCCCAGGAGCGCGGCCAGAGGCATGCCGTGGATGTTGCCCGACTCGCTGATCGCCGGCGTGTTCATATCGCCGTGCGCGTCAAACCAGACAAGGCCGATCCGCTCCTTGCGCGCGTGGTAGTGGTTCGAGAGCCCTGCCACGGTCCCCGCCGCGATCGAGTGGTCGCCGCCCACCACGAGCGGCAGCCAGCCCTCGCCCACAAGACCCTCCACCCGATCCCGCAGCCGCCGGCAGCAGTCCGCGATCTCCGGGAGGAAGCGAGCGCTTGGGTCGAGGGGTTCGAGGCCCACGGGGTCACGGACCCCCACATTCCCCGTATCGCGGAACTCGAGGCCAAGGCCTCGCACGGCCGCCTCGATCCCGGCGATGCGGAAGGCACTCGGCCCCATGTCCACCCCGCGGCGCCCGCCGCCGAGGTCCATGGGCACGCCCACGAGGGCCACGCGCGAGGCGTGCTGACGAACAGCGCTGGGGGCATCCATGGGAGGCTGTGGCCGCTCGCGGCTCACTGGTGCGTGCGCGTCCCCAGGGCGCCAAGGAGCGCTCCCTGCAGGAGAGGACGGTCCGTGCCTCCGGCCGTCCCGAGCCTGCGCGCGATCTCCTCGACGATCGGCATGCCGCCGAGCTGCCCGAGGGCGTAGCCCACGCGGCGGACATCCTCACGAGAGGCTCCGGCCGGGGGCTCGAGCCCCCAGAGCATCAGGCGCGACGAGCCGAGGTGCTCGAGGGACAGGGCGGCGGCGAGCGTCGAGAGCTGCATAGAGCCCTCCCAGAGAGCTGCGCTAAGCAGGGGCTCGACCTCGACCCGGCCAGCCCGAAGCAGGGCCCCGGCCAGGACCACGTCCACCGGCCCGCGGAAGCGCGGCGGAAACTCGGCGATCACGAACTGCAGCTCCTCCTCGCTCGGGAAGTGCCCGAGGGCCTCGAGCGCGAGGTCGCGCCCGGGAGTTCTCCGCGCGGCGCGGGCGGCCTCGGCGAGGAGGTCGCTGGTGGCCGCGCTGCGTCCGCCGAGGCGCAGGATCGCGAGGCACGCGATCCGGCCCGGCGCTCCGAGCGTCAGGGTGTCCACGAGGGCCTCGCACAGGTCCACAACGAAGACCCCGCGCCGGTGGCGCATGAGGGAGGCGGGGACGTACGACGCGTAGGCGGTGGGCGTCCCGGCGCTCCAGTCCTCCATCGCACCGACGAGCTCCTTGTGCGCGGTGCCGTCGCCCAGGCGGGCGCGGACCACGAGGGCCTCCGCCTCCACCTCGGGGTCGCCGAAAGACGCCAGGGCAGCGAGTGCCTGGAGCGAGCTCGCGCGATCGCTCGCGCCGGAGCCGAGGAGCACGTCCAGCAGCACGCCGGAGTCATCGCTGCGGAAGGCCGCGTCGAGGTCCAGCTCCAACTGGACATCGCCCCGCGCCACCGCGGGCAGAGCCAGCCAGCGGGCGGCGGGAACCTCGAGGCAGGCGGTGAGCACCGCGGGGAAGCTGCGCGGGCCGCCCCCCTGCAGGGCGCCGAGGGCCAGCTCGCGCCAGCCCGCGTCGCCACGGGGCGCCCAAAGCTGGTTCTTCACCAGGGCCTCGACCGTGTCCGGCATGAGGCGCACCGCGGCGCGCACACGCGCCGGGGTGGGGTCCTCCAGGAGCAGCGCAAGGAGGTGGTCTCGCTCGGCCTGGCCCATGCTGAAGGAGAGCTCGCCCAGGATCCACTCCTCGAGGAAGGCCCGGTCACGGCTCAGCTGCTCGGTCTTGGTCTCACTCCACGGGCGCCCGTCCACGAGCCCGAAGGACTGTGCTGCCCCGAGACGCAGGGCGTACCAGCGCCGCACGCAGGGATCCTCGGGCAGGAGCGCGGGGGCCTCGTGCGCGGCGAGGGCGGCGGCGAAGGAGTCCACCTCCGCGAGCTCCGACGCCAGGGTGCGACCGGCCGCGGGATCCGCCATGAACAGCGCCAGCAGGGCATGCCGGCGACGCGTCTCGTCGTCCTCGCGCGCCCAGTCCAGAAGGTCCTGGCGGGCGCTCCCGAGCCGGGGGCCGAGGGCCCCTAGGGCCAGGATGGCCGCAAGCCCCTGGGGCTGGCTGCCGGCCTCGGCCGCCAGGTCCCCAAGCCCGGCACGCGCGGACACGTCCCCGCCGGCCCCCAGGGCGAACAGGGCCTCCGACCACTCGAGCACCGAGCCCGGCGCCAGCGGGGCTCGCTGGGGGTCGAGGCGCTCGAGCGCGCGTTGAGCAAGAACGGCGCTGCGCGGCGTGAAGGACACGCGGCCGTCGCGTTCGGTGACCCGCGCCAGGCTCTCCCCCAGCGTGGCCCCCGGAAAGGTTGCCGGGGACTGCATCGCCGGCGCCGCGGGGGTCGCGGGCGCGGCGGCGAGGGGCGCGAGGAGGAGCAGGAGGTTGGGCAGCATCGGGAGGTCTCCGGGGATCCTATCGGCCGCCTGCGCAGGCAGGATTCACCCCTTCTGGGGCGGCCCGGCCCGAAGGCCTGCAACTTCCTGCGCGAGGCGGCGCCGGCGGCTCAATCCTCGGGACTTCCGAGGATCGAGATCAGCTCGTCACGACGCGCGTCGCGCAGGGCTGCGTCCGAGGCCTCGAGGTTCAGGCGCAGGACGGGCTCGGTGTTGGAGGGGCGGACGTTGAACCACCACCAGCTCGGGTCCCCCACCTCGCCGAACTCGACGGTGATCCCGTCCAGCTCGTCCTGGCGGCCGTCCCGATAGCGCTCCTTCAGCTCGGCCAGCAGCGCGTCCTTGTCCTCCACGTGGAAGTTCACCTCGCCCGTGGCGTGGTAGCGGCGCAGATCCTGCACCAGAACGGACAGGGGTTCGCTGGAGCGCGACAGCAGGTTCAGAGCGCTGACCATGGCGATCACGCCGGAGTCGCACACGAAGTTGTCGCGGAAGTAGAAGTGCCCGCTGAGCTCGCCGCCGAACACCGCGCCGTTGCCCCGCATGGTGGCCTTGATGAATGAATGGCCGACGCGGTCCCGCACCGGCTGCCCGCCGGCACGCGCAATCTCCTCCTTCACGACCCACGAGCTGCGCAGGTCGTAGACGATCGGCTTGCCGGGCTCCTGAGCCAGGAAGTCCCGGGCCAGCAGCGCCGTCATGAGGTCGGCAGGCACCGTCGCGCCGGTCTCGTCCACGAAGCAGCAGCGGTCGGCGTCGCCGTCGAACGACACGCCAAGGTCGGCGCCGGTGCGCCGCACGAGCTCCCGCACCGGATCAAGGTTCTCCTCCTTGAGCGGGTTGGCCTCGTGGTTCGGGAAGGTCCCGTCAGGCTCCATGAACAGCAGCTCGGCCTCGATCCCCTCGAGCAGAGGCAGGATGCGCGGCAGGGTGTGCCCCGCCATCCCGTTCGCCGCGTCGATCGCGATGCGCAGCGGACGCTCGATGCGCGCGAAGCTGGCCACATGGCGCGCATAGGCCTCCTGGAGATCGAGCGTCTCCACCGCGCCCCGGTCCGCCGCTGCGGCGGGCTCGGGCGCCGCGCAGGCGGCCTCCAGGTCGGCGATGCCCGTGGCGCGGCTGATCGGCTGGGCCCCGCGGCTGCAGAGCTTCATGCCGTTGTACTGCCCGGGGTTGTGGCTCGCGGTCACGCACAGGCCCCCGTCCACGTCCTGGGAGCCAATGGCGAAGTAGGTCATCGGCGTCGAGGCGAGGCCGATGTCGACCACGTCGGCGCCCGCCGAGGTCAGGCCCTCGATGACCGCCCCCGCGATGTCCGGGGAGTGCGTGCGCATGTCGCGCCCAACCAGGATCCGGCCGCCGCCGAGGTGGGCAGCGAAGGCCTGGCCAATACGGCGGGCGAGGGCGGGGTCGAGCTGGTCCGGGACGGTGCCGCGGATGTCGTAGGCCTTGAAGATGCTCATGGGGAGGGCGGGCGCGAGGCTCCGGTCCCGACCCCTTCGGCAGGAAGGCGCCGGGACTTCACCCCAGCATGACCAACTCGGCAGCCTGGACCAAGCGCTCCAGCTCGTCCCTGCCCACGTCGAGGTGCGTGACGAAGCGCAGCCTCCGCGCGCCCATCGGCATGACCAGGACGCCGTGCTCCCCGAGGGCGGCCGCGACCGTCGCCGCGTCGCGGGCCGCGTCCTCGATCCCCACCATCACGATGTTGGTGTGAACGGCCTCCGGGTCCGTCGCGAGGCCCGGAACGGCACCAAGCCGCTCGGCCAGGGCCCGCGCGAGGGCGTGATCCTCGGCCAGGCGCTCGACCCGGTGCTCAAGGGCGAACAGGGCCGCCGCCGCCAGGTGGCCCGCCTGGCGCATCCAGCCCCCCAGGCGCTTGCGCACGAGGCGCGCACGCTCGAGGAAGGCCTCGTCCCCTGCGATCACCGAGCCCACAGGAGCCCCCAGGCCCTTTGAGAAGCACAGGCTCACCGAGTCCGCGTGGGCGCACCAGGTGGCGGCAGAGGTGCCGCTGGCCACGACCGCGTTCGCGAGGCGCGCGCCGTCCAGGTGCACCGCGAGGCCGGCATCACGCGCGATCTCGCTCAGGACCTCCACGCGCTCCAGCGGCGTCACGACCCCGCCAGCCCAGTTGTGGGTCTGCTCGAGGCAGAGCAGGCGAGAGGGCGGGCAGTGGATGAACCGGGGACGCAGGCAGGCCCGGACCTCCTCGGGGTCGAGCTGCCCGTCGTCGCCGCCCACGGTCATGGACTGCACGCCGTGCAGGAACCCGGCGGCGCCCGCCTCGAAGGTCGTGACGTGGGCGTAGCGCTGGCAGATCAGCTCGTCCCCGGGACGGGTCCATGCCCCGAGCGCCACCTGGTTCGCCATGGTGCCAGAGGGCACGAAGAGGGCGCCGCCCTTGCCCAGCCAGGCTGCGGCGGCCTCCTCCAGGCGCCGCACGGTCGGGTCGCCCTCGAGGACATCGTCCCCCACCTCGGCCGTGGCCATGGCCTCGCGCATGGCTGCGCAGGCCCGGGTGACCGTGTCGGAGCGGAAGTCCGCGGGCCTCATCGGGGGTTGGCCTCGAGCCAGCTGCGGACGCGCCCCAGGCCCTCCTCGATGTTCTCGATCGAGTTGGCGTAGCTGAAGCGCATGAAGCCCTCGCCGAAGGCCCCGAAGCTCGTCCCCGAGAGGCACGCCACTCCGGCCTCGGCGAGCAGCCGGTCCTGGAGCTCGCGGGAGGACCAGCCCGTTCCGGAGGTGTTGGGGAACGCGTAAAAGGCGCCCTTGGGAAGCGCGCAGCGGAACCCGGGCAGCTCGTTCAGGGCGGCGTGCATGGCCCGGCGGCGCGCGTCGAACGCCTGACGCATCTCCTCCACGGGCTCCTGAGGCCCCTCGAGCGCCGCGATGGCCGCGATCTGCGTGGCGGCGTTCGCGCAGGAGGCGATGTTGATCTGCAGGCGCTCCGCGTGCTCGATCAGGTGGGCGGGCCACAGGCCATAGCCCAGGCGCCAGCCCGTCATCGCCCAGGTCTTGCTCCAGCCGTCGAGCACGATCGCCCGCTCGTGCATGGACGGGTACTGCAGGATGCTCACGTGCTCTTCGCCGTCGTAGAGCAGGCGCGAGTAGATCTCGTCGCACAGCACGGTCACGTGCGGATGCGCCTCGAGTCCCTCCACCAGCCGATCCATCTCGGCGCGCGGAACGACCCCGCCCGTGGGGTTGGCCGGGGTGTTCACGATCAGCAGCCGGGTGCGCTCGTTGACCTTGGCCAGGACCTCGTCCGCCGAGAAGCTGAACCCGCTCTCCTCAGCCAGCTCGATGGGAACAGGCGTGGCCCCCGACCATCGAATCACGGACTCGTAGATGGGGAAGCCCGGGTTCGGGTAGAGGATCTCGGTGCCCGGCTCGCCGAACATCATGATCGCGTAGAACATCGTGGGCTTGCCGCCCGGGACGATGAGCACGCGACCGGGGTCCACCTCCACTCCGCGGTGCCGGAGGAACTCGGCGCTGACCGCCTCCCGGAGCTGGGGCAGGCCCTGGGCCGGGGTGTACTTGTGCCAGCCATCGCGCAGGGCCCGCTCGCCAGCCTCGACGATGTGCTGAGGGGTGTCGAAGTCCGGCGCCCCGATGTGCAGGTGCACGATGTCCTTGCCCTGGGCCTCGAGGGCCTTGGCCTTGGCGAACACCTCGAAGGCCGTCTCGGTTCCGAGGCTGGACATGCGTTGGGCGAGGGTCATGGGCGCGGGGGGCTGGAGGC
>JBDQFW010000133.1:0-10276 GCA_040265735.1 Planctomycetota bacterium | reverse complement strand
TGGTGGGGACCGGCAGCCCCACTCTCAGTCCTGCGGGCTTCGTCCCCCCGTCCTTCGGCCACCCTAGAGACCCGCGGCCCTCCCGTCCCCGGCCCAGGGGATGCGGCTCAGGGGATGCGGCTCAGGGGATGACGGGGCGCACTGGCTGGGGCGCCAGGCGGGCCGTGAGGACATGGTCGCGCCAGCGGCCCCCGATGAACAGGTAGTCACGGGCCAGGCCCTCGCGCTCGAAGCCCAAGCGCTCCAGCAGGCGCTCTGACCGGTGGTTCTCGGGGATGTAGGCCGCCTGCACTCGGTGGAGCCCCAGGCCCTCGAATGCGTGCCCCACGAGGCGGCCGACGGCCTCCGTGGCGAGACCCTTGCCCCCTGCCTGGGCGTCGAACGAGTAGCCCAGGTGGCAGGACAGGAACACGCCGCGGGCGATGTTGGACAGGTTCACCGCGCCCACGACCCGGCTGGGGTCGTCCTGGAGGGTCACCACGGCGCGAAAGCTGCGCCCCTGGCGGAAGTCCTCGAAGTTGTGGCGCAGGTGCGCCTCCCAGAAGGGGACGGAGTAGAAGGCCGTGGGCCGCGTCGGCTCCCAGGGCTCCAGGTGCTCCCGGTTGCGCAGGTAGTACTCCAGCACGGCCTCCGCGCCCTCCTGCCCCGGCACGCCGACCAGGCACCGCTCGCTGCGAAGCAGCGGGGCCCGGGAGTCGAAGGGGGTAGGGGTCATGGCGAGCGCATCTGCGCGGGAGTCAGCGCCTCTGAGGAGTGAAGTTCGCTCCTGCCCGGACGCGGGATTCGGGGCGCCCGGGAGACTAGCATCGCCTCGATGAGCACGGTCCTGGTCACGGGCGGCGCGGGGTTCATCGGCTCGCACCTCGTCGAGCGCCTCCTGGAGGAGGGGCACGCGGTGCGTGTCCTCGACGACCTCTCCTCAGGCCGCCGCGCCAATGTCCCCGCCGGGGTGGAGCTCTTCGAGGGCTGCATCACCGATGCCGCCCTGGTCCGGCGGGCGGCGGCCGGCGCGGACCGTGCGGTCCACCTGGCGGCGCAGGTCTCGGTCCCCCAGAGCGTCGAGGAGCCGGAGCGCAGCTACGCGGTCAATGTCACCGGCACCCTGAACCTCCTGGAGGCCGCGCGCGCGGAGGGCATGCGAGCCGTGGTGTTCGCAGCCTCGTCCGCGGCCTACGGGGACCACGAGAGCCTGCCCCTGGGAGAGGACCTCGTGCCGCGGCCGCTCTCGCCCTACGCCTCCGGCAAGGTGGCCGGGGAGCACCTGATGCGCGTGTGGTCCGAGTGCTACGGCCTCCACACCACCAGCCTGCGGTTCTTCAACGTCTTCGGGCCCAGGCAGGTGGACGACTCGCCCTACACCGGGGTCATCGCCATCTTCGCGCGCGCTCTGCTCGACGGGCGCCAGCCGACCCTCTTCGGGGACGGGGGCCAGACTCGGGACTTCACCTTCGTGGCCAACGTGGTGGACGGGATCCTGCTGGCTCTCCGTGCCGAGCATGCCCCTGGTCAGGTCCTGAACCTGGGCGCTGGGGACCGGGTGAGCCTGCTGGAGCTCCACGCGGCCATGGCACGCGCCCTGGGGATGCCCGCGGAGCCCTCTTTCGGCCCCCCCAGGGCCGGGGATGTCCGCCACAGCCAGGCGGACCCGGCCCTTGTGAGGGAAGTCCTGGGGTGGGGGGCGGGTGTCCCCTGGGAGGTTGGCCTCGAAAAGACCCTCGACTGGTATCGAGCCGACTCCTCGAACGACCGATAGCCCCTGGGAAGGTTGCCCGGTTGCCCCCGCAGGACCGGCCGCGTAATCTCGTCAGCTTCCACCTCGGCCACGAAAGTCTCCCCGGGCACCCCCCGGAAGCGAGCCGGCCGCTTCGCACCATGGGCTACCAAGACGACCTCCAGCGCCTCTTCGGGCTCCGGGACGTGACCTACAAGCACGGCCTCAGCAAGGACGAGTTGTTCGACGATGCGATCGCGAACGACCGCGGCCGCGTCCGGCCGGACGGGCCGGACGACGAGCAGAAGGCCTTCCCGACGAAGCTCGGGAAGCAGGGCCCGCTCGTCTTCTACACCGACCCCAGCTGCACCGGACGGCCGGTCCAGGACACCTTCGGGGTGGCCCGGCCCGAGTTCGAGGACGCCCTCTGGTGGAAGAACGACTTCCAGAAGTTCGACCCCGAGAAGTTCGACGCCCTGCTCCTGCGCGTGGGCGAGCACCTGAACGAGAGGCGAGCCACCCTGCACGTTCAGGAGCTGTTCTGCGGCTCCGACCCGGAGTACGCCGTGCCCTACCGCTGGGTCGGTGAGTACGCCACCCACGCGATCTTCGTGAACAACATGTTCCCGAAGGGCATCGAGGGCGTTGTGGACGCGGATGCGAAGCGCTGGACCCTGCTCAACGTGCCGAGCTTCCACGCCGACCCCGAGCGCGACGGCACCCGCAGCGCCCGCGCGGTCATCCTCGACCCGGGCCGCCAGATCTGCCTCGTGATCGGGCGCGCGGACTACTGCGGCGTGAACAAGAAGACCATGTTCACGGTGATGAACTGGATCCTGCCCAACCTTGGGCACATGTCCATGCACTGCTCCGCCAACGTGGGGCAGCGCGGGGACGGGGCGATCCTGTTCGGCCTGTCGGGCACGGGCAAGACCACCCTCTCGGCGGATCCCGACCGACTCCTGATCGGGGACGATGAGACCGCCTGGACCCAGAGCGGCCTCTCGAACCTCGAGGACGGCTGCTACGCCAAGCTCATCGACCTCAACAAGGAGGCCGAGCCGGTCATCGCGGCCGCGCTCTCCATGCCGGGCACGCTGATCGAGAACGTGCCGCCCCTGCCGGGGCGTGCCATGGAGGACACCGATCCCCAGGACCTGGACCTCACGGACAACTCGATCACCGAGAACACCCGCTTCAGCTACCCGCTCTCCTGCAACCCCGGCGTTGCCGAGGGCGCGCGCGGGCCGCATCCCGAGACCATCGTCCTGCTCACCGCGGACGCATTCGGCGTCCTGCCGCCGGTGTCGATCCTCGATGCGAAGGAGGTCATGTACCACTTCGTGATGGGCTTCACCGCGAAGCTGGCCGGTACGGAGGTCGGCGTGACCGAGCCCAAGGCCGCCTTCAGCTCCTGCTTCGGCGCGCCCTTCATGGCCCACAAGCCGAGCGTCTACGCCCAGAAGCTGGCCGAGAAGATGGGCCAGCACCAGGCCCGCTGCATCCTGCTCAACACGGGCTGGGGCGGCGGCCCCTACGGCGTCGGCAAGCGCATTTCGATCGGCGACACCCGCGCCCTGCTCAACGCCGCCCTGGCGGGAGACCTGCACGCCGAGGGCTCCGAGTACGACGAACACCCGATCTTCAACCTGAAGATGCCGCGGACCTGCCCGGGCGTGGACCCCGCCGTCCTGAACCCCCGCAACTCGTGGGAGGACAAGGCCGCCTACGACGAGGCCGCTACGAAGCTGCGCGACCTGTTCCAGGCGACCTTCGAGCAGAAGGGCTTCGCGGAGCTCGGCATCGAGCCGGTCATGTAGGGCCCTGCGAATCTCGCGCGGACGCCCGCGCCCGGTCCAGCACCGGGCGCGGGCGTCCTACAATCAGGCCCGCGCCGTGACGCTGGCGTGACCAACCGATGAGCGACTCCACCGCCACCGACCTCTACATGCAGGGCATGAACCACTTCGCCGCGGGGGACCACGCCGCGGCGGAGGAGTCCTATCGGCAGGCCCTTGAGGTGCAGCCCGAGTGGACCGACGCGATGCTGGGCCTCGCGACCACGCTGATGCACCTGGGGCGGCTGGACGAGGCGATCGCCGTGGGGACGCGCATCACCGAGATCGACAAGGACGATCCCTTCCCGCAGACCAGCCTCTCGATCTTCTACCAGCGCAAGTCGGCCCTGGCGGAGCAGGCGGGGGACAAGGAGCAGGCCATGGAACTGATCGCGGCCGCGGAGAAGGCCGGGGCGCAGGCGCGCCTGCTGTCCTGGAAGCAGGAGCTGCGCACGAACCCCGACGCTCCTAAGCCGGACCTGCCCGAGGGCATGGACGTCATTCAGTAGGCCGAGCCAGGCCCACGCAACGCACGAGGGCGCGCCGCGGAGCTCCGCGGCGCGCCCTCGTGGCTGTGGGACTGTGTGCCGGCGGAGTCGGGGGCCCCGCCGCGGGCGGTCACTCCTGCTCCTGCTCCTCGTCGATGCCGAGGACCTTGCGCCCCTCTTCGCTGATGAGGTGCGGGCCCCAGGCGGGCTCCCAGACGATCTCGATGTCGCAGCCCGTGACCTCGCGCAGGCCGCAGACCCGACGCTTCATGACCTCGGGGATCGTGCGCGCCTCGGGGCAGGACTGGGAGGTGAGGGTCATGTCGATGTGGACGCGGTTGTCCTCATTGACCTTCACGTCGTAGATCAGGCCAAGATCGACGATGTTCACCGGGATCTCGGGGTCGAAGACCTGGCGCAGCTCGGTGTAGACCTCTTCGGGGGTGGGCATGGCTCGCGGTGCTGTGGGTGCTCTCGAGGGGGGCAGCGAGCCTCCTCGGCCCGCGGACGGAGACTCTACCGCCGGGGTGAGGGTCGTGGGTGCGCTAGTCTTCCGCCCGCCGTGATCCGCTACCAGGGAACCCTCTATCGGCCCCCTTCGGAGGCCAACAGCCTCATCCTCCAGGCGACCCTGGGGTGCTCCTACAACGAGTGCACCTTCTGCGCCATGTACCGCGAGAAGCGGTTCCGGGTGAGGCCCCTGGCCGAGCTGTTGGAGGAGATCGCCTGGGCGCGGCAGCACCTGGGCCCGGTCCACAAGGTGTTCCTCGCCGACGGAGACGCGCTGATGGCGAAGGCCCGGTTCCTGGGCGAGCTGTGCGATGCCCTGCGGGACACCTTCCCGGACCTGCGCCGGATCTCCTGCTACGCCTCGCCGCAGTCGCTGCAGGTGCGGACGGTGGAGGAGATGGCCGACCTGCGCGAGCGTGGACTCACCCTCTACTACCTCGGCATCGAGTCAGGCGACGACGCCGTCCTCGAGGACCTCGCCAAGGGCGTGGACGGGGAGGAGATGGTCCGGGTCGCGAACAAGGCCCACGAAGCGGGGGTGACCCTCTCGACCATGGTGCTGCTGGGCGCGGGCGGGCGAGCGCGGTCCCAGGAGCACGCGCGGGCCTCGGCGCGCGTGGTGAACCGCATCCAGCCGCGCTTCCTCTCGACGCTGGTGATGACTCCGGTCGAGGGCACGCCCCTTGGCGACGCCGACGCGCGCGGGGAGGTGGACGAGCTGACTCCCGTGGAGCTGGCGGCCGAGCTGCGTGAGCTGGTGGCGCACCTGGACTGCCGCCGCACGATCTTCCGCTCGAACCACGCGAGCAACACCCTGACGGTGGCCGGCGTGCTGCCCAAGGACCAGGCTGGCCTCGTGGCCGCCCTCGATCGCGTGCTGGCGGACCCAGAGCGCGCTCCCTTCGTGCCTCGCTGGCTGCGCGGACTCTGAGGGCGTCCGAGACGCCCCTCCATGCACAACCCTTGCGCGGCGGGTGCCTGGGCTTCGGAAGCGTCCCTGCCGAAATCGGGCCCCGTGGGCCACAATGACCGCGCGCCCGCCGCGGCGCCGTCCCCCCATGATCCCCACCTCACCCTCGCGCCGAGCGCGCTGGGGGGCCCTCGCCGGGCTGCTGCTCTCCGCAGCGGCCGTGGCCCAGGCCCCGCCCCGTGATCCCCGTCCCCTGGCCCTGCACCGGGTCTCCATCGAAGGCAAGGCCGGCGCGTGGACCGTGCTCGTGCGCGAGGGACGCGTCGAGCGCGTGCAGCCGGCCAGCGAGGACGTCTCCCCGGCCTATCGCGTGGTCGAGGGCGAGGGCCTCGTCGCGGCCCCGGCCTTCCTCGACGCCGCGGCCGCCGCGGGCCTTGCCGAGTGGACGGTCGAGGTGGACCAGGACCGCCCGGTGGACACGGGCGCCGGCGTGCGCATCGCCATGCGCCAGGCGAACCGCAAGGGGCTGCGGCCCTCCTGGCGCGCTGCCGACCACCTGAGCCTGGCGAAGGACGACGCGGAGAAGTGGGCGCAGGCCGGCTTCGGCGCGATGGCCGCCACGCCCTCGGGCGCGCTGCTGGCGGGCTCGAGCTGCCTCGTCGTCCCGCGCGACCTAGCCGCGCGCGAGCTGGTCCTCGCCGCCGACCTGATGCAGCACGCGGCCTTCCGCGCTCCCGGCGGGGGCTACCCCTCGACCCTGATGGGCTACCTCGCCCACCTGCGCCAGTTCTTCCTCGACGCCCAGCACCACCGCGAGCTGGTGCGCCGGGCACGGGCCGGCGCCGCCGTGCCGCGCCCCGCCCACGACCCGGACCTGGAGGCGGCGTGGCCTCTGCTCGACGGGCTGACCCACCTCGCCTGCGAGGCCGAGAGCGCACGGGACATCCATCGCTGGCTCGATCTTGCCGAGGAGTTCGGCCTGAAGGTCGCCATCGTCGGCGGGCGAGAGGCCTGGAAGGCCGCGGACCGCCTCAAGGCGACTGGCACGCCGGTCGTGCTCACCCTGGACTGGTCCGAGGAGGCCAAGGATCCCCGCGAAGCGGAGGAGGACAAGGGCTCCAAGCGCGGCAAGCGTGGCCGCCGTGGGGATGCCCCTGAGGAGGACACTGAGGAGGACACTGAGGAGGCCGACGCCGAGGGCGAGGCGAACGAAGGCGCCCCCGCGGACGAGCCCACGGCCCCGGCCATGGACTGGAGCTACGAGGAGCCGTTCGGCGTGCGCCTCGACAAGCGCCTACGCTGGGAGGAGCAGCGGGACTGCGCCGCGCGGCTGCACGAGGCCGGCGTCACCGTGGCCTTCGGCTCCGGTGACGGGGGCGCGGGGCGCCTCGTGGAGCGCCTCACCGAGGCGGTCGAGGCGGGGCTCCCGCGGACCGCTGCCCTGGCGGGTCTCAGCAGCAGTGGCGCTGCCCTGCTCGGGGTCGAGAGCCTGGTGGGTCGCCTCGAGCCTGGCGCTCCCGCGAGCCTCTGCCTGTGGACCGCCGAGCCTCTGACGGAGGACGCGAAGGTGCGCTACGCCATCCTCGAGGGACACCTCCACGAGTTCGAGGCGAAGGTGGACGGCGGCGATCCGCCGGCCGAGGGCGTGGACCTCACCGGGACCTGGACGCTCACCGATCCGGGCTCGCCCGACGACGATCCGATGACCCTCACCCTGCGCATGGACGAGGAGGGTGCCGTCACAGGCGACGCCGCCGCGGTCAATCCCATGGACGGCTCGGCTCTCACCGGCGCCGTGAAGGGGCGCGTGAGCGGGACCACGGTCCGGCTGGAGACGAGCTTCACGGTCGGTCCCATGACCGTGGCCGTGGAGATGGAGGGCGCCTGGAAGGACGGCGCCTTCACGGGAACCACCACCATCGACCTGGGCGGCCAGCAGGAAGAGTCGAAGTTCGAGGCCGCGAAGACCCCCGACCGGAGCCAGCGCTGATGTTCTCCCCCCTGCACCTCTCGCCCCTCCTGCTCGCCCTGCCCCTCGTTGGAGCGGGTGATGCCCCGGCCGAGCACCCCTTCGAGACCGACGCGCACCGCGTGCCCGCCACCGAGGTGGGCGCGGTCTGTCTGATCAAGGGCGCGACCGTCCACACGGCCACGCGCCCGGCGTTCGTGGGCGATGTCCTCGTCCGCGACGGCCGCATCGTCCGCGTGAGCGAGAGCCTGGAGGCGCCCGAGGGTGCCACCGTGCTGGACGCGACCGGGATGCACCTCGCACCCGGCGTCGTGGACTGCCACTCGCACATGGCCATCGAGCGCGGGATCAACGAGGGCACCCTCTCGATCACCGCGGAGGTCACGATCCAGGACTCGGTAGACTGCGACGACATTGCGATCTATCGCGCCCTGGCAGGTGGCTGCACCACGGCGCGCCTGCTCCACGGCTCGGCCAACGCCATCGGCGGCCGGGACGCGGTCATCAAGCTGCGCTGGCATGCGGAGAGCGCCGACGAGCTGCTCTTCGAGGGCGCGCGTCAGGGCATCAAGTTCGCCCTGGGCGAGAACCCCAAGCGCTCCAACTGGGGCGAGGGGAATCGCTTCCCCGCGACCCGCATGGGCGTGGAGTCCATCTACTACCGCGCCTTCAGCCAGGCCGAGCGCTATGCCGCCGAGTGGGCCGAGTACCGCGAGGCCAAGGGCCGCGGTGAGGATCCCGTTCCCCCCCGCAGGGATCTGCGCCTCGAGGTCCTCGCAGGGATCGTGAGCGGCGATGTGGATGTGCACAGCCACTGCTACCGCGCGGACGTGATCCTGATGCTCGTGCGTGCCTGCCAGTCCTTCGGCATCACCATCAAGACGCTCCAGCACGTGCTCGAGGGCTACAAGGTCGCGGCGGAGCTGGCCGAGGCCGGCGTAGGCGCGAGCGCCTTCTCCGACTGGTGGGCCTACAAGATCGAGGCCTACGACGCCGTTCCGCAGGCGGCCAGCATCATGCATGACGCGGGCGTACTGACCTCGATCAACTCCGACTCGGACGAGATGGTGCGTCGCCTCTACGAGGAGGCCGCCAAGAGCGTGCGCTACGCCGGGATGGACCGCGTGGCCGCCCTCCAGCTCGTCACCCTGGCCCCCGCGAAGCAGCTGGGACTGGGCGAGCGCGTGGGCTCCATCGAGGAGGGCAAGGACGCGGACCTCGTGCTGCTCAACGGGGACCCGTTCTCCAGCCTGAGCCGCGTCGAGTGGACCATGGTGGACGGCGTCCTCGAGTTCGAGCGCCGCGACGCCTTCGGGCTCGACCAGGAGCCGCCCGCGTCCCCCGAGCGCGTGGCCGCCTTCCCCGCGGGCAGCGAAGAAGCCGTCTTCGGTCGCATCGAGGCTGCAGCCACCTCGGGCTCCAGCGTCACCGCCTTCGTGGGTGCCACCCTGCACCCCGTCTCGGGCCCGGCCATCGAGAACGGCGTGCTGCTCGTCCAGGACGGGGTCATCACCTCGATCGGGACCGAGCGCCGGTTCCCCGATGGGGCCACCGTTGTGGACCTCCAGGGCAAGCACATCTGGCCCGGGATGATCTCCATGGCGAGCCTCCTCGGCCTGCACGAGATCGGCGCCGTGAAGGCAACCAACGACTCCAGTGAGATCGGCGGCAACCAGCCCGACCTGCGCGTCGCGGCCTCCCTCAACGCGGACTCCGCGCACCTGGGGATCAGCCGCTGGAACGGCATCACGCGAGCGCAGCCGAGCCCGGACGGCCGCGGCCCCCTGCGTGGTCAGAGCGCGGTGATCGACCTGGACGGCCTGACCTGGGAGGAGCTCCTCACCGTGGACCGCGACATGCTGCATGTCAGCTTCCCGCGCCGCTCGGGCGGGCGCCGGTGGGGCTCGGTGACCCACTCCCATGGCGACGAGGACAGCCACGAGGACGAGGAGCACGAGCTCGACGCCCTCGGACTGATGGGCGACGACGGGCACGTGCACGACGACCTGTGCGAGCACCTGCGCGGCGGCCACGACTGCCACACCTCCGGCCGCTTCCTGCAGGGGCCTGGCTCCCGCGGGGGCCGGGGCTCCGGCGACTCCAAGGGCTACGAGGAGAGTGAGGCCATTCAGGAGCTGGCCCAGCAGTTCGAGGATGCCCTCGAGTACGGGCGCCTCGTGGACTTGGCTGGCAAGGGCCTCGCCGAGGCTCCGGAGCTTGATCCGCGTCTCGCCGCCCTCGTGCCCTACGCCCGGGGCGAGCGCCGGGTGGCGCTGCACGCAAGCGACGCCCAGACGATCCTGGATGCGCTGCGCTTCGCCGACGAGACAGGGCTCGATGCCGTGCTCTACGGGGCCAGCGAGGGCTGGAAGGTCGCGGATCGCATCGCCCGCTGTGGCGTTCCGGTCGTGATCGGCAGCGTCTGGGACCTTCCCCGGTCTCCCTGGGATCCCTACGACGCTGCGTTCGCCAACGCCGCGGTCATGAGCCGCGCGGGAGTGCTGGTCGCCATCTGCACCGCGGACTCCGACAACGAGCGCAACCTGCCCTTCCACGCGGCCACCGCCGCGGCCTTCGGCCTGCCGGCCGAGGAGGCCGTCCGCGCGGTGACCCTCTACCCCGCGCGGATCCTCGGGCTCGACGGCGAGCTGGGCTCGCTCGACGCGGGCAAGCGCGCGGACCTCGTGGTCACCGACGGCCACCTGCTGGAGATCACCAGCCAGGTGGAGCACGTGTTCATCGACGGCCGGCGGGTGGATCACGACGACAACCGCCACACGCGTCTTGCCAACCGCTACCGCACGCGCCTCGAGCAGCTGAAGCGCTGAGCCTGGGTGGCAAGCGAAGAGG
>JBDQFW010000132.1:0-10341 GCA_040265735.1 Planctomycetota bacterium | reverse complement strand
GGTCTTCTCGGTGGCCCCGGGTGAGCCTCTGCAGGTGGACCACGCGGTCGTCCTGACGGGCCTGTCCCCGGACTCGGTGTACGAGTTCCAGATCACCGTCACCAACCCCAACGGCCAGGGCACGGCGGTCGGGCTCCTCGAGACCGAGACCCCACTGCGCGTCGACTTCAACACCTGCGACCCGGCGGATGTCCTCGCTGAGTGGACCCTGGTGGATCCCGCTGCGGACCTCGAGTTCCGCGTCGAGGGGGGAGGCACCTACGACGCCTGGGCGGTGCTCGAGGTCCCGGGCGGCGTGGGCCACCCGGCCAACGCCGAGGCTCTCCCGCCCCGACTCGAGCGGCCGATCAGCAGGTCACTCTTCGAGCACGAGGTGGTGATGGCGTCGGTCCCGACCCTGCCGACGCAGGTGCAGGGCGTGATCTATCGCGAGTCCACGAGCGACCGCTGGCTCGGCGCCTTCTACCAGTTCGTGAACGGCCTGCCGCGCTACTTCATCGCGTTCGTGGCCCCCGAGGTCCCTGGCGGCGTGGCCACGCTCAGCGCGCTCACCAGCGGCCCCGTCAACGGAACCATCACCGGTCTGGGGTTCCGCGTCCAGCGGGACGCGGACCTCTGGCGCGTCTTCCGCAGCCAGAACGACGGCCAGGTCTGGCAGAACCTGACCCAGGGCTTCGGTCCGGAGAAGGTCCCCTCGGACTTCGCACCCGATCGCGTGGCGCTGTTCGTTGCCGATGTCGCTCCCTCGGGCAGCCTCCCTGCGCCGGGTGGGCTGGCCGCGTTCGACCGGATCCGCACCTATGACCCGACCGACGCGTGGAATGACGAGGACGGGGTCATCGGCAGCGGCGTTCCGAACCTGCTCGACCTCGTCATCGAGGGCAGCGCGCCGGGTTCCGGGAGCGGAGTCCAGCTGGAGCCGGGTGAGCTCTTCCTCACCGAGACCAGCCAGCTGCAGTACTTCTGCAACCAGCCCGTCACGCTGACGGCGGTTCCTGGGCCCTGCGAGGTGTTCCTCGGTTGGCAGGGCGACCTCCAAGGCCTGGCCAACCCACAGAGCCTCGTCATGGACGCACCCCGGATCGTGACCGCGGTGTTCGGCCCTGACCTCGCGGCGCCGACGGCCACTGGAGTGACCGTGTCGGCGTACGGCACCTCGGCGATCGTGCGCTGGCAGACGGACGAGCCCGCCAGCTCGCGCGTCTCCTACGGCCTTGCGGGGACTGCCCTGAGCAACTCCGTCACGATGGCGGGCCTTGTGACCGAGCATGAGGTCTTCCTGGACGGGCTCACTCCGGAGACGGTGTACGCGTTCGAGGTCTCGGGGGCAGACACCTGCCAGAACCCCTATGCGCTGGGCGGCCTGTCCTTCGACACCGGACCGGTGGTCCTGTTCCAGGACGAGGCCTTCTTCGCGCCGAATTTGGACCTGGCTCGCTGGGACTGGGACGACCCGAGCGGCGGCCTGGCCGGCCTGCGCCTCCTGGAGCCCGGGACCGCTTCGGCTCGTCTCCAGCTCGAGCTGCTCGACGGCGTCGCCTACGACTCCGGCGTCGGGGGTGCGGCCCCCAGCCTGGGCCAGTCCATCAGCGTGGGGGACCTTGACCTCGAGGCGCGGCTCATGGGTCCGCTGGGGCTCGACGGGCAGCAGCGGGGCTTTCAGCTCCGTGAGGGGGCGGACTCCATGGAGGAGGTCCTGCTCGCGGTCGAGGGGGACGCCCTGATCCTGCTGTCTCGGACCACGGCCGGCGGAGTGGTGCAGGAGCGCACGACGCCGATCGGGAGCCTGGCTTCCCTTGGCACGGCCGTGGAGGATCTCTCCCTCCGGATCCAGTTCGTCCTTCCCTGGAGCGGCTACCAGGCGAGCGTGCGCGGCGCGGACGGAGTCCTGCTCGCGACCCTCTCCTGGACGAGCAGCGTCCTCGGACAGCGGATCGCCGTGACCGCGGCCAACCGCCCGGGGACGACGCCTGGCCAGTCGCTGGAGGTCGACTTCATGCGCGCTGGAAGCGCCACGGGTGAGGATGATCCGGCCGTGCCCGTGACCGATACGGTCGGGCCCTGGGTCTACCGCGCGACGGCTACGGCGGCTGGAGACGATGTCGTGCGCTTCGAGTGGTCCACCGAGGAGGTGGCGCGGGCGACGATCGAGTACGGCGTCACGCCGGCTCTCGGCTCCGTGACCCAGACGCAGCTGCTGCTGTACGACCACACCCTGTCGGTGGGCGGGCTCCTCCCCGACACGACCTACTTCCTGCGCCTCGTCGCCCAGGACTCGCAGGGCAACGACTCCCTGCCCGTGGAGTTCCAGGTGACCACCTACCCGGAGGGCTACCTGAGCCCGCCCGAGGTCGCGTTCTGGAACGCCGAGCTAGACGGGACGGTCTGGCGCCGCACGCTGGAGAGCGCCGGCAAGGGGCAGGACGTGCTCACGATCCAGGGCAACGCAGCGGACCTTGCCGGGACCGTGGACAGCCTCGAGGTGCGCGTGAACCAGGGCGGCTGGAGGCCGATCGCCATCGGACAGGCTGACCCGGGCTATGCACCGCCCCTCGACCCCGACTCACGCCTGGGCGCGGAGGGCGACTTCAACATCGAGCTCGCCGACGACTCGCCCGAGAACCAGGCCGACGCGGACATCCGCCCGCAGATGCTCTGGCCCCTGGTGCCTGCCCCGGGCGTGAACCTGCTGGAGGTGCGTGCGGTGGACGACGAGGGACTCGAGCGGATCGAGCGCCTGGAGTTCCTCTGGGAAGCCGCGCCTGCCGCCCGCGACGAGTGGATCCCCGACTGGGCGAGCCTGTCTGCGACCGGAGGGGGCATCGACCCGCTGGCCACGCCGATCGACGGGCGCTTCTCCCTCGACAGCCTGCTGGACCCCGTGCTTGGCGCCACGGTGAGCAACGAGGACATCGCCTTCGACCGGCTCTTCGCCCTCGGGGACATCGGGCTCACGGACTACGACGTTCTGGTCAAGGCGCGCCTCGACGAGCTCGGGCCGATCGCGGCTGCGGGCGCTCCGGGGACGAACTCCTACGCCTTCGGCCTCGGCCTGCGCTGGCAGGGTCACTTCCCGCGCAACGCCACCGAGCCCATGCGGTCGGGCTACTGGGATACGGGGGCCTTTGCTCTATGGCGGGGCTACCCCACGACTGGCGGTGGTCCGCTCGACCTCGACGAGAGCTGGCAGGTCTATCACAAGTACCGCTTCGGCTCGAACGGTCAGGCCCAGTCGGGCCAGGCCGCACTGCCGTCGATCCTCCCCGTCGGGGGAGCAGAGGCCCCGGTGTTCTGGATCCGCGCCACGGTGCGGACGGTGGGGACCAATGGCAGGGCGCGCTACGGCATCCGCGCCTGGCTGGATGGCCAGCCGGAGCCCGAGCAGGAGACGGGCGTGCTCTACGTGCCGCGCATCGACTTCAACAAGTGGACACCGAGTTGCGGGTCCGCCTACGACCCGACCTACGACCCCGAGGCCGAGGACCTGAGCGTCTTCCAGAGCCCGCAGAGCGGCAGCGTGCTCTTCTTCCTCAACCACCTGCGGGTGAAGGTGGGGGATGTGCAGCTGATTCGCTACCCCTGGTCGGGCTACCTCCTGCACGAGGACTTTGACGGGACCTACCCGACCTACGGTGCAAGCACAGGATTCCAGCCCTTGCCCGGCTGGGTTGCTGAGTTCGTCGATCCGGCCTCGCCAGAGCCCGTCTGGGTCGTGGCCAACAGCACCGGCAACCCCTGGTACCGAAACCTGCTGTCCAACGGAGACCTGACCTGCCAGGAGTACGGCCAGTACAACTTCCTCGATGATGCGAGTTCCCTGGCGCTCGTGGGCTCGAGCCTCCCCGGGATGACCATGACCTACCAGGGTCAGGACGCCACCGGGGCCAGCGCACTGGGCTGGGACTCCTACGAGTTCACGGGACGCCTCTACATCTCCAACGACAACGAGATCGGTGGGCCGATCTTCCTCGCGGACGGGCAGGGCAGCTTCTACTCTCTGCTCAAGGAGGGTGGCTCGGCCATGAGACTCAAGAGGTGGAGCGCTGGGACAGACACCGGATTCCTCGGTGCTGATGCAGGGACGACCCACAAGGTCGACACCAACAGCTACGACGACAACGGGAACGGGGAGCACAACTGGACGCGCTTCCGCATCCGAGTGACCCAGGAGGCTGGTGGAACGCGGATCCGTGCGCGCGCCTGGCACGCCGGCGACGCCGAGCCCGGATCGGAGACGAGCTGGGACATCAACTACCTGGACGACGACGCGGAGCGCCTGCTCCAGGGCACGGTCGGCTTCTACGGGAGGGCCGGCGGAGAGAGGTTCTTCGATGACGTCGTCGTGCGGCCCCTCTGAGGCCGCGTTCTGAGGAGCGTTGCGGGGGCCATGGGAGAGCAGTTGCACGAGGTCGGCGCGCAAGAGGCAGGCCGTAGAGGTCCAGGAGCCACTCGCCCCCTCGCTCTCTGCGTGGCGTCGAGCGGCGGGCACCTCGTCCAGATGCGCAACCTCCTCCCCGCCCTGCGGGACTATGAGGTCGTCCTCGCAGGGACGACTGCGGGTGGGCAGGACCCCGAGGCTGGAGGAGTGGACCTGGTCCTGCCCGATGCCAACCGCTGGTCGCGAGTCCGGCTGATCTGGTCCGCAGCCAAGATCCTGGTCCTCACCTGGCGGCTCAGGCCGGCGCTAGTCCTCTCCACTGGGGCAGCGCCCGGCTACTTCGCGCTGCGCTTCGGACGCTGGTTCGGTGCGCGAACGATCTGGGTGGACAGCCTGGCCAATGTGGACTCCATCTCCATGGCTGGCCGTCTTGCCGCGAGCCACGCCGACTTGGTCCTCACCCAGTGGGAGCACCTGGAGGGGGAGAGCGGGGCGAAGTACGCGGGGAGCATCCTGTGATCTTCCTGACGGTTGGAACGCAGCTCCCGTTCGATCGCCTGGTGGAGGCCTTGGATCGCTGGGCGGGAGACCACCCCGAGAGCAAAGTCGTGGCGCAGGTGGGGGAGAGCCAGCTCCGCTGTTCCCATCTCGAGGTGGTGCCCGACCTTCTGCCGCAGGAGTACGAGGATCTCATCGAGCGCTGCACCCATGTGGTCGCCCACGCGGGGACGGGCTCGATCCTGACCGCGCTGCTGCACAAGAAGCCGCTGCTCATCGTGCCCCGGGATGTTGAGCGTGGAGAGGTGCGCTCGGACCACCAGGTCCATACGGTTCGCGCGTTCGAGGGCATTCCGGGAGTCACCGTGGCTCACCGGATCGAGGAGCTGAGTGCGCGCCTGGATGAGCTCCTGCAGCAGCCCAGTCCGCTCGAACCGCTCGAGGACAGGGGGCCCGAGGGCGCGCCTGGAGCGAACCTGCCCTTGGCCATTCGGGAGGAGGTCGAGAAGGCTCGTGTGCGCTCCGCCTGGCCGGGTGTGAGTGCGCGCGTGCTGTGCGCAAGCTCCACCGGCGGACACCTGAGTGAGATGCAACAGCTCCTCCCCGCGCTGGGGGACAAGGACCTCATCCTCCTGACGAGCCGCGCCGGAGACGCTGGTTCCGTTCCTGGTCACCGCCATCACGCGGTTCGTGAGGCCAGTCGCTGGTCGCGGACCAAGGGGCTGGCGACCTTCCTGCAGGTCCTGTGGGCGGTCCTGCGCTTCCGTCCTGACGTCGTCCTCAGCACGGGCGCTGCTCCCGGTTTCTTCGCCGCCGTCGCTGGGCGGGTCCTAGGCTCGCGCGTCATCTGGGTCGACAGCCTCGCGAACGTCTCTGAAGTGTCCCTGGCCGGTCGACTTGCCCAGCGCTTCGCCCACGCCTTCTTCGTCCAGTGGGCCGACCTCGCGGACGCGAACCGTCGCTTCGCGGGGCGGCTCATCCCCCCTCCGGAGCCTCCCGCACGACCCGGATCCCCGCGTGGACCCGAGGCCACCGCGTCGCCTGACAGAGCAGAGCGGAGCCCAGAGACGCCAGCATCCCCTGTCGTGTTCCTCACCGTTGGAGTGCAGCTCCCACACGAGCGGCTCGTACGGGAGCTGGACCGGTGGGCGGCGGCGACGGGCACTCCCGTCGTTGCCCAGATCGGGGACTGCGCCTATCGCCCGCGCTCGTTCCTAAAGGTTCACGGCGCCCTCGACGAGCGCAGCTACCGCGGCGTCCTCGACGAGTGCACCCATGTCGTCGCCCACGCGGGGGTCGGGACGATCCTCAGCGCGCGCGACTGTGGCAAGCCCCTCCTGGTGGTGCCCCGGATCGCCGCGCTCGGAGAGCACCGCTCCGATCACCAGCAGGCGACCGCCCGCAAGCTCGTGGGGGTCCCGGGGGTCCGGGTCTGCGATGATCTTGCCCGCCTTGATTCCGAGATGGAGGCTCTGCTCGCCTCGCCGCCCCTCCGCCCGGACTCAGCCTCAACCTCGCTCGCTGCCCTGCTCCGCGGCCTCGAGAGCTTCACGGCTCGCGGTTGCGTCGAGGACTGATCCCCATCGCCGCCTCGTCTCGCATGCTCATCACGATCGGCATCCCCGTGTGGAACGGTGAGCGCTTCCTCGAGGAGGCTGTACGGTCGGCGCTGGCCCAGACCCACTCGGACCTCGAGGTCCTGATCTCGGACAATGGCTCCACCGATCGAACTCCAGAGCTGTGTGCGCGGCTTGCGGCTCTGGATGCCCGCGTTCGGGTGCTGAGATCGGAGAGCAACCTCGGAGCCGCGGCGAACTTCAATGGACTTGTCCAGGAGGCGAGGGGTGAGTTCTTCTGGTGGCTTCCGCACGACGACCGCCTTCGACCGGAGGCGGTGTCCTCGTGTCTCCGTGTCTTGACGGAGCACCCCGAGGTCCTCTCGTGCCACCCGCGCACCCAGGCCATCGATGCGGAGGGGCAGCCCATAACCGCGCGTTCGCGCTCCGTGGACCTGCGCTCTCCCTCGCCCGCGCTTCGCCTCGGCCGATTCCTGATCAAGCACTCGAAGTGTGATGGGGTTCTCGGTTTGCATCGGCTGGCTGGCCTCCGGGAGACAGGACTCATCCGTCCCTACCGTGGAGGAGACGAGGTGCTCTATGCGGAGCTGGCCCTGCGGGGTCCGGTGTGGGAGCACCGCGAGGCCCTGTTCGAGCGACGCGTCCACGAGGGCTCGTCCCTGGCCCAGGGCAAGGCTGCGGATGAGGTCACGGCCTGGTTCGACCCCGCGGCTCAGATCGAGATCCGCGACGTGGGCCGGTTCCTCCGGGCCCGTTTCTTGGAGACAATCACCTCCCTCGAGCTCGCGCCCGCCCAGTCCGCCCTCGCACGGCTGGAGGTCTGGCGGTGGTGGTGCGTGCGCGGACTCCGGATCAGACGCAAGATGCTGAGAGACGCGTGGCGAAGGATGGGCGCATGACTCGTCCCAGGCCCATACCCGGCCTGCGATCCATCACCGATGTGGTGGAGCGTCAGCTCTGTGCCGGCTGTGGGGCCTGCGCGGCTGCAGCTCCGGGCGCCATCGAGATGGTGGACGACCTAGAGCAGGGCCGCCGCCCCATCGAGCATGCGCTCGTCCAAGCAGATGCCGGGCATGGACGCGCCCCGGCGGACCTGGCTCTGCGCGTTTGCCCCGGCATCCATCTGGAGCACGACCGCTCGACCTGGGACGCCGGCTGGCAGCGCGAGCTGGCGGATGAGTGGGGCCCGGTGCTGAAGGTCTGGGAGGGGCATGCCTCGGACGAAGAGCTCCGCTTCCGTGGCTCCTCCGGAGGCGTGACGTCCGCCCTTGCGCTGCATGCTGTCTCCACTGGGGCAGCTGGCGGCATCATCCACTCGGGACCTCGTCCTGGAGATGTCCTGTTCAATGACGCCGTCCGGAGCGAGTCGCGCGAGGAGCTGCTCGAGCGGGCCGGATCGCGCTACTCGCCGGCCAGCCCCTGTGAAGGGCTACGGGCTGGTGAAGGAGCCGTGGCGTTCGTCGGCAAGCCCTGCGATGTCGCTGGTGCGCGGCGGCTTGCCGACCACGACGCGCTGGAGGGGACCGAGGTCTCTCTCTCGATCGCGATCTTCTGTGCCGGTGCGCCGAGCACGCAGGCGACCGTGGACTACCTCGAGCGCTCGGGTTGGGACGGGAGCCAGCAGCTTGCCGAGCTGCGCTATCGCGGCCACGGCTGGCCGGGAATGTTCCACGCTCGCAGCGCTGGCGGCCAGGTCGTCGAGAGCACCTATGACGCCTCCTGGGGGGAGATCCAGGCTGGCCGCCCGTGGCGCTGTCGGATCTGCCCCGACCACTCCGGGGAGTTCGCAGACATCTCCGTGGGTGATCCCTGGCACCGACCGCCCCAGCCGGGCGAGGCTGGACGCTCCCTCGTGATCGCTCGCACGGCGAGGGGGCTCGCTGCGGTGGAACGGGCCATCGCAGATGGCGCGGTGGAGCTGGTCGAGGTCTCCGGAGACCGGGTCCCGGCCTCGCAGGAGCAGCTCCGCCGGGTCCGCTCGCTGGTCACGGGGAGGATGCTCGCCATGCGCCTTGCGCGCCTTCCCGTCCCCCAGTTCAGGGGCATGGCCCTTCGCAAGTCCTGGCGAGCCAATCCGTTTCGGGAGCGCCTTCGGACCCTCCTGGGGACCTTCATCAGGCTGGGCCGCTACGGCCTGCGCAGCCCTCGGCGCGTCGTACGCAGGCAGCTGCACAGTGGAGCGCGGGCATGAGAGTTGCGCTGCTGGGGGGCTCCTTCAAGTCCCGGAACCTGGGCCTCGAGGCCCTGACGACCTCCCTGATCAACTCCATCTGGCGTCACGCTCCGGAGGCCGACATCTGCGTGTTCGACTTCGTGCGCAAGGCAGGCCCGCACCCTGTCCAGACGCAGGAGGGGGAGCGGTCGGTGATGAGGTTCGGGCTCAACGACAGTCGGCGCCTGTGGTCCAACACGACGCTCCGTCGCATGGAGTGGGGCGTGAAGTGGCCACTGCTGGATGGCGCGGGCCTCCGTGCCCTTCGGACCGCTAACCTCGTCATCGACATCAGCGGCGGGGACAGCTTCACTGACCTCTATGGGGAGCGGCGCCTCCGCGCCATGTGTCGGGTGAAGGAGCTGGTCCTTGGAATGGGCGTCCCGCTTGTCCTCGGGCCCCAGACCTATGGACCCTTCCGGAGTGAGGAGGCCCAGCGGCGCGCGCGGGCGATCCTCCTCGGGGCCCGTCAGGTCTGGGCGCGAGACGTGGAGTCGCAGCGGAGAGCGGAGGAGCTCGTGGGGGGGAGGAGCTCCTTCTCCTGCCGCCTTGGCGTGGACTTGGCCTTCGCGCTCCCTGCTGCTCCCTGCTCGGAGGTGGGAGGCGTCTCGCTCGCGGGCCTCGGTCAGGAGGCCGTAGGACTCAACGTGAGCGGCTTGCTGTGGAATGGCGGCGCAGCGCAGGCCAGCGCGCTGGGCCTCTCGGTGGACTACCGAGCCATGATCACCGCATTGGTCTCGAAGCTACTCGAGAGCCAGGCCGGGCCGCTGGTCCTCGTCCCTCACGTGCTTGAGGGCCTGGAGTCCGAAGAGTCCGACCCGAGGGCGGCGCGAGAGGTCCTCGCGGTGGTGCAGCCCACAGCTCGGGATCGAGTGCTCGTTCCCGAGGGCTCCTATTCGGCTTCGGAGGCCAAGGCACTCATTCGATCCCTCAGCTGGTTCGCCGGCTCGCGCATGCATGCCACGATCGCAGGCCTCTCCTCTGGAACGCCGACGGTCGGCCTCGCCTACTCCCTGAAGTTCTCGGGGGTCTTCGCGAGCGCCGGCTGCTCACAGAGCTCCCTGGATCTGCGCGAGCTCTCGACCGAGGCTGCTGTCGAGGCCTCCATGAGTCTCTTCCGAACCCAAGCCGGCCGGCCTCCCAAGGCACACGAACTCCTCGCGGCCCTGAAGACCCGCGCCAGCGCACAGGTGGGGGAGATGCTCGATGTCTGAGGCCACTCGTCCCGCTGCGTCCCCGGACCGCCTTGAGGTGGACGTGCTGTTCATCTCCTACAACCGGCCGGAGTACACCGCGATGTCCCTGCCAAGCCTCCTGGAGAGCGCCGTCGGTCACGCCCGCGTCTGGATCTGGCACAACGGCGACGACCAAGCCACCCTCGAGGTCGTCCGAGGCTTCAAGAACCACCCCGCGGTCTTCCAGTACCGAGAGTCCCCAGAGAACGTTGGCCTCTACCCACCGATCGCCTGGGTGATGCAGGAGGGGAAGGGAGCCTTCGTGTCGAAGGTGGATGATGATTGCCTCCTGCCAAGTGATTGGATTCCTCATCTCAAGAGGGCAAGTGAGGTCAATCCCAATGTTGCGGTCTTGGGGTGCTGGAGGTTCCAGGACGAGGACGTCCGCGAGGACCTGCTCGCCAGAAAGCTCGTAAGTCTCGAAGAGTTTCAGGTCCTACA
>JBDQFW010000131.1:0-10342 GCA_040265735.1 Planctomycetota bacterium | reverse complement strand
ACCCAACCCCTGACAGCTCCCATGCGCGCAGCCCTTGCCGCCCTCTCCCTCTCGCTCCTGAGCGCGACCGCGCTCGCCGCCCCGACCTCGGAGGGCCCCTGGGTGGCCGACTTCGACGAGGGGGTCAAGCTCGCCAAGGAACAGGGCAAGGACCTGTTCGTGGACTTCACCGGGTCCGACTGGTGCGGCTGGTGCATCCGCCTCGACAAGGAGGTCTTCGCCCACGACGCGTGGATCGAGGCCGCCACCAAGGACTACGTCCTGGTCAAGCTCGACTACCCGCGCTCGGAGGAGGCCAAGGCCAAGGTCCCCAACCCCGAGCGCAACCAGGAGCTCGTCGGGACGTACGGTATCCAGGGCTACCCGACCATCCTGATGATGACGGTCGACGGTGAGGTCTACGGCCGCACCGGCTACCAGCAGGGCGGACCCGAGGCCTACGTGAAGCACATGGCCGAGCTCCGCACGAAGGGCATGGCCGACCTCGAGGCCGTCGCCAAGCTGCTCGGCGCTCTGGATGCCGCCGAGCCGGGTGAGGCCTGGGTCGCGGCTTGGAAGGCCATCGCGGCGCACATCGCCAGCGCAGGTGCGGACAGCGCCGGCGCCAAGGGCTGCCTCGAGGCGGTCCGATCGGTGCTCTCGATGGAGATGGACTGGGCCAAGGCCCTTCTGCCCCAGGCGATTGAGACCCTGAGCGAGGCGGGCGCGGTGGACCTGGCCCTCGTCCAGAAGGCCAAGGAGGTCGACCCCAAGAACGAGACCGGGCTCTTCGAGAATGCCCTGAACGGCCTGCCCCAGAGCATCGACAGCAAGGACATCGCCGCGGGCGTCGAGCTGGTCAAGGCCTACGCCGAGCTGAACAGCTTCAACGACTCCGAGAAGGCCTTCTGGATCCTCCTGCACGGCGCCTTCTGGTCCAAGCAGGTCCTCAAGGACGAAGAGGGCGCCAAGGCCTACGCCAAGCAGGCCCTGGCCCTCGACGCCGGGCGTGAGAACATGCGCTCGTTCCTCGAGGATCTCCTCGGCAACTGACCCTCCCGCGCGGCCTCGATCCACCGAGCGCGTGCGCGCCTGGCTCCCTCCGACCGCCGCCGTGGCCCTGCTGGCCGCGGCGGCGGTTCTCATGTCCGGCGAGGACCCGGGGGGCCCTGGAGCCTCCCAGCCGCAGGCGCGTCGGGCAGCCCCATCGGAGCCGCCGCCCGCACTGCTCGCTGAGCTGGAAGGCGCGCAGCAGACGGCGGAGGTCGAGACCCTCGCCGCGCTGCCCGTCAGCGAGGCGCGGTCGGCGGTCGCGAGCGAGGCCGGCGACACCCAGGAGCCTGGGGCCGTGGGTGGCCCTGACCTGCACGGCTTCGTGCGCGATGCGAGCGGCCGCCCCGTCGCAGGGCTCGCCGTTCAGCTGCTCCGTGACGAAGAGTTGTTCCTGGGGCGGCCCGAGCCCTTCCAGGACTTTGGACCCGGAGGCTCGTCTGCGCCGCTTCCACCCATGGGAGCGCGCACCGATGCGAGCGGCGGGTTCCGCTTCGAGGGCGTGAGTCCCGCGGCCGGACAGCGCCTCGCCACCGGCGTGGGCTGGTTCACGCAGCCTCTTGTGGTCGAGGTGGACCCCGCCCTGCCCGAGCAGAGCATCGTCCTCCCCGGCCGGTCCGAGCTCGCCGGGATCCTGGAGCTCGAGCTGCGCGATGAGCAGGGCGATCCCCTCGAGATCGCCCGCGTGGAGAGCCACCTCGTCGCGCTCGCGGCTCCCCACCCGCCGACCTGGTCCAGGCACGATCCTGCGGGCGTGTACTCCGCGGGCTGGCGCACCACCCTCACGGGGCTGGCTCCCGGGCGCTGGGAGCTGTGGGTTTTTGCCCAAGGAGGCGGGGTGGCCCGCGTCGAGGCGCAGGTGAAGCCCCACGAGCGGGTGCTCGTCCCGTTGCAGCTTCCCCGGCGCTCGGTGTTCCCCAAGGCGACGCTGGCGCTCGAGGCCGGCGGGGAGGAGGTCCCCGAGGGTGACCTGGACAGCGGGTTCGGAACCTTCGAGATCAAGGGGCAGCAGCTGCGCGGCCTCGGCCAGGGTGGCTACGACCGCAACTTCCGGCACACCTTCCGCTTCGCGCCGGGCGGGATCCGCGGCGCCCTGCTCGAGCTGGAGCTCTCGGCCGCGGGCTGGGCGGACAACGACGGGGTGAACCTCGAGTACGAGGTGCTCCAGGAGGGTGGCCACCGCTGGGCCTGGGGCGCGCGCATCACGAGCCTGCCCGGTGCGCCCAGCAGCTGGCAGCGGGGCTCCAGGGCGCGCATCCAGCTCGACCTCGCGCGGCTGCCTGGCAAGGAGGGGGAGGTGGATCTGCGCCCTTGGCTGCAGGACGGGAAGCTGGACCTCTTCATCCAGGACGACACGATCGTGCACGCGGTGCGCCTGCTCCTGGACCCCTGAAGGAAGCTTGATCGGGGGGGCGGCCCTTGCCAACCTCGCTCCATGCTCGTCCTCCGGGTCGGCCTCCTGGCCCTCGTCGCCTGCCAGGCGAACCCCTCGCGCACCCGCGGGTCCTTCGCCGTCGCCGGCGGGACCCACGAGCGAAGGCTCGTCCTCGTGGACACTCCCAGCGGGCGTGCCATTGCGGAGCCCGGAAGCCCCTCTGCGGCCCTCGCGCGCGTGCTCGACGAGGCGATGGAGGGGTCCGGGGAGCTCGGTGCGCTCTGGACCGCTGAGCCGCACGGGCCCTCAGGAGCTGCCGCGCTGTTCCAGGCCGCCTCCTGGCGCCTGGCTGAGGCGTGGTTCAACGGAGCGCTGAGCGACGAGGCCTACGCCTCGCTCATGGGGGAGCTGCTCCGCGGCTGCCTCGACCTCGCACGCGAAGAGGCGGCTCGTGCACGCAGGATGCCTGCGGACTTCGAGCGCGCGCCCCTGGGCTGGATCGGGTGAGAGCCGGCCGCGGGCCTCTGGCCCTCAGGCCGCGGCCTCGTCCCGCGCCGCGCTCTCCGCGCGCGCCACGGCCAGGCGCACTGCGATGGCGGTGTCCGGCGTGACGGAGATCGAGGTGATGCCGCACTCCACGAGGAAGGGCGGCACCTCGTCGGGATGGTCCGACGGCGCCTGGCCGCAGATCCCGATCTCGAGGCCCTGGGCGCGGAACGCGCTCACCGCGGCGCGCACCATGGTCTTGACGGCGGACGAGCGCGCATCGACCGGGTGCCGATACCCCTCGAGGTCGTCGCGACTGACGGCGTAGACCGTCTGCACGAGATCGTTCGAGCCGATGGAGCCGCCGGCGAGGCCCATCTCCTCCATGAAGCGGTCCGCCTCGATCACGTTCGAGGGCAGCTCGATCATGAGGAAGAGCGGGACGCCTGCCTCGTCCCCGAGGCCGCGGTCCTCGAGGAGGGTCTTCACCGCCGCGCCCTCCTCGGGGGTGCGGCAGAAGGGGACCATCAGCTGGAGGTTGTCCAGGCCCAGGCGCGCACGCACGAGCCGCAGGGCATCGCACTCCATCTCGAACGCCGGCAGGAAGGCCGGGTCCACATAGCGGGACGCGCCGCGCCAGGCGATCATCGGGTTCTCCTCGACGGGCTCGAACACGCGCCCGCCCAGCAGCTCGCGGTACTCGTTGGACTTGAGGTCCGAGAGGCGCACGAGCACCGGACGCGGGTGGAAGGCGGCGCAGATCAGGCCGACGCCCTCCATCACGCGATCCACGAAGAACTGGCGCTTGTCGGCGTAGGCGGCCGTGCGGCGGTCGATGGCGCCGAGGAGCATGCGCACCTCGTACTGCCCCTCAGCCTCGAGGCGCTCGCGGTAGGGCTCGAGCTCGGCGGAGAGCTCGCCGCCCTCGGCCCAGTCCTTGAGCTCGTGGAAGTGCAGCAGGGCCAGGGGGTGCACGCCGACCTCGCTGGTCAGGATGAACTCGAGGCGCGCGAGCCCGACGCCGTCCACGGGGAGCTGCGAGTCGGCCAGAGCCTTCGAGGGGAAGCCCACGTTCAGCTTGATCTTGGTGCGCAGCTCCTGGTCCAGGTCGATCTCGTGCTCCTCGATCTCGAACGGGTGCAGCCCGCTCAGGACGAAGGCCGTGTCGCCCTCGGCGCAGGTCCCGGTGACCTCCTGGTGGGGGCGAAGGTGCCGGGTCGCGTCCTCGCAGCCCACGATGGCCGGGATCCCGAACTCACGCGCGATGATCGCCGCGTGCGAGGTGCGCCCGCCCTTCTCGGTCACGATCAGCGCGGCGTCCTTCATCATCGGCTCCCAGTCGGGCGTCGTCATCTCGGTGACGAGCACATCGCCGGGATCGAACACGCGCTCCTCGAAGGGGATGTCCTCGAGGCGCTCTCCCGTGGCGAGCCGCTTGCGCAGCTCACGCTTCTTCAGGATCACGTCCTCGTAGGACTTGTACATGCGCACCCGGCCCGAGCCGATGCGCGTCCCCACGGCCTGCCCCTCGGCCAGGACCTGCCCCTCGAGGCGCAGGCGATCCACCAGGCCACTCTCCATGCGGTAGCGCACCAGCTTGCTCGGCTCGCGGCGCGCGTGGACCGTCTCGGGGCGGGCCTGCACGATGAAGAGCTGCTGGCTCCGGCCGTCCTTGGCCCACTCGATGTCCATGGGTTGGCCGTAGTGGTCCTCGATCTTCAGGGCCATCTCGGCGAGGGAGAGGATCTCCTCGCGGGTCAGCGACCAGGCGCGCCGGCGGGTCGAGGAGACATCCACGCTCTCCGTCTCCATGCCGCCCTGGCCGGCGTAGACCATCGCGATGTCCTTGGCGCCCAGGTGACGATGCACGATCGCCCCGTGACCGCGCCGCAGGCCCTCCTTCCAGACCGTGAAGTGGTCGGGCGAGACGCTGCCCTGGACCACGAGCTCCCCGAGGCCGTAGCTCGAGGAGATGTGCACGACCCCCAGGTGCCCCGAGTCGGGGTCGAGGGTGAACATGACGCCGCTCGTGGCCAGGTCCGAGCGGACCATCTTCATGACGACCACGGCGAGCGCCGCGTCGAGGGGAGAGAGGCCCTTCTGGAGCTGGTAGCTCACGGCGCGCTCGGTGAAGAGGCTCGCGCAGCAGTCCTTCCAGCGCCGCAGGACGTCCGTCGTCCCGTGGACGTTGAGGTAGCTCTCGCACTGGCCGGCGAACGAGGCCTCCTCGGAGTCCTCCACCGTCGCCGAGGAGCGCACGGCCACATCGACCTCGGCCCCATACTGCTCGCAGAGGGTCTCGTAGCCAGCGACGAGCGCCACTTGGATCGGCTGCGGCACGGGAGCCGCGACGATCAGCGCTCGACACAGCTTGGCGCGTGCGTGCAGGTCCAGGTGGTCCGACGCGTCGGCGCCCTGATAGACGAGCTGCAGGGCCGCGCCGAGCGTGCCCGCGCGAGTGGCCTCGAGCCGCACGGGGCCGAGACCCTCGACCTCCTCGCAGGCCCCGAGCGCGCCCGGCTCGAGGGGCTGCTCCAGGAAGGAGCGGTAGGCTCGCGCCGTGACGGTGAACCCGTTGGGGACCGGCACGCCCTGGGGGACCAGCTGCTGGTAGAGCTCGCCGAGTGAGGCGCCCTTGCCTCCCACGAGCTCAGCGTCGAGGCGGGAGCACTCCTCGAACCAGAGAAGCAGAGACGAGGCGCGAGCGGAGGACGGGGCAGGGGTCATGGGGATCGTTCCAGGCGGAAGGACCCCGAGTGCGTCGGCAGATTGGGCAGTCTGCCTTGAGCGCCGGACCTAGGCCCGTCCCACGGGGCCCTCACGGAGCTCCCGGGGCCTCCAGAGACGGGCCAGGCGGGCCTCGCCGGGGCGCCGCCGCCCGCTCAGCTCGATCGCCCCGAGTCGCTTCAGGGGCCCGGGAGCTGGCCCCCCGAGCAGGATCTCGGCCAGCTGGGAGAGCCACGGCTCGTGCCCTGCCAGGACGAGGTGCGGCGCCTCCAGCGCGGCGAGGAGGGCAAGCAGCTCGGCCCCGGGCGGGCGGGAGAGCCGGCCGCACTCGACCGCCCGGGCCCCGTCCCTGGGACTCCCGAGGGCGTCTGCGAGCGCCTGGCCTGTCTGGAGGGCCCGGCGCCACGGGGAGCAGAGGATCAGGGCCTCCGGGCCGAGGCGCTCCGCGAGCCGCGGAGCCGCGAGAGCGAGCCGCTCTCGCCCCCGCGGCGAGAGCTCACGGCCTGAGTCCGCTTCACCGGGGCGCGCGTCAAGAGCGTGCGCGTGGCGGAGCAGCCAGAGGCTGCGCGGCTCCCTGCTGGTCATCCGCGAAGCTCAGGGGAGGAACGACTTGGTGTCCTTCAGCTTGCGAGGCAGGTAGTCCTCGATCACGTAGTTGAGGCCCCACTTGGCGAGGGCCTGCTGCTCGGCACGCACACCCATCTTCAGCAGCTGCTGGAGCGCCTTCTGCCAGGGCTTGTGCGACTTGAAGAAGGGGTCGTTCTTCAGCGCGTCCTGGGCGCGCTTCACATCGACCTTCTGCAGCTCGTGCGTGGCGTCCTGCAGGTTGAAGTCGATGATGTCCTGCGGCGTGACGCCTAGGAAGCGCGCGTTGGGCACGCAGAAGAAGCGGTTGATGTGGGCCGCGTTGCCGGAGCCGACCTTGAGGGTCCGGTAGATGTTCGCGATGCCGTAGGGGTCGCAGTCCACGAAGCAGTACACGGGCAGCTTCTGGTCGTCCGACAGGCGCCGAATGAAGCGGCGCGTGGCCCGCGAGGGAACCCCGCTCATGGAGATCAGGATGCAGTTCGCGTCGCGCCACCACTTGTGGTTGTTGAGGCGCGCGAACATGCCGCCCGTCTCGATCGCGAGGATGAACTTGGCCTTGGTCTCGAACTTGAGGTGCTCGACCGAGTGGGGGATCGTGTAGGCGCCGGTGCCCATGGCGGTGCAGTCGATCCGCACCTCCTCACCCGTCTCGGAGTCGCGATCGATCACCACGAGCTGGCCTGCCAGGGAGCCGCCGTGCTCCTCCGGGTAGTAGCGCAGCTGCTCTCGCGAGAGGCCGTCGAGGCTCGCAAGGGCCTCGATGTCGTCCATCACCGCATCGGACTCGGGCTGCTCTTTGAACTTGCAGGCTCCCCAGTTCTTAGAGACGTAGTAGGCCTCCCGCTTCGTGGCGAAGTCGTTGTTCTGCACCATCTCCTTGGAGACGGACATGAGGCGCAGGGTCTGGGCGAAGGTCTTGACCGTGTTGAAGGTCAGGGCGCGTGCCTTGCGCCCCTTCCCCAGCTCGAAGTAGCCGACCTTCTGGTCGTACTTCACATTGGACAGGGAGCGGACGGGGAACTTGAGCTCGGGGAGCGTCCCGCCGGAGACCTTGGTGTGGACCATGGAGGCGGTCCGGTCGATCAGGCTGATCGTCTTCAGGTCGTCCGAGCTGAGCTTGGAGCCGCGGGCCTTCTTGGCCGGCTGCTCCGAGGGGGCGCTCTTGGTGCTCGCCTTCTTGGCGGCCTTGCGGGTGGCTTTCTTCTTCGCCATGGGAGGACTCGTGCGTTGGGGGAGGCCGGCGGGTCAGCTCAGAACTTGCGCGAGCGGTGGAGCGTGCCCTCGAGGATCTCCACGGTCTCGTCCTTCTCGGTGTTGGAGAGCCCGAGGATCTCCTGCAGGGCGATGCCGATGTGGGGGATGTAGGTCTCGATGTACTCGCGCTTCTGGTACTCGCGCTGCAGTCGCTTGCCCTTGCGGATGTGGATGCCGAGCTTGCGCCCGCAGTCCTGCAGTGCGCGCTTGATCTCGGTCAGGATCTCGGGATAGCTCGCGATCGCCTCCTTGGACTCGGAGGTGAACGGCACCCACACCGAGGCGATGTGCACGATGATCGCCATCGGGGCGATCGGCAGCGAGCCCTTGGGCTGGCTGATGCCGTACGAGCGCCAGTTGGTCCCGACCACGGCCTTGGCGATGGCGCACGCGGACTGCTGGTAGAGCAGCGGCACGCGGTTCGCGAAGCGCAGGATGCGGGCGGGCTCGTCGGCATCGGCGACCAGGTCGGCCACCACCTGCTCCGAGCGGGACTTCTTCTTGATCCGCCCGGTGTCCTCCATCTCGTAGCCCTGGCCCGGCTTGCCGAAGGCGATGCCCACCTCGACCTGGAATGGGTTGCCGCGGTAGACCGCGGCGGGGCGGGTGCTGGTCGTGTAGAAGTCGGCCTCGATCTCCTTCTTGAGGCCGAGGAGCAGCAGCTCCTCCCCGATCGGCGCGATGCACTCCGTGGGGGGCGAGCTGATGCGGGTCGAGTTGATCGCGTCGTAGAGCGCGGCGGCCTCCTCACGCGCGATGCGCGAGGGGTAGCTCTTGGTCGTCAGGCCCTTGCCTGCGGCATCCACGATCTTCTTCGCGACCGTGGGCCCTACGCGGCAGAACTCCTCCTGGAGGAAGCCCGAGATCGAGCGCGAGCTCGTCTCCTTCAGCATCGTGATCAGGCGGCCCAGCTCGACCCCATGCGGGTGAGGCTTGATCTCGACCGTCTGCTTGGGCTTCTCCTTGGTGTTGGCCTCGTAGACCACGCGCTCACCCGCCGGATCCACCCAGGTCAGGGTCAGGTGAGGGTTCGCGATCGCGGTCTGCTTGAGGTACATGTCCACCGAGCGCAGGCCCTTCTTGTAAGTGGCCTCCATCTCGATCTCGATGCGGGTGCCGCAGGTCTTCGTGCCCCAGTCGATCTCCTCGCGCGAGTGGATCTCCGCCTTGTTCTTGGAGGTGTCGATGGACAGCACCGCCTCCACGGCCTTCCGGCGCTTGACCTTCGAGCGGATCACGACCGGCTTGCCCGTCGTGAGCTTCCCGTACATGCCCGCCGCCGAGATGCCGATGCCCTGCTGTCCACGGCTCTGGGAGAGCTTGTGGAACTTCGATCCGTACAGCAGCTGGCCGAAGATCTTGCCGATCTGCGTGTCGCCAATGCCGGGCCCGTTGTCCTCAACGGCCATGCGGTAGGTCTTCTCGGTGACCTGGGAGATCTCCACCAGGATCTCGGGCAGGATCCCCGCCTCCTCGCACGCGTCGAGGCTGTTGTCCACGGCCTCCTTGACCGCCATCAGCAGGGCCTTCGCCGGGGAGTCGAAGCCCAGCATGTGCCGGTTCTTCTCGAAGAACTCGGCGACCGAGATGTCACGGGCCTTGGAGGCGGGGTCTGCACTGGCGCCGCGGCTCTTCGTGGCCTTCTTGCGGGCGGGCTTCTTGGCCTCCACTTCGGTCTCGTCGTCGGATTCGAACAGGGTGGTCTTGGGCACGGTCATCTCCGCTTGGACCCCGGCCGCGTGCCGGGTGGCCCGCCGCAGGGGAGGGGCAGAGGCACGATCCTCTCGTGACGCTGCGCCGTGCCGTTCTAGGGAGCGGGCCCGCTCGGTTCAACCACCGAGGGCGCGCAGCACCGACCAAGCGGCGCCCATGAGGAACACCCAACCAGGCGCCGAGGTGAGGCAGCCCGCCTTGAGGTAGCGCTGCTGCAGGGAGCCGCCGCAGCTCGCGCAGGTGCGCGGGACCTCACGCGGGAGCTCCTCCCCGCAGTGGGGGCAGCGACGCGCCTCGATCAGCCTCGGCATGGAGTACCGTCCGGGGCCTCGAGGAATCGACCGAGCCCCTGGCTCGCAAGCCCGAGAGCGCGCGCGCGCTCCCCGTAGAGCCTGAGCGCGTCACCCATCTCGTCACCGAGGGTGAACACGCACTGCTCCACCAGGTAGCGCGTGAGGTCCTTGGCGGGGAGGCCCAGCACCGGAGCGGCCTCCTCCGCGAGCGCACGGCGCGCCGCGACGCCGCGCTCGGCCGCGGCATGGAGCGAGGCGAGGTGCGGCCCGACCGCGGCGCCCTCTGTCACCAGCCAGGTCGCGAAGACGAAGGGCAACCCGGTCGAGCGGGTCCACGCCTCCGACGGGTTCCAGTGGTCGAGCCCCTCCAGCCAGGTCTCCTCGAGGGCCCGATCTCCTATCCGCAGCCACGCGTCGGCATCCGCTTCGCGGGGGTCGGTGCCGAGCGGGACCTCCAGGTACTCGGGAGGTCCGCCGTCGCGCTCCGCCAGAAGCACCTGCACGAGGGCGGCCGCCGCGCGGCTCGAGGGGTCGAGCGCCAGGCGCCGCACCTGGTCCAGGGGACGGCGTAGGAACACCTGCACGCTGTCCACCTCGCCTCGGCCGGCCACCGCGAGCCCGCGCACGGGCCGGGCGCCCGGCTGGCGGAAGAGCTCGATGGCCGAAACGAGCGCCACGTCGAGCTCGCCGCCCCGGAGGCCCTGCACGAGGCGGGCCGGGACGCGCCGCTCGTAGCGGACGCCCTCGTCAGCCTCGAGTCCGAGGTCGAGGGGACGGCCCACCAGGTACGGGACGCTTCCCAGGCGCAACATGGCGGAAACATAGCCCGAGGCCCCCGCACCTGAACGCTGCACCCGGGAACTTCCCGTGTCCTCCG
>JBDQFW010000130.1:0-10450 GCA_040265735.1 Planctomycetota bacterium | reverse complement strand
CTCATCCCGGCCCTCCTGCGGGAGCTCGCTGCCCAGGGGCTCGAGCCTGACGGGGCCCCCTTTGCGCTGTTCTACGACGATCCGGGTCGCACCCCAGCCGGCCAGCTCCGCTCTCGCGCCTGCGTGCCGGTGCGGGGCCGTCCGCGCATCCTCGCGCCTCTGCGCTTCGAGGTCCTACCCTCGCGGACCGTGGCCTACGCCTTCGCCTCGGGTGCCTACCCGGAGGTCCCGCGGGCCTACCCCGGCCTCCTGCGGTACGCCGAGGGCATGAACTGGCAGCCGGCGGGCCCGATCCGCGAGACCTACCTGGTGGCTCCCGGGCCGGGCGTTCGCATGGAGGAACTCCTCACCGAGATTCAGGTGCCGGTGCGCGGCCGCGAGTAGAGCCTTGGCTCTCGCAGCCGCCCCTCAGCGCGCTCGTGCGGCCCCAGGGTAGGCCGTGTAGACGCGCAGGCTCGCACCAGCCAGCTCACCCCGCAGGAGGTCTCCTGCGCGGGCGGCGTGAAAGGCGCGCGGCTCGGTCTCCACGCGCTGGGGCATCCCATCTGCCTCGCTCACGAGGAGTCCAGGCAGTCCGCGCGGATCCTCCGCCTCCAGCACTTCGAAGAGCACGCCCTGCGCATCGAGCGCCTGTGGCTGCCCCTCGTTGAGGGCCAGGACCCGCACCAGGTCTGCTCGGAGGCCCTGCAGGTCCTTCCAGGTCGAACCAAGTTCAAGGTCCTGCTCGGCATCCGCCCAGGGACAGAACGCCTCGAGAGCCTCGAGAAGCGCCTCGATCTCGGCAGCTGGGAGGCGTCGCTCGGGGGCCCAGAAGCAGAGCAGGCGGCGAAGCGCCTCCCCGTCGAGCTCCTCGGGCTGCTCGAAGGCCTCGCCGAAGGCGCACAGGTGGTCCAGGGCTGCGAGGGCCTCGGGGCCCAGTCGACGCGCGTCCGGGAGGGCCTCCTGCTCCCAGCGGAACTCCGCGACCAGGGCCTCGACGACCCCACCCAGGGCGGGAGGACCGGTGTCCTCCTCAGAGTCGGGTTCGTCCTCGAGCCCGAGGTCCCGCTCCAGGTCGTCGAGCAGGGCCTGCACGTCTCGCCCCTCGGCGCGGCCCCGGTCGAAGTCCGCCAGGGCTGCCCGGACGTCCTTGGGTGCAGCCTTCCGGTCGTCGACCTCGATCCGGAGTGCGTGCCACGCGGCTCCGAGCACGGCGCGTGCCCTCGTCAGATCCAGCTCCGTCTCGAACGCGAGCTTGTCGAGGATCTCGCCCAGGGCGTCCTCGGTGCCGAGGGTCCAGCGGGTCGGATCGAGCGGGGCCTTCCGCAGCTGGGCGAGTAGGTCCTCGATCTGCGCCGGATCGAGGCTGGCTTCCGCGAGGAAGGTGCGGGCGGCCTCGAGGGTTGCGGCGGGGTCTGCCGCCGTGGCCTCGGAGGTCTGCTGCGACGCGGGCGGTGTCTGGCTGTAGAAGGCCTTCTCGAGGGCGGCCTGGTCGAAGCGCAAACGCGCCGAGCCGCCCTGCTCGCGACGGGAGGCCAGGTCCGCCTCCACTGCGGCCAGCAGCTCCGGCGCGCGGAACACCCCCGCGGCAGGGCTCGCGACCACCGAGCCCGCCCTGGAAGGATGCAAGCGCCCGACGAGCAGGTCTCCGGGCGCGAGGGGCGGGGCCTCGGGGTTGGCTGCAAGCACGTGCTCCGCCAGGTTGCCGAGGTCCTCGATCCAGGCCTCACCCGACTCCCCCACCTGGCGCACGGCGAACACGCCGGCCTGCGACTCGAGTAGCGCCACCTCGAGCTCTTCGGGATCCGGCGCTTCCGCCAGGCCCTCCCTCCAGGCCCCCAGGAGCTTCTCACTGGGCACGCCGCCAAGGGCCCTGCAGGGGCGCTCGAAGAGGAACCACTCCTGGTGGCGCCGCGCCTCAAGCAGGGCTCCCACGGGGTCCGTGGCGACCCTGGTCTCGCTGCCAAAGAACTCGCTCGCGCTCTCGGCGAACTCGGCCTCGATCCGCGCGTCCTCGCGGGCAAGCCGGAACAGGGCCTCGTGGCCGAGGTCGATGAGCTGCGGGGTGAGGTCCGCCATGCAGCGCATGCTATCGGGCCGAGGGGCCTTGGTCTCGGGGCCCGGGAAGTCGCACAATGCCCCCATGGGAGAGGGTGTGGAGCTCGCTTGGATCGACCAGGTCGGGGCGGTTCTCGTGCTGCTCTTCCTGGTGCTTGGCGCGTTCCGCGGGCTATGGGCCCAGGTCCTGCGCCTGGTCGGTCTGGGCACTGCGATCCTCGTGGCCCGCGCCGGCTCGGGCCGGCTCGTCCCCCACATCGAGCGCTGGGCTGTGGAGCTCTCCGGAGTGGTGGCTCAGACCCTGGCTTGGCTGGTCCTGTTCACGGCGGTGCTGCTTGGCGTGGCGGTGCTGGCCAAGCTCGGCAAGAAGGCGCTGGAGGCCATGGAGCTGGGCACCTGGGACAGGGTTGGCGGTGCGGTTGCGGGGGCCCTGACCGGCGCGGGCATCCACGCCCTGCTCCTGGTGCTCATGGGCGTCCTCGCTCCGCGGGACTGGCTGGGTGAGGTCCTGCGGGACACCTGGTCAGGGCAGCTCGAGACCATCGCCAACCAGCAGCTTCGAGGAGCCCTCGATACCCGCCCCGCGGTGGGGTCGTACACGTCCAGCGAGGGAACGAGCCGTCCTGGGACCGGGATTCCGAGCTGGCCTCGCGGGCGTTGACATCCCCGGGGCGCCGTGGGACGCTGCGCCGGACAACTCGAACTCAGGCGCCCCGGCGGGGGAAGTCCGTGCGAATCGGATGCGGTCCCGCCACTGTGAGTCGAGGTGCTCCCTCCTGAGGCCGGTGCAGACCGGCCGGGTCACGGGGTCTTGGGACCTTGGAAGGCTTGGGGAGAGTGCCGCACGACGAGCCAGGATTCCTTCCGGTGCGCCCGGGCCCTCCGAGCCCCCTGCCCGTGCGCGTTTCTGAGCCTCGACCGAGGCCGCGCGCACCGGAGGTCGGGCTCGGTGGCTGCGCGCAGCTTCGCGCAGCACCAGCTTCAGCGGAGAACTGAACCGGACCCATGATGAATTCCCTCCTCGGGCGCGCCCTCGGCGTGTCCCTCGTAGGCTTGGCCGCGGCGTGGAGCCCTGCCATCGCCCAGTCCACGGCCCGCCCAGGCTACGCGGTGGCCTCCACGCGCCCCGCCCCCTTCGGGAGCGTTCTGTGCTCCCTTGCGGACGGCGGATACCTCACCTTCGACGGTCTTGAGGTCGCGCGCTGGGACGCCGACGGCACTCAGCAGGTGGTGCTCGCATCCCTCGGCGCATTCGCCTTCCCGAGCTTCATTCGCGTCGACCCCACCGAGTCCTTCGCCCTCCTCGGCGAGAGTTCGACGAGCTGGGTGATGCGGCTGGATCTCGCCACCAATGTCCTGACCCAGCTGACGCAGCTGAACTTCAACTACGCGGCGACCTTCGACCCCGACCCCAGCGTTGCCTGGATCTCGGCCGCTCTCGGCGGCTTCGGCGCCGGGAACGACATCCTTCGCCTGGACCTTGGGAGCGGCACGGCCGTCCTTGCGGCGCATGTGGGCGGCCCCTCCGGCCCGCTCGTGACCTCCTCGAGTGGCGACCTCTACTACGGGACGCAGTACGACGGCTGGCCCGTTCCCCCGGACACTCAGGCCGTCATCCGCTGGGACGCGGCTGAGCTTGCCTCCGGCGTGGTCCTGAGCGAGCTGGACGCGGATGTGATCGTGGACCAGCTCGACGGCACGAGCGGGCTGGCCCTGGATGAGGCCCAGCAGGCCCTGTTCGTCATTGACTCCGACCCGACCGGGGGTGGCGAGAACGTCCTGCGCCGCTACACCACCGGAGGCGTCCTGATCGACGAGATCGTCTCCAACGCGGCGTACCTCTCCACGATTGAGGTGGACGCTGGCGCAGGTCCGATGGTCTTCGCGCCGTACCAGCCGGAGGGCGCCGTGGTGCGCCTCGCTCTGACGGACTACAACTTCTCCTTCACCGAGCGCGTCGAGCTGCGCCCCGCGCGTCCCGCGGTCGCCTTCTCAGGCCCCACAGGGCCAACGGCGGGGCCGGCCACGGTCAGCGTGACGGGCGGCCCGCCCCAGGGCTCTGTGGTCTGGATGTGGACCCGTCCCGTGTACCTCTCCGCCGGGGAGTGGGTTGGAGACTTGGGCTGGGGCGTTCCCACCTTCTATATGGCGGACCCCACCTGGCTTCTCCGCCAGAGCGTGCCGTTCCCCCTGGACGCTTCCGGGGCTGCAAGCCTCACCTACAGCCAGCCGGCGAGCATGTTCGCCGGCGCGGTGTTCCAGGCGCGTCTGCTGGATGCCAGCGGAGCTCCTGTCGGCACCTCGGCCTTCGTCGTCAACGACTGAGGCTGCTCCGTCGGCCCGGACGGGGTTCGGACCGACAAGCGGATGGATGGGGCGGGGCGGCACGCGCGAAGTGCGTTGCCGTCCCGCTTCTTGAGCTGCCGGTACGCTGGCCAGGTTCGGCCTGGCCTCAGGCGCCAGCGAGCTCTACGCCCGTCACCCAGGGCAGGCGCTCCATCAGCCGGGGACGGACGGCCCCCTGCAGGGTCAGGAACGAGGCGCCGCAGCCGTTACAGGAGCCGTGGGGCTGGAGCCGCACCATGCCGTCCTCCCCCACCGAGGCCACAGTCAGGTCTCCTCCGTCCGCACGGAAGGCCGGGCGAAGCTCCTGGAGGATGGTCTCGACCTCGGCCTCGCGGGGAGTCAGAGGCTTGGCCGGCGCCGAGAGGCGTCCCAGCAGAGGGCCCAGAAGCGGGATGCGTTGGAGGAGGCCTGTCATGGGAGTTCCAGCAAGCTCTTCGGGATCATCAGCTGGCCCGATGCGGAAATCTGCACCGCAGGACTCACACCTTCGACCGCCGCGCTCAGCTCGTCCTCGAGCGGCCCTCCAAAGACCTCGAGGTGCTCGCCGTTCTCCTGAAGTGACCAGGGAGCGTCCGAGGGCATGGACCAGAGGGCGCAGCCGAACGACCAGGGCACCGTCCAGCCGTCAGCCTGCGCAGAGCCCGAGAGCTCCGGGAGTGTCTCAGGCCCGGGGCCGAGTGGGCGACCCGCCTTGCGCGCAGCCTTGGCCACGAGCTCCCGCATCCACTCGAGGCCGGCGCGCTCTCGACGGGACCTGAGCAAGTCATGTCCCGAGGCTGCCCCGAGAACACCCAGCAGCCAGCCGAGGCGGTGGGCATCATCGCCCGCACGCGCGAGGTCGCCCTCGCGACGCTCCAGGAGGTCGCCCGCGTCGGGGATCCCGAGGAGGGCATGGAGGCCCGTCAGGAGCTGGGTCGTGTTCGCCAGCTCGTGCAGGAGCGTGGGGACCAGGGCTCGGGCAAGGGCGTCCATGGGTGGTACCGGGCAAGGGACTCGAACCCTCAAGGAGTTGCCTCCAGCGGATTTTGAATCCGCCGCGTCTACCAATTCCGCCAGCCCGGCTCTGCGACGAAGCCTAGGCCTCGCCAGGCCTACCGGCAACAGCCTGGTCCCCTCCACGGGGCGGCCGGGGCAAGGCACGCGGGCGGATCAGGCCAGCGCGCGCTCGAGGACTCGCTCGACGAGGGCCTCGAAGGAGAGCCCCACGGCGGCGGCCGCCTGAGGCAGCAGCGAGCGTGGTGTGAACCCCGGCAGGGTGTTGGCCTCGAGGAACACCGCGTCCCCCTCGGCGGGGAGGATGAAGTCGATCCGCGCGTAGCCCCGGCACCCGAGGGCGCGGTAGGCGGCCAGCCCCAGAGCGGCGACGGCGGCGGCCTGCTCATCGCTCACGGACTCAGGCGGGCACACCTCGCGGGCGCCCTGGCTCGAGTACTTCTCCTCGAAGTCGAAGAACCGGCCCTCGTGCGGGACGATCTCCACCAGGGGCAGGGCCTGGGGCTCCCCGCTCGGACTCTCCACCACCCCCACTGTGAGCTCGACGCCTTCGACTGCCGTCTCGATCAAGGCCTGATCCCCGGTCGCGACTACGGCATCGATGGCGTCGGCGATGCCGCCGGCTGCGTCCACGCGGGTCGTGGCCACGGAGGAGCCGCCGCGGCGCGGCTTCACGAACCAGGGGCCAGTCCCGGAGAGCACCGGAGCGACGCCGTCCGCGAGAACGCCCTGGGCAACACGGAGCCCATGAGCCTCAGCAAGTAGGCGGCTGGCCCACTTGTCCATCCCAAGGGCCGAGGCCGCCACGCCTGAGCCGGTGTGGCGCAGCCCGCGAAGGGCGAGCGCTCCCTGCAGGGTTCCGTCCTCCCCGGATCCCCCATGCAGGCCAAGAAGCAGCACCACCCGGGCGGGGTCCAGGCCGGGGCTCTCCAGAGGGAGGCAGGAGGCTCCGTCCTCCAGCCAGTTCCCGTCCGCGGTGATCTCGATCAGGCGACGGTCGCCGATCCTTCCCTTGGCGGCGAGCCCGTCCAGGGCGGCGAGCAGGGCGCGGCCGCTCTGGAGGGACACCTCGCGCTCCGTGGAGGTGCCGCCGACCAGGAGGACGACCGTTCGCTCCTTCAGCGACCCGTCAGCGATAGAGCACACCGGAAGCCTCCTGCCGGGGTGAGCAAGCGGTCGCCTTGAACTGTGCGGCATCCTCGGCCACGCGGGGGTCCACCTCGATGGGAAGCGTGCCGTCGCTACCCGCATCCGGCAGCCGATGCCCGGCGGCCGTCATCCACGCGGCGAACATCCCCGTCATGGCTTGGCGGCAGGTCGCCGGGGAGTCGCTGCCCTCGGCGTTCTTCACCGGGGAGAACTCAAGGGCCCGGTCCACCTCGAGCACCACCGAGCTGGTGGTGGCCGCCAGGGCGTCGAACACGAAGGTCTCGAACTTGACGCCGTCCACCTCGCAGGGCGCACCGCTGACGGGGTCCACGGCCTTCATGCGCTTGCGCGCCAGATGCCAGGGCAGCTCGAGCTCGCCGCCCGCCGTGAGGCGCTCGATGAAGTCCCGACGGATCGCGTGCACCGCGATGTTGCCTGCCCGGTAGGTCAGCTGACCATCGGCGTCGGTGCGCGTCCGCAGATCGGCCGGGAGGTCGGAATACTCGATGCAGCCCAGGCGGCCGTCCGCCAGCCCGAGCACACCCACCTTCTCATCGGCGTCGCGCTTGGCCACAACCTTGCTGGACATCTCTGCGCCCTCGAGGGCGTGCAGACCCAGGAAGAGCGGGTCGGCGGGGCGCACCAGCGGATTGTCCACCTGGAAGTAGCTGAAGTGCTCAATGCCTGCCTCGCCTGCTCGCTCGAGCATGCCGGAGCGAGCGAGCGCCTCGAGGGTTCCCCCGTGGCCGTTCGGGGCGAGGAACAGCTCGCCGGGGGCCGAGAAGATCATGCGCCCGTCTGCATCCAGGGCTGGCAGCATGGACTGAACGAAGAAGTGCACCGTGTCCGCGCCGAGTCCGAGATGGTCCTGCTCCGTGAACCAGGCGCGGGTGGCCTCATCGTTCGTGCGGGAGGTCATCACGAACCAGTGCAGCATGGCGCCCGCCCGCTCGCGGGCAGCGTGGATGCGGGCCGCGTGCCAGGCGAAGAGGGGCGCGCCGGTGACCGGGCCCACGGGGTAGAGGCCCTTGGGCCCCTCGAAGCCAAGGCGACTGCCCTGGCCCCCGGCGACCAGCAGGAAGCCCACCTTCCCCGAGGCGAGGAGCTCCTCACCGCGCGCGATGGCCTCGCTCGCGCGGCGCTCCTGGGCCGCGTCTCGCTCCAGGGGGAAGAGCTCCGGCGGAGCGAACGCGGGAGGGGCGGCCTCACTGCCGGCCACGAGGACCGCGCGCAGGCGCTGCACCGCGGCCAGGTCGAGCTCCTCGAGCTGCGCGCGCAGGGCCTGCGCACGATCCGAGGGCAGGCTCCTGAGGGCCTCGAGCACGTGCTCTTGACCGGCTGCCTGGAGGGCCTCTTCGAGGGGTGCGTCGGGGGTGGCCATGGACGCGAGTCTAGGAGCCTCTCGCGCTTCGATCACCGTCCGGTCAGGGTGCGTTTCGTATCAGGACCTTGAGCGTGCCCCGCTGGCCCGCGTGCGCAAGGGCGGCGACGCCCTCGGCCAGGGGGTACTCGCCGTCGATGAGGGGCCGAGGATCGATTCGGCCACTCTCAAGGAGGGGCAGCGCGTCTTCGAAGCGCCCACAGCGCGATCCCTGCAGGCGGATCTCGTCCACCACGATCCGGGCCAGGTCCAGCTCGCCGGGCACTTCCACGGTGGTCTTGAGCGCCAGGGTCCCGCGCGGCGCGACCCACTCCAGGGCGCGGGCGGGGCCGTCGGGAGCGCCGGTGGCCTCGACCACCAGGGGGAACGCTCGCGGCTCGGGTTCCTCCACCCAGGCAAGCCGGCCGCCGAGGCGTGCGGCGCGCTCGGGATGGCGACCAAGCACCTGAACCTCGGCGCCGGCCTCCTGGAGCACGAGCGCGCAGAGCAGGCCCAGGCGCCCGTCCCCCAGCACCAGGGCCGGGACTCCACGGACCTCCCCCACGCTCTCCAGCAGGGCACAGGCGGCAGCCAGGGGCTCCATGAAGACCGCGGCCTCCGATGAGACGCCCTCGGGGACGGGCAGGAGGTTCGCCTCCGGCAGGCTGAGACGCTCCGCAAAGGCGCCAGGCCTGCCCAGGATTCCGAGCACGCTTCGCTGGGGGCAGTGCCTGGGGTCTCCACTCTGGCAGAGCTCGCAGGACCCGCAGCCGGCGTTGATCTCCCCCACCACCCGCTGGCCGCGCAGGCTGCCCGAGAGGGCGCGCCCCACGAACTCGTGACCGGGGACCCCGGAGAAGCCCATGTAGCCGCGGCCGAGAGCCAGGTCCGTCGCGCAGACCCCCGCCAGCTCAACCTCGACGAGGACCTCGCCCTCCGTCGGCTCGGGCTCTGGCAGGTCCCTTCGCAGCCGCGCGCCAGAGCCGTCGAGCCAGAGCCCGCGCACGGTCAGTCGACCTTGCCGATGCAGATGGACACGTTGTGTCCACCGAAGCCCAGCGAGTTGCAGAGGGCGTTGCGGACCTCCATCTGGCGGGCCGCGCCGGGGACATAGTCGAGGTCGCAGTCCGGATCCGGCGTGGTGTAGTTCCGCGTGGGGTGCACCTGGCCCGTGTGGACGGCGAGCGCCGTATAGACGAGCTCCACCGCCGAGGCCGCGCCCAGTAGGTGTCCGATCATGGACTTGGTGCTGGAGACGGCCAGCTTGTGGGCGTGGTCGCCGAAGGTCCGCTTGAGGGCGCGCGTCTCGATGGCGTCGTTGTACGCCGTGCTGGTCCCGTGCGCGTTGACGTACTGAACGTCCTCGGGGTTCAGCTTGGCATGCCGGAGCGCCTCGTCGAAGGCGCGCGCGGGGCCCGCACCGTCCTCCTTGGGGGCGGTGATGTGGAACGCGTCGTCGGTGGACCCGTACCCCTTCACCTCGGCGTAGATGCGAGCGCCTCGGGCCCGCGCGTGCTCGAGCTCCTCCAGGACGAGCATCCCGCAGCCCTCTCCCATGACGAACCCGTCGCGGTCCTTGTCGAAGGGCCGGGAGGCTGCCTGGGGATCGTCGTTGCGGGTCGAGAGGGCCTTGGCGGACGCAAAGCCCGCGACGGAGAGCGGCGTCACGGCGGACTCGGAGCCCCCGGTGACCACCACATCCGCGTCACCCCACTGGATGGCGCGCCAGGCCATCCCAATCGCGTGCCCGGAGGACGCGCAGGCGCTGCTGGTCGTGAACGCCGTGCCCTGGAGGCCGTGGCGGATGGCGACCTGTCCAGAGACCGCGTTGGACATGATCCGCGGAATGAAGTGCGGGGAGACCCGACGAGCGCCGCGCTCCTTCAGCACATCATGCTGCTCGATGATGCCCATGATGCCGCCGATGCCCGTGGCCACGATGGTGCCACAGCGCTGACGAAACTCTTCGGGCCTGTCGGCGATCCCTTCGAGCCCCGCGTCGCGCAGGGCCTCGTCGGAGGCCACCAGGGCCCAGAGGGTGAAGGGATCCAGCTTGCGCAGGTCGGGTGAGCCGAACCCAAACTCCGACGGCTCCCACTTGACCATGCCGCCGATCTTGGCGGCGAGGTCGGTGGTGTCGAAGTTCTCGATCAGCCCGACCCCGCTCTCCCCGGCGAGGATCCGGGGGAAGGTCTCGGGCACCGACATGCCCAGGGCGTTGACGGTCCCCAGGCCGGTGATGGCGACTCGGCGCATGGCGCTAGCTGGTGGTGCGGAGGCAGCGCTCCGCGGCTCTCAGAGCTTGGACTCGATGTAGGAAACGGCCGCGCCAACGGTGCGGATCTTGTCCGCGTCCTCGTCGGGGATGGTGACCTCGAACTCCTCCTCGAGGCACATGACGAGCTCGACGGTGTCGAGGGAGTCGGCGCCCAGGTCCTGGACGAAATCGGTCTCGGGTTTGATCTGGTCGGCCGTCTTGTCCATCTGGTCACAGACGATCTTGACAACGCGATCGAGGATCGAGGCAGTGGTGTCGCTCACCTTGGTGTCTCCGGAAGGGGGGGT
>JBDQFW010000129.1:0-10667 GCA_040265735.1 Planctomycetota bacterium | reverse complement strand
GCATCGCACGGCTCGCCCGATCCACCCCGCGCAGGGGGCCTAAGGCCGCGGGCCCAGGGACGAGGCGCCGGCCGGGCCCGGGGACGGGCACCCGTGGGCAGCAGCGGTCAGGCCCCGGCGGGAGCAAACTCCAGGCGACCCGCCGCGCCCTCGTCCTCGAAGAAGACCAGGTGATCGGGGCGGACCTTGCGCAGGGCGCCGGCGTCCGGCGCGTGGTAGCTTCGGGTGGTCGAGCAGCCCACGAAGCGGAAGACCAGCTCGCGGGAGCAGTACGCGCAGTGGGCCCGCAGGGGCTGCCGCGAGGCCACCACGAAGCGCGGCGCCACGTGACGCGGCTCGGTGCGCGAGATGCAGTTGGGGTTCGGGCAGGGGTTCTCCCCCACGGCGACCGGGTGCGACTCGGGCTGGGCCGGAGGCGAGCCCAGGCCGGGCTCCTGGCCGAGAAGAGTGGCGAGCAGGGCCATGCGGATGGGCACGCCCCGAGCGGCCTGCTTGAAGTAGATGCTCCGCGGGTCCTCGTCCACGTCGCTCGCGATCTCGTCCCGCCTCGGGAGGGGGTGCATGACGACCGCGTCGCGGAGGGACTCCGCCGCCATGTTGCGGCGCTCCAGCCGCATGTAGCGCTCGGCGGCCTCCTCGCCCTTCGAGAAGCGCTCGGTCTGGGGCCGCGTCATGTACAGGGCGTCCACCCGCTGCAGCTCCCAACCGCGCGCATCCGTGAACAGCGACAGCTGGTGGGGCTTCTGCGGCGTGAGGTACATCGCGTCGGTCTCCCCCGCCAGGTCCCCCAAGCGGCGCGTGTCCGCCCGCAGGGGCTCCACGCCGAACTCCTCGCGCAGGCGACGCAGGACGTACTCCGGCATCTCGAAGCCCGGCTGCGGCACGCAGACGATGTTCGCCCCGAAGCGCGCCAGCGCATAGGCGAAGGAGTGGACGGTGCGGCTGTACTTCAGGTCTCCCGCCAGCACGACCTCGAGCCCCTCGATGCGCCCGCGCTCCACGTGCAGGTTGTAGAGGTCGCAGAGGGTCTGGGTCGGGTGCTCGTGTGCGCCGTCCCCCGCGTTGATCACGGGGACGGTGGAGAAGTCCGCCGCGAGGCGCGCGGCGCCCTCCGACGAGTGCCGCAGGACGATCACATCGGCGTAGCCCCCGCCGACCACGCGCACCGTGTCTGCGAGGGACTCCCCCTTCGACGCGCTCGAGCTGCGCATCTCGGCGGCGGTCAGCACGCCCCCGCCCAGGCGCAGCATCGCCGACTCGAACGAGAGGCGCGTGCGGGTGCTGGGCTCGTAGAACAGGCTCGCGGCGATCATGCCCCGGGCCGCGTCGCGCTGCCCGCGCGGATCGGCCGCGAAGCGATCCGCCAGCTGGAACAGGGCTCGAATCTCGTCGAGCGAGAGGTCGTCGATGGAGACGAGGTGCCGCGTCATACAGGGTCCGCTCGTGGGGAGGTCCGCCAGGCGTCGGAGGGACGCCGAGCCGGGGCCCTGAGGGTGGGAGCCTAGCGCGCGATCAGCGCGGGTCAATCGCCGCCTGCGAGGAGCGCGCGCAGGGGCGCGGCGTTGCCCCGGGCGAGGGCGGCCAAGGCCGCGACCTGCTCGGCGGCAAAGGGTGCAGCATGCCGGCAGGCGCGGAGCTCGTCCCCGGGCTCGGACGGCAGTCCCAGCGCCCCTTCGAGGGTGCGCGCCACGAGAGCGCGCGCGGCCACGGGCTCCTCCAGCGGGGCGAGGGCGCCGGGGGCCCCGGTGCGGTCCCCCCGCGCGGGGAGCACGCGCTCCATCGGCCGGGCGGGCTCCCTGTGAAGCTGGGGGCCCGCCGCTCCCGCGCTCCCCGGCCGAGTCGGCGCCGCGCCCTCCTCCGGTCCTTCGCTCGGCGACGCCTCGGCGGACGCAGGCGCACCCGCGCGCGGGTCGAGTCGGAGCACGAGGTCTGCCTCCCTGGCCAGCCGCTCGGCGAGGCGCTGGCCGGAGGCCTCCACGGAGCCCTCAGGCGCCTGGCGCTCGCCGGCCGTGTCCACCCACTCGATCGCCCACGGGCCCATGCGCCCGGTCGCCACCAGGGCGTCGCGTGTGGTGCCCTCCTCCTCGGCCGTGAGGGCCTGCTCCGCGCCCACGAGCAGGTTGAAGAGAGTCGATTTGCCCGCGTTGACCGGCCCGCGGAGCACGACGCGCGGAACCCGCTGCAGCCAGCGCTGCCAGTCCCAGGCGGCGACGAGGGCCGCAGCCTCTGGCCGGGGGTCCGGGCTCGCGAGCAGCTCTTCGAGGCGGCGTCGCAGCGCTCCCTCGGCGGCGGCAAGCAGCACGCGCGCGCCGTCCAGAGTCGGGGCTCCTGGGAGCAGCTGCTCGGCGCGGGCCTCGAGCCCCGCGGAAACCACGCAGCCGCCCGCATGGCCCGCGGCGCGCGGGACACCCGCGTCGCCCGCGGCTCCCGCGGCGCGCAGAACTCGCCGCACCAGAGGTGCACTGCCGTGCAGGTGCAGCTCCCACCGGTCGTGCGAGCGGCCCACGAGCAGCGCCTCATCCAGGACCTCGCCCTCGAGGCGCGGCCGCACCAGCCGCACCGCGCCAGGACCCACCGACGGCAGGCCGAGGGCCACGAGCGAGGCCTCCCCGGCAAGTGCCAGCACGGACACCCCCCCCGCCCCAGGCGGGGTGAGCTCCAGGGCGGCGCTCATCGGCAGGCCGCGACCATGCCGCGCGCAACCAGGTGCTCGTCCTCGCGCAGGCTGCGCCCCAGCGAGGCGAGCCCTTCGCGCACGAACTCTCTCGCGCCTCCCGTCAGGACCACCGGGGCGGCCTCCAGCCCCGCCTCGCGGGCAACCTCAAGCACCAGCTCGCGGGCGGCGCCTCGCAGCCCCACGGCCACGCCGGCCTGGAGGGCGCGCACCGTGTCCCGCCCGAGGGCTGGGGCGTCGGGTTGCGGCGCGACCGCGGGCAGACGCGCCCCGCCCTCGGCCAGGGCCCGGGCGAGGAGGTCGGGGCCTGGGGCGATCGCGCCCCCCAGGAACGCGCCCCCTTCGGCGTCGGACACCGCGTCCACGGTCAGGCAGGTCCCCACCTGCACCACGATCGCCGAGCGGCTGAGCAGGTCGAGCGCGCCGCGGGCAGCGAGGAGCCGGTCCTGGCCCACGGTCTCGGGGGAGTCCACGCGCAGCGCGAGGCCAGGATCGGGCGTCACGAGCGGTGCGGCAGGGAACGCCGCCTCCAGCGCTGCGCGAACGGCGACGACCTGCTCCACGGAGCTCACGGCGCTGAGGGCGACGAGGCGCGGCGCCCAGCCCGGGTCGAGGGAGGATGGGAGCTCGGCTGCCGGGCCCGCGAAGGCGAGCCTTGGTGCGTCCTGCTCAGGAAACAGCGTCGCCTTGGCGCGCGTGTTCCCGAGGTCCACGCACAGGAGCGGCCCCGTGGCCATCGACTCAGTCCTGATCGGGGCTGCGGTAGACCTTGGTGCTACGGCGCCCCATGTTCTCGATCACCACCACCCACTCCGTGAAGTTGTCCTTGTTGTTCTTCACGTACTTGATGGCCTCCTGCTCGCTGGAGACCGGGTTGCCGTTGATCGAGATGATGATGTCGCCCTCGACCACTCCGTGCCGCGCGGCGAGGGAGCCGGGGACCACCTTGGTGACCTCGACTCCGGCGCGGTTGCCGTCGCGATCGAAGTGGGTGCGCGTGGAGACGTCCTGGGTCAGGATGCGCTGGTAGTCGCGTCCGAACTCCTCCATGTCGGCGGTGCCGAGCTCCCAGCGGTTCTGGGCCACAAGGCGCGTCTGCTCCGGGACCTGGGCGACGGGGCGCTGGAAGGTGGGCAGGGGCCGCTCCTCGGGCCGGACGATGCCCTCCTCACCCACCACGTGGATCAGGGGCTTGCCGTCCCCGGGGCCGGGAACGACCGTCTCCTCCGCGCGGTCCGCGTCCTCGGGGAAGGCGAACACGACCCGGTCGGGCTGGATGTTGTGGACGAAGATCTTGTCGTGCGGCGCGGCCAGAGCCTCGCCTTGTGCGATGTCGTCGGTGGTGCCCTGGAGGCCGCCCTTCTTGTAGCGGACGAAGATCATCGAGCGCCCCGGATCGACGACGTCCACCTGGACGTAGAGGATCGACAGCACGTCGGTGACGGGCGCATAGGTCGGCTTGGTGGGCGCGGCCTGCGGCGCCTGCTCGACCTTCTTCTCGGGCGGCTTGCCCGTCCAGTTCATGTTGATCCAGTGGGGCCGGACCTGCTGGTTGTAGTCCACGATCGAGCGGCGGGTCTCCACCACCTCGACTCCGGACTTGAGGATGTCCGCCACGAGCGCCTCGTCGAAGGGGCGGCGCAGGGCATCCTGACGGCCGCGGAAGTCCAGGACCGAGGCCCCCAGGCCCGCGGCGGCGGCGATGCTGGTGACCCAGCAGAGCATGCTGACGGTGGAGATCTTCATGGGGCGTGGCGGGGCGCTCGGCGATGCGGCGGCCCGAGGATCCTAGCCGCCGGGACCCGCCGACTGGAGCCCTGGGCGGCTGTTGGGCCCCTCAGGTGCGGTTACGACGCCCCGAGCGGCCGGTTCTTCCCGGCGATGGGGCGGTGCTTCCTAGGCGCGCTCGAGGGCCTCTGCCGAGGCCCTCAGGCTCCAGGCGCGTCACTTGGCGAGGCGCAGGCCCGAGCCTCCCGAGGACTCCGGGCCCGAGGAGGGGCCGGCACCCACCGAGCGATCGGCGCTGCCCCGGATTCCACGCAGCCCCATGAGCAGCTCGTCCGGGCGATCGGAGGCCGCCAGGGCATCGTCCAGCTCCACCACGCGCTCCTTGACGAGGCGCAGGAGGCTGCGGTTGAAGGACACGATCCCGTCCTCGGTCGAGGTCTCGACCACCTTCGCCAGCTCAGTGGTCTCGCCCTCCTCCACGAGCTCGCGCACGTGCGGCGTGGGCACCAGCAGCTCGTAGGCGGGGACCATGCCCCCCTCACGGGCCGGGACCAGCCGCTGCGAGAGCACGCCCGCCAGGTTGTCCGCCAGGCGCTGGCGGATCTGCCTGTGCCGCTCCGCCGGGAAGAACCCGAGGATGCGGTCGATGGTCTGAGCGGCGTTGACCGTGTGCATGGTGCTCATCACCAGGTGCCCCGTCTCGGTGGCCTCGAGAGCGGCCACGACGGTGGTGGCGTCGCGCACCTCGCCGATCAGGATCACGTCGGGACTCTGGCGCAGGGCGTGGCGCAGGCCGTCACTGAACGAGGTCGTGTCGGTGCCGACCTCACGCTGGCTGATCACGCAGCGGTCCTCGCGGAACAGGAGCTCGACGGGGTCCTCGAGGGTCACCACATGGCGCTCCACGCGGTGGTTGAGGTGATCGATCATCCCGGCCAGCGTGGTGGACTTGCCCGAGCCGGCGACGCCGGTGACAAAGACCAGGCCGCGGCGACGCATGGCGAGCTGCTGAAGCTGTGCTGCCGGCAGGCCGAGGCCCTCCAGGGAGGGGGCCTCCTCGTTCACACGGCGGATGACCATGGCCGGCTCCCCCATCTGCCGGTAGGCGTTGATGCGGAAGCGCCCCAGGCCGTCGAGCTGGATGGCCGAGTCCGCGCTGCCGGACTCGTTCCACTCGGCCCAGCGCCGCGGCCCGAGGATCCCCTCCAGCACCTCCTTCATGGGCCCGGGTCCTGGCACGCTGCCGGGAAGGAACCGGATGCCTCCGTCCACGCGCAGCGAGGGCCTGCCGCCGGCGCGCAGGATCAGGTCGCTCGCCTGCTCCTTGACCATCATCGCGAGCCAGGCCTCGACCTGGTGACGGGGAGAGATGCTCGTCTGGTGGAGGGCCTGGGGCGGGGCCTCCGGGCCCCGCTCGCTCGGAGCCGCCGCCGGCTCTGCGGAGCCGGCCGGCTCGGAGGGTGCAGTCGCGTTGGGCGGCACAGCCGGAGCCGGAACGGCACCGCTCGAAGGCACAGCCGGAGCCGGAACGGCGCCGCTCAAAGGCACTGCCGGAGCCGGAACGGCACCGCTCGAAGGGCCGGCGGAGTCCGGCTCAAGGCCGGCCTCCGAGACGAGGTCGCGGAAGGAGAACTCGTCCTCAGGGATGTCGTAGGCGGGGTCGGTCACGGCTCGGGCTCCGGGTCTGCATCGACCGAGGCCCGGGGCGCCCTTGACCCGTCTCAGTTCGGAGCACCCTCGGCGGGATGCACGGCGGTCCAGAGCTGCTCCAGCAGCTCTTGGACGCCGATCCCCAGCACCGAGGAGATCCCCACGACCGGCTCGTGGCCGGCCGCCTGCACGACGGCGTCCAGAGCTGCGAGGCGCTCCGCAGAGCCCTCGTCCTCGTGGTGCTTGGTCCCCACCACCAGCCTGCGGCGGCCGTGCAGGTCGGGGGAGGCGCGGCGCAGCTCCTCGTCGATCACCTGGAAGGCCTCCACCGGGTCGTCGGTCGAGGCGGGGTTCACATCCACCAGCTGCAGCAGGACCGAGCAGCGCTCGAGGTGCTTGAGGAACGCGTGCCCCAGCCCCTGACCATCGCTGGCCCCCTCAATCAGCCCCGGCAGGTCGGCCAGCAGCAGGCTGCGAAAGCCCGAGAGGCCGGCGATTCCGACCTGGGGCGCCAGGGTCGTGAAGGGGTAGTCCGCCACCTTCGGACGGGCCGCGGTCACGCTGGAGAGGAAGGTGCTCTTGCCGGCGTTCGGGAGCCCGAGCAGCCCGACCTCGGCCAGGACCTTGAGCTCCAGGCGCAGGCGGCGGTGCTCGCCCGGACGGCCGGAGGTCGCCTTGCGCGGTGCCTGGTCGATGGAGGTCGAGAAGCGCTGGTTGCCCTTGCCACCCGCCCCGCCGGCGGCAGCGACGACCTGGGCACCCGGCGCGTCGAGATCGGCCAGCAGGTTGCCCCGCTCGGCGTCGAAGACCTGGGTCCCGGGCGGGACCTCCACGAGCACGTCGGCCGCACCTGCGCCGGCCTTGTTTCGCGAGCCCCCCGGCTGCCCGTCCCGGGCGCTGTACCGGAAGGCCCGAGCCACGCGCAGCAGGGAGTGCGTGGACTCCGCGGCGACGAGCACGATGCTCCCACCGCGACCGCCGTCCCCGCCGTCGGGCCCGCCCTTCTGGACGAACTTCTCGCGGTGGAAGGAGACGATGCCGTCGCCGCCCTTGCCGGCGACGACCTCGATCACGGCCTCATCACGGAACACGGCCGTCAGGGCGCCGCAGGGGCGCCCAGCCTCACTCGGCGATGGGGTCCACGTGCACGCGGCGCCCCGTCTGGAAGCGCACGGTGCCGTCGATGAGGGAGTAGAGGGTGTAGTCCTTGCCCACACCCACGTTGTGACCGCCCTTGTAGCGCGTGCCGCACTGGCGAACGAGGATCGTTCCCGGAGTCACGACCTGGCCGCCGTAGCGCTTCACGCCGCGGAACTGGGGGTTCGAGTCGCGACCGTTGCGCGAGGAGCCTTGACCCTTCTTGTGTGCCATTGTCTGGTCCTCTCCGCCTCAGGCGGTGATGCCGGTGATCCGGACGTTGGTGTAGCGCTGACGGTGACCCGTCTTGCGGCGGATGTTCTTGCGGCGGCGGAAGCGGAAGATGACGAGCTTCTTGCCCTTGGCCTCGCCGACCACTTGGCCCTGGACGCTGGCGCCAGCGACGGTGGGCTTGCCGATCTTCACCTCGCCCTCGTTGCCCACGAGGAGCACCTGGTCGAAGGTGACGGTGGAGCCGACCTCGGCTCCGTCCATGAGGTCACACGCGACCACGTCTCCGACGCGGACGGTGGCTTGGTTGTTGCGGTCTGAGATGATGGCGTACACAGGCGGCTCCAGGGTTTGGACGACTCCGTGTGAACCCGCGGTGTGAACCTCCCGCGGGGCCCCGTACGGGGCGTTGAGGGCCGAGGAGGGTAGCGAGGACCCGGGGGGGGCGCAAGGCCCGGCCCCCTGAGGTGGCGCTCCTCCCTCCGCCGGGAGCTCCCCCACGACCCCTGGGAGGGGTCGCGTCCGGGAGCGTCCGGGAGGTGGGCAGACGAGCCGCCCCCCACCGGGCGAGCCGGTCAGCGCTTCCGCCGGCCTCCCGGGCGCACCTCGCGACCGTCGGCCCGCAGGTACCGGAGGACGGAGTCCTCGACCTGGTCGGGGACGGAGGTGAACTCGATCTTCCGCTCGGAGCGGTGCTCGATGGCCCGGATCCAGTCGGACAGCCGATCCTCGAGGTACTCCACCACCTCGGGGTGGGCCTTGACCTCGACGGTGCTGAAGCCCTTCTGGGTCACCGCCGATCCCAGCCGCCGCAGGATCGCCTGGGCGCGGGACTCCACCGTCCGGACCCGCGCCGTGCCACGGCAGCGGGGGCAGGCCTGGAACACCTTCTTGTGCGTACCGGGGCCGAGCCGCTGGCGAGTCATCTCCAGGAGGCCGAACTGGCCGATGCGGCCCAGCTTGGAGCGCGCCCGGTCCTTGGCCATCTCGGCCCGCAGGGCCTTCTCGACCTGGCGGTTGCTGGAGCTGCGCGACATGTCGATGAAGTCGATCACGACGATGCCGCCCAGGTCCCGCAGGCGAATCTGGCGGGCGATCTCGGGCACGGCCTCGAGGTTCGTCTTGAGGGCGATCTTCTCGAAGTCGTGGCTGTCCGTGCGTGTGCGGCCCGAGTTGATGTCGATGGCCACCAGGGCCTCGGCCTGGTCGAACACGAGCGATCCGCCAGAGGGCAGGTCCAGCTTGCGAGCGAAGACCCGCTCGAAGTCCTGCTCCATCCCGAAGTGATGGAACACGGGCCGATCGCCCTCGTGCATGACGATGCGATGCTTCTGCTCGGGCATGAGCTGCTCCGCGAACTCGAGCATCTGCTCGTGCACCATGACGTCGTCGACGACGACGGTCTTCGTGCGCTCGTCGAAGAGGTCCCGCAGCGTGCGAATGGCCAGGTCCGACTCCTGATAGAGGGGAGCCGGGCCGCGCCCCTGCCGGAGTCGCTTGCCGAAGGAGTCCCAGACCCCCATCAGGTAGTCCAGGTCGCGCTGCAGGTCCATCTTGCGCCGGCCGACCCCGGCCGTGCGCACGATCACACCCATGCCGTCAGGGCAGTTCATGCCCTGCAGCACGCGCTTGAGCCGCCTGCGCTCCTTGTCGTCCGGGATCTTCTTGCTCACGCCGGTCCTTGCCATGGAGGGCATGAGGACCAGGTAGCGGCCGGGGATCGAGATGTAGGTGGTCAGGGTCGGCCCCTTGTCGCCGATCGCGTCCTTGGTGACCTGCACGACCACCTGATCCCCCACCTTCAGCAGGTCGGAGATCGGCACGGCCTTGCGGCTGCGGCGCCGCACGTCCCGGCGCGCGCTCTCCTTCCGCACGGCGGCCTTCTTCGTGGAGGCTGCCTTGCGGGAGCGCGAGCGGCGCCCGCGGCCTGAGCCCTTCTCCTCGGTGCCGCTGGCCTCATCGTCGCCCTCAGAGCCCCCGCCGTCGGCCTCGTCGCCGTCCTCGGAGGAGTCCTCCTCGGCGTCCTCGTCGGACTCGTCGGACGAAGGCGCCTGCTCATCGGCGTCGCCTTCCGCCCCGTCACCCTCGTCGCCCTCCTGCTCGGAGGCCTCATCTGCGGAGGGCTCGTCGTCCTCCTCCACGTCGTGGTGGTCGTCGTCGGACCAGTCCTCGGGGTCGAGGTTGGCGGTGAGGAGCTGGTCCAGCTTGAACCCCTCCTCTCCGTAGATGGGCATCACATCGCTCGTGTGCAGGAAGCCGTTGCGCCCCTGACCGAAGTCGATGAACGCGGCCCCAATCGCGGGCTCGAGGTTCACGACCTTGCCGCGATAGATGTCGTTGACCAGGGTCTTCTGACTCTCGGCCGTCATCAGCAGATCGCTGATGCGATCGTCCTCCGCGACCACGGCGACGCGGCGCTCCTCGGGATCGACGGCGTTGACCAGGATGCGCATGACGCGCTGGGCCTCGGCCTTGGCCGCCCGCTCCTCGTCAGAGAGCTCTTCCTCGGGCTCGTCGTCCTCGTCCCCGCTGCCGGACTTCTTGCGGCGCGTCCGCTTGCGCTTCTTGCGCGCGGGCTTCGCCTCCCCGGAGCCCTTGGCGTCGTCGCCAGCGGCATCCTCATCGGTCTCGGCGGCCTCGTCACCCTCGGCGTCCCCCGAGGTCTTGCGCTTGGAGCGCCCGCGTCCGCCTCGACGGCGGCGCCGGCGCTTGCCGCCGGCCTCCCCCTCCTCGCCGGTGGAGCCCTCCGCGTCCTCGCCCTCGGAGGCCTCCTCCGAGCGCTCCCCGCGGGGGCCTTCGGACTCCGACTCCTCGCCATTGGCGCGTTCGCCCGCGGAATCCTCCTCGCCCTCGGAGCGACGGCGGCGGCGTCCGCGGCCTCCGCGACGACGGCGGCGCTTGCGGGGAGCGCCGTCGTCCTCGCCGTCGCCGTCCCCCCCCTCATCCTCGTCATCACGCCGGCTGGCTTCGCCGTCAGCGTCGTCCGAGTCGGACTCGGGGTCCGCTGCGCTGGCCTTGCGACGCGTCCGCCGGCGGCGGGGCCGGTCTTCGTCATCGCTCTCGCCCTGGGGGCCTTCCCCCGAGTCGGAGTCAGCGCCGCTGGCATCGCCAGCCTCCGCGGGCTTGCGGGAGCGGGTCCGGCGACGGGTCCGGCGACGGGTGCGCGCCGGCTTCTCGTCGGCGTCGCCTTCGGAGCGCTCATCGCCAGGGGCGGAGCCTTCCTCAGGGGCTTTCGGGCCACTTGATG
>JBDQFW010000128.1:0-10734 GCA_040265735.1 Planctomycetota bacterium | reverse complement strand
GTTGTAGAGCGAGACGTGCGCGAGCATCTCGGAGGCGTCGCCGCTCTCCACATCGCCCACCGGCCGGGGACGCGCAGGGTTGCTGACATCGAGGACGCGCACGGTCGAGCGCTGGTCCCCGTTGCCCAGGGTGCGCTCGACGGCGACATAGAGGCAGTCGCGCTCCCAGGTGCGCTCCCCTCCCTGCGGCGTGGCCACGTCGACCTTGCTGCGTAGGGCCAGCCCCCTGTAGCTGACGCCCTCCACGCTGGCGGACGAGCGCCCGTCTTGGCTGCGCGGGTAGACCACCAGGGGCCGGGTGGGCTCGGTCACATCGATCAGGATCGGCCCGCGTGCGCGATCGAGCACGGCGCAGAGGTGCCGGGCATCGCTGCGGAACGGGGCCGGGATGGTCCCCGCAACGGTCTCGGGACGGCTGTACTGGAAGAGCAGGTCGAGGTCGATGGCCGCCACCTCGGTGCGGCCACCGGGCCAGCTCACCGCCCCCACCAGCCGTGGCGCGATGGGCTCGCGGATGTCCACGATGGCGAGCCCGCCCATGCCGTCGGCGACGAAGGCGTGCGGCCAGCGCACCTCGACCTCGTGGGCGTCGAAGAGCGGCAGGTGGCCCACCTGCTCGAGGTCCTCGGGCTTGCTCACATCGAAGATGCGCAGGCCCCCGATCCCGTCGGCCACCAGGAGGTGGTCACCGCTAAGAGCCATGCCCCGCGGCGAGAGGGTCGAGACGAACGCCACGCGGCGCATGTGCGCCGGATCCGAGACGTCGAGGGCATGCACGCCGCGCCCGCCCTCGGTCACGAAGAGGTGCCGTGCGTGCCCCTGCAGCGGATCGCACTGCAGCTCGAGGTCGATCACATCCGGAAGGACGAACTTCGCCAGCGGCACGGAGGCCGTCAGGGCCTGGCGGTTGAGTGCGACGGCCTCGATGCCCCTTCGGTCCGCCACGAAGGCCAGCTGCCGGCCGAGGCGGAAGTTCGAGGTCCCCATCCCCCAGGTCCCGCTGGTGCGGTGGCACTCAACGCAGGCGCGGGCCGTAGGCCGCGTCGTGTGCATCTGGTGATGGACCATGCTCATCCCCGACCGCCCCTCGCGCGTGACGGGCATGGCCTGGTCGAGGATCCGCTTGCCCTCGGCGTCGTCCACGGTCCCCATGGTGGAGAACCCCGTCATGTACGGCGCGACGCGGCCGTTCTCGTTGAAGCCGGCATAGAACGACTTCCAGGTGGTGAAGACCTTCTCCTGGGTGGTCACGCGCCCCGGCGTGCGCCGCCCGCTCAGCAGGTCGAGCTGGGTCAGCGCTTCGTTGCGGTAGAAGTGGAAGCCGAGGAAGTTGATGTTCCAGCCCGCGTGACAGGCGTAGCACTCCAGCTGCGCGTGGTCCCCGGTCATGGCCCGGGTCGCCTCGGGCGAGTGATCGCGATGGTCGCGGTCGAGCACATCCACCACCTGCTTTACGCGGTGCGTCTTGCCCGTGACCTTCGAGCGCAGGAACACCTCGTCCCCCTCGCGCCACATGTGCTCGAGGTGCTCGCCGCGCTCGGTGACCAGGCTCGCACGCTCGTCGAAGTCGCCGTGGCACGCCTCGCAGCTGATCGCCACGGCGTGCTCCATCTGGCCGTGCAGGGCGCCGTCCCCCATCACATCTCCGACCCCGTGGCAGTCGATGCAGTGCATCCCCAGCTCGTGGTGGACATCCGGCGGCGCCAGCTCGTTGTCGTCCAGGTAGAAGACCCGGTTGAGCGGGCTCTCCGTGGTGCCCTCGATCTCGGGTCCTCCAGGGGCGCCTGGCGGCAGCTGGCTCAGGCCGCGGAAGTGCAGGCCGATCGAGGCGTCACCGTAGTGACAGGTGACGCAGGTCTCGGTGGAGGGCGCCGCGGTCATGGCGTGCCTGCGCGGATGCCCCGGCTCGGTGCGGTTCGCGGTGCGGTCCGCGGAGTCGGACAGGCCGTTGACCGCGTAGGGGACATGACAGGCCGCACAGCCGTCCCCGCGGTAGTCCCCATCGAAGCCGAGGCGGCCTCGCACCGCGCGGCCCTCCGACCACAGGTGGCACTGCATGCACTCCTTGCGGATCAGGTCCGGGAAGTGCGAGGCGAGCTCCTCCTCGTCGTCGGCTGTCGTGAAGGCGGGCGGCTGGACGAGCCGGTCCACCTCACCCTCGTCCGTGAGGTGGCTCGGCACCGGGAAGACCCCGTAGAGGGACCCCTTCTCCTTGCTCAGCCCCATCTCGTAGAAGCCGTCGGAGAGGTGCCCCGCCGTGGTGCCGTGCAGCGAGAGGAAGAGGTCGCTGCACAGGTCCGCGTGGCAGGTCCCGCAGGTGACCTCCATCACGCGCAGGTCGGAGGGGTTGCGGAACCGCAGCCAGGCCAGGTCCCGGTCCTGGGGCAGGACGCGCTCGTCGCCCGCCTGCTCGGGCGCGGCCACATGCGCGGACAGCTTGTCCTTGGCCGTGGCGTCCCCGCCGTGGCAGTCCACGCACGAGAGCGCCTGCCACGGGTGCATGTCCTCGATGCCCACATGGCACGCGAGGCACCCGTTCGAGCCGGGTCCCTCGGGAGCAGGCTGGGTCTCCAGCGCGGGCGGGTCCTGGCCCACCAGCCCCTGGCTCGCCCCGAGGCCCACCACGAGGGCACGCCCCCGCGCTGCCGCCCCGGCGAACGCCTCCTCCTCGACGGGGACGCGCTCGGCGAGAGCGACCAGGGTGAGCCCCGCGGCAAGCGCGAGGCCAAGGGGACGCGGCAGGGGGAGGAGCATCCAGTCCGTCAGGCGTACAGCCCCTGCAGCCGGCCGCCCTTGGCGAGGGGCGCCTCGGCCCCGAAGAGCTCGCACACCGTCCCGACCACGTCAATGACGCGCTGGTCGCGCCCGGTCTCGACGCCGCGCTTGAAGTCAGGGCCCCAGGCCACGCAGCTCACACGGCGCAGGTCCTCGGAGCCGTCGCCGTGATCGAGCCCGCGGCGGCTGTTGAGGTCACGGTCACGCCCGAACTCCGGGACCACCAGCACGGCGGTGGAGTCGCGCAGCTCCTCGTCCTCGCGGATCGCCGTCATCAGCTCGCCGATCGCGGCGTCGTTCTGGCGGACGACCTCGCTGTAGGCATTGAAGCTTCCGTGGGCGACATCCGCGTTCTGCAGGACGACCCCGAGCATGCGAGGCTTGAACAGGCTGAGCAGGTTGCGCGCCAGCCGCAGGGCCTTGCGGTCGCCCGCGGCGGCGCCGGAGATGTCGGTGGTTCCACGGCTCAGCTCGCCAAGGATGTAGTCCTCCACCCGCGCCAGCTGCTCGGCCTCGCGCGCGGCATCCTCTCCGCCGCCCACCCCACGGCGCAGGCGATCGAGCAGCGCGCGCTCGCCGGGCTCGACGGGCTGGGGCATCCCCCACGCGCTGAGCATGTCCTTGAACTCCTTGTTGAAGATCCCATCCCCGTCGAGGATGTTCGCCCCGTATCGCGCCCCGTACTCGGGGTGCAGGCTGTAGGAGTAGTTCACCTGCTGCGCGCCTCCGGTGGTCGTGACCCAGACATCCTGCTTGGGCAGGTCGAGCCCCTTGCGCAGGTACTCGAAGAGGGTCGGGTCGTTGCCCCGCGCGTTCTCGCGGATCCCCCTGGGCTCGGAGATGCCGGTGAAGATCGACATGGTCGCTCCGAAGTGCCCCAGGTTGGAGGTGGCCACATTCGTGTAGAGCACGCCCTCGTCGGCCATCTGCCGCATGTTGGGCACGTTCGCGGGCGTCCCGAAGGTCTCGCGCGTCCGCACGCCTCCCGCGAAGGCGACCAGCACGACGCGCTTGGTCCTGCGCTCCGGCACGAGGGGAGCCATGGCGCCCGCCAGGAGGCTGGACGGCAGGGCCGCGCCCGCTCCGAGCAGGCTCGAGGCACGCAGGAGGGTCCGGCGGTCGAGGGAGGCGATGGGCTGCATGGCGATCAGTAGGACTGGTACTCCGAGTGGGACAGGAGCGCGTAGAGGATCGTGGCGGGCTCACAGCCCTCCTCGTGGAAGGCGGAGACGAACACCCTGAGCTCCTCATCGGTCGCGTCCCGGCCAAGGAAGCGTGGGAACTGCGCCGCGACCCAGCGGGTCGGGTCGGGGATGTCCTTCTTGGCCGGCACGGAGGCCCTGCCGGAGTCGAGCAGCAGCCTCACGACCACCGAGCGCAGGGGGCGCGAGTCCGCCAGGCCGTCGAGGGCGTTGCGCAGGGGCTCGAGCTCGTCGTCCTCGGGGAGCCGGTCGAGCAGGTCTACGAACAGACAGCGGATGAAGAGGCTGTTGGACTTGGGGACGAGGTCACGCAGGCGCTGGTCGTAGGCCTCTGACAGCAGCCATTCGCGCACGAGGGCCAGATAGGCCCAGGGATCCCGATGCAGGCGCCCGGCATCCGCGCGGAGGCGCTTGGTGTCGAGCTCGGTCCGCAGCAGGCGCTGGTGCTCGCGGGCCAGGAAGTGACGCGAGGCGTCTCGATGCTCGACGCAGATCCGAATGACATCGGCCTGGTTCTCCGCGGTCGTGCCGAGGAAGCGCCCCTTGCCCCCCTCATAGGCGACCTTGCCGATCTCGAGCTCGCTGGCCTTGTCCTGGACGACCAGGCCGCAGAACTGCTCCATCACCACGGTGACGAAGGTGTCCGCGCCGGGATTGCGCAGGTCGAAGGTCGGCGTGAGCGCAGCCTGGTGAAGCGCGTCCCGATAGTGCAGCCGCCCCTCGGCGAGCTTCTCCGGCACCTCCTTCGCAGCCCGCGTACGCGGCCGGAAGTTGTCGATCAGCAGGAAGTAGTACAGCTGCTCGTGCCACCAATGGCCCCAGAACTCCTCGCCGCCGAGGAGCTCGTCCAGAAGCTCACCGCGCCCGCGACCGAGCCACTCGCCGACCTCGCTCTGCCTCGGCGGCCGGCCGATCAGGTCCATGAAGACGGCGCGCAGGGAGCGCGGATCCAGGGCACGGGCCGCCGCGGCCCGGGTCCTGGGGTCCTGACCGTCCTGGAACGGCAGCGGGCTCGCCTCCGTGCTCATCTGGCTCCAGTGTAGGCGAGACCGCGGCTTGGAGGTGGGCGCCCGCGCCGCGGACACACTCCATACGCAGGCAGCCCCGGCCGCGGAGAGGCGGCCGGGGCTGCGCTGGTGCGACCGCCGGGGGAGGGCACCCCGGCCTCCGCTCACTCACAGGAAGGGATCGATCGCCTTGCGCAGGGTCGGCGTCCGGAGCTTGCCCAGGGCGCGCATCTGGATCTGGCGAACCCGCTCAAGGCTGACGCCCATCTGCGAGGCCACCTCCGAGAGGGTCTGCTCCTGGAACGCTCCGAGGCCGTAGCGCCTCTCGACGACGAAGCGCTCGCGCTCGGAGAGGCGCTCGAGGGCCTCGCCGAGACCCTCCTCGAGGGTCACCTCCTCCATGGAGACGTTGTAGAGCCCCTCGGGATCCTCGTAGCCGAGGGCCTCGACCAGGCCCGGGCCGTCGTCGTCCCCGCCGCTCGCGTCCATCGAGAGGGTGGAGCGGGAGGCCGCCAGGGCGCTTTCGACGATGTGGACCCCGAGGCCCGAGACCTCGGCGATGCGCGCGGCCGAGGCGTTCGGGTCGCCAAGCCGGGCAATCGCGGCCTTCACGTGGCGCATGGCCTTCTGCAGGTAGACGGGGATCCGGACCGTCTGGCCGTGGTTGTAGAGGTGGCTGCGGAAGGCCTGGTTCAGCCAGTGCACCGCGTAGGTCCGGAAGAGGAGGCCACGGCGCCAGTCGAAGCCGTCCACGGCTCGGAAGAGCGAAGCCGAGCCCTCCTGCACCAGGTCGAGCCGGGGCACGCCCAGGTGGGCGTAGCGCTCCACGTTGATCAGCACCAGGTAGAGGTTGCGCTCGACCAGCTCGGTCCGCAGCGCGTGCAGCTCCTTCCACCGCTCGCAGAGGTCGACCGGCAGCTCGCAGGCCTCGGCCTCCACGTCCCGGAAGGTCTGCGGGTCGTAGCAGATACGGCCGTCGACCTCGGCCTCCTCGAGGCCGTGCTGCTCGAGGGCAAGGTCCAGCCGCATGCGGGCCAGCTCCAGGCGGCGCGCGTGGCGCGCCTCCTCGTCGCGGTCCATGATTCGGATCGAGTCGATCTCGGCGCGCAGCTGGTCCTCGATGGTCGCCACCCCCGGGATCTCGGGGCGGGCGTCGCGCCAGTCCCCGGGCGCCGAGAGCTCGAGGCTGCGGCCCTCGCGGTTGAGGCGCCGGGCCCAGCGCTTGATACGGCCGGAGAAGCGATCAGGCTCGTCCGCCCAGCCGTCCAGCTTGGCGTCGACCTCTTCGATGGTGAGCAGGGGGGGAATAGCCATGGAGACGTTCCGTGGCGGGGTGCCTCCCGAGAGGACCACGCGTTCTGTGGGAGGCCGTCTGCACGGCGAGGTTCCCGAGAAAGGCGGTAAACCTTCCGTCCGCGGCAGACTTCGCTCCAGGCGTCTATTCGCGCGCCAGCGCCCTTGGTGGGCACGATCTCGAGTAAATTTCGCGTTATGCGGCACCACGCCACGGGGCCCCCAGCGCACGCGCGCCAGGGGCCCCTACGGAGCGGCCCTCCTCCCGCGAACGAACGGTTGGGAGCCAGAATCCTGCCGGCCGGTCCTACCGGCCGCGGAGCTCAGAGGTTCCGGGAGCCCACCGGCTCCTCGGAGTAGCTCTGCTGCTCCTCGTGGGGAATGAACTCCTGGAGGTGCTCGAGCTCCCCGGCCTCGCGGATCAGGTGGCGGGCGATGACCAGGCGCTGGACCTGGTTGGTGCCCTCGTAGATCTGGAGGATCTTTGCGTCGCGGAAGAACTTGGCGATGGGGTAGTCCTCCATGAAGCCGTACCCGCCGAACACCTGGACCGCGTCCGTAGCGACCTCCATGGCCACATCCGTGGCGAAGCACTTGGCCATGGCGGCCATCTTGCTGTTGAGCGCAGAGGGGCCGGACTCGTCGATGCCCGCCGCAGCGGTGTAGACGAGGCGCCGGGCGGCCTCGGTCTTCATGGCCATGTCGGCCATCATCTGCTGGACCATCTGGTGACCCGAGATCGGGATGCCGAACTGCTTGCGCCGGTTCGCGTACACGTTGGCCAGGTCGAGGGCGCCCTGGGAGGCGCCGACCGCCTGGGCAGCGACGCCGGGGCGCGCGTAGTCAAGGGTCGACATGGCGTGGCGGAAGCCGAGCCCTGCGCGCCCTCCGATCAGGTTGGCCTTGGGCACGCGCACGTGATCGAAGTGGGTCTCGACCACGGGCACGCAGCGGATCCCCATCTTGTCCTCGACCTTCTTGACCTCGAAGCCGGGAGTGCCCTTCTCGACGATGAACGCGCTGATCCGGCGCGACTTGGACTCGGGGTCGGTGACGGCGAACACCGAGTAGACGTCGGCGACGCCGCCGTTGGTGGTCCACTTCTTCTCGCCGCAGATGATGTAGTCGTCACCGTCCTCGAAGGCGCGCACGGAGAGACCCTGCGCGTCGGATCCCGCGAACTTCTCGGACAGGCAGAAGGCCACGAACTTGTCCCCTGCCGCGATCTGGGGGAGCCAGTGCTTCTTCTGCTCCTCGGTGCCGCCCAGGATGATCGGGAAGGAGCCCAGGGCGTTCACTGCGAAGGCCACGCCAAAGCCGCTGTCCGCCTTGGCGAGCTCCTCCGCCACCAGCGCGAGCGCCAGCACGCCGGCGCCGTGGCCGCCGTACTCCTCGGGGATGAAGGTCTTGAAGAGGCCAGCCTCCGCGACCGCGCGTGCGGCCTCGTAGTTGTACTCCTGGGCCTTGTCGTACTTCGCTGCGAGCGGACGCACGTGCTCGTCGGCGATCTTGCGGGCGATGGCCTGGAGTTCCTTGGCCTTGTCGGAGAAGACGACGTTGGTGTGATCCATGGTGCGGGGAGGGTCGCGTGGTCGCTGCGCCGGCCGGCCCGAGACCGTTCGAGCAGGCCCGCAGCAACGGCCGAGAATAGCCCGAGCCGCCCCCCCCTCAAGGTCCGCGCGGCCCGCGGCGCTCAGGCCCGGGCCTCGGCCCGGACGAGCTGCCGCTCGGCGTCCGCACCGAAGGGAGCCCCCTGGAAGTCGGCGAACCGTGCCGTGGGCGTCAGCCCCGCGGAGGCCAGGGCCGCGTCGAGCTCGTCCGGCTCATAGAGGCGCACATCCTCGTGCCACGACCGCTCGCCCCCCCCATCCACGCGTCGCATCACCACGCGCTTGCGGACGCGCCGTCCGTCCGGCGACAGGGAGCGGGTTTCCTCCAGGAGCACGCCCTGGCGCTCGCGCTGGCTGTGGGGAACCAGGCTGGCGCGGATCCGCGCAGGGTTCATGAGGTCGAGGAACACCTGACCGCCGGGCCGCAGGATGCGGCGGACCTCCCGCAGCACGCGCAGGTCGCCAGCGTCGTCGTGGTAGCCGAAGGAGCTGAAGAGGAGCGCCACCGCGTCGTGGGAGGCATCGGCGAAGGGCAGGGCGCGCTGGTCCCCTCGGACCAGGCGTCCCGAGGTGCTCTCCCCACCCTCGAGGCGCGGCGCGCGCACGAGGAGCTCGTGCGACAGGTCGAGCCCGTGGGCCCACAGGCCAGCCGCCCGCATCGCGATCAGGTGACGGCCCTGACCGCAGCACAGGTCGAGCACGCGCCCGCGCAGGCCCTGCTCGACGAGGAAGGCCACCTCCCGGGTCGCGCTGGCCTGGTCGCGGTGCGCGTACACCGCGAGGTAGTCCGCCCGGAAGGCAGCCTCGAACCACGGCGTCTCGCTCATGGAGGCATTGTCCACGGCGGACGAGGGGGGCCGCGCGCGGGCCATGACCCGGCGCAGGCGCGCGGGCTTGGGAGCCACGCTCCAGAGGTCGATAGGATGAAGCCCTGCCGCGCCGCAACCCGGGCGCGGCGTCGTCGTCCTCGTGACGGTGCCCCAGTCTCAACCCATGACCTCGAAGCCCGATCCCCAGCGCGCCGCCGGCCCGGCGGGCGCCCGAGGCTGGATGGACCGGCCCGCACGGGAGGCCCGTGAGGCCGCAGAGCTAGCTCCCTGGGCCTCCTTCGCGGTGGACTCACGCGGACGGCGTGCCGCCGAGGACCAGGACCCCATGCGGACGGTCTACGAGCGCGACCGCGACCGGGTCACGCACTCCACGGCGTTCCGGCGCCTGATGTACAAGACCCAGGTCTTCCTCAACGAGGAGGGTGACCACAACCGCACGCGCCTCTCCCACAGCCTCGAGGTCTGTCAGGTCGCGCGCAGCATCGGCGGAGCCCTGCGGCTGAACGAGCCCCTGTGCGAGGCCCTCGCCCTGGGGCACGACCTCGGGCACCCGCCCTTCGGTCACCGCGGCGAGGTGGCCCTCGACGGCCTGATGGAGGGGCACGGCGGCTTCCGCCACAACGCACAGGTGCTCCGGGTGGTGGACCGCCTGGAGCGACGCTCCCCCGAGCATCCCGGCCTCAACCTGACCCACGAGGTGCGCGCGGGCCTGCTCAAGCACGAGAGCGAGCGCGACTGGCCGGAGGACCTGCAGCCGCGCCACGCCTCCCCCTGCCTCGAGGCCCAGGTCGTCGACCTGAGCGACTCCACGGCCTACAACAAGCACGATCTCGAGGACGGGCTCCTGGCGGGCATGTTCACCGAGGCCGACCTGCGCGCCGAGTCGGCCCTCTGGCGCAGGGCCGAGGAGGTGGTCGAGGCGCGCCACCCGGGCTTCCTGGCCGGCAGCCTCGACCCCAAGCTCCGCATCGCCCGGGTCACCAACGAGGTGCTGGGACTGTGCATCGGGGACCTCATCCGCACGACCGACGCGGCCGTGCGCGCCCTGGGCCCCATGAGCGCCGCCGAGGTGCAGACCCATGACCGGCTGCTGGTGCGTCACGGGGAGGAGCTCGCCCCGGAGGTGGCGGAGCTGCACGCGTTCCTCTACCGCCGCTTCTACCGGCACGAACACCTGCAGCGCTTCCTCTCCTTCGCGCGCGAGGTGTTGGAGGGCCTCTTCGGAGCCCTGGTGGCGGACCCGAGCCAGCTCTCTCCCTGGTACCGCACCTGGGTGGACGAGGTGGGCCTCGAGCGCGCGGCCTGTGACTACCTGGCCGGCATGACCGACCGCTTCGCCCTGCTGGAACACGAGCGCCTAGTGGGTGCGCTGCCGGCGGGGTTCGCGCCCCTCCGGGACGGAACCCGGGCCTGAGCGGAGCGTCTCCGTCCCTCCGGGCCGGCGGCGCGCCTGCGTTCGAAGGGGCCCAGGGGCTCAGGAACCGCTGGCCAACAACCGCAGCAGGAAGGCCACGATCAGGGCCCCAAGGCCCATTCCAACGAGCCGCGCGAGCCTCGATTCTCGGGCGGCCTCCTCGTCATCGGCGTCGATGAAGAACGCCGGCTCCTCTCCCGGAGCCTCGACGCGCTCGCTCGCGGGCGCAGGGCCCGCTGCCCCTCCGGAACCGGCGCCGACTGCGGGCGCACCCTCCCCAGGCGGTGCGCCCTCGGCAGCAGCCGGCCCGCTCGACTCGGAGCCGCCGGTGCCGGAGAGTCCCGCGAAGAGGGGCTCCACCAACTCGTCGTGAGGCCGCGGCTCGTGCCGCTCCGGATCGGGCGAGGACTCGGGTCGGGTCATGGTGGATCCAGATGGCTCCTCGAGGCGAAAGGCCACGGCGGCGGCGCGGAACCCGGAGCGCTCGAGCGGGCTCGCAGGGAGGCCACGCTATCCTCCTCCGGCGCCGCGCTCCATCTCGATCCCCTCCCTCCGGCGCCGCCTCCAGGAAGACCCCTGCCAGGGCCACCCGGAGCCGTGGAG
>JBDQFW010000127.1:0-10737 GCA_040265735.1 Planctomycetota bacterium | reverse complement strand
CCTGAGAACCCTCCACGACCCATGCGCTCCCCCCTCGCCCTCGTCCTCGCCCTCTCGCCCCTCCTCCTGGCGTCCTGCACCGTCTCGGTGAAGACCACTGCCGACCTGCCCGAGCCGGCCCCGACGGAGGCTGTGGGCTCCCCGGTCGAGGGGGCTCCTGCACCGACGGAAGGCGCTGCCGACTCCGAGCGCAAGGAGGCAGAGGCCGCCCGCAAGGCCGCCGTGGCCGAGCGTGAGGTGCGCCACGCCCGCATGGAGCTCGAGCTCGCGGAGCTCGACGCCGCCCTCTCCATGCAGAGCGCACGCGCGGCGGTCGAGTCCGCCGAGGTCAAGCTGATGGCCGCCCGTGAGCGCGTGGAGCGCTTCGAGGGGATCGAGGTCGAGCACCTCACTGAGCAGACGCGCATGGGGGTGGACCGTGCCGAGGACCGCCTGATTGGCGAGCAGCAGGACCTGCAGGGAATCCTGGACATCTATGCCGAGGAGCAGGAGGCGCGCTCGCGCGACGAGATCATCCGCCGGCACCGCATGAGCGTGCTGTTCGCCGAGCGCGGCCTGGAGGGAGCCCGCCGGGCCCACGCCCTGCAGGTCGAGCACGAGCTCCCGGCGCGCATGCGCGAGCTGGAGCGCGGGGTCGTAGAGGCGGAGCAGGGGCTCGAGGCCGCCCGCGGGCGCCTACGCAAGCAGGAGCTCCAGAACGAGCGCGACCTCGACCGCAAGCGCGCGGCCCTTGAGGACGCGGAGTGGAAGCAGGCGCACCCCGAGGCGGCCGGCGGCGATCGCGGAGGACGGCGCGGGGCATGAGCGTTCTGCTCCTCGCGGCCGTGGCGCTCGTCGCGCCCCCGGCAGCGCCCTACGCATCGCTCCAGGACGAGTCCCCGCGCGTCCTGCCCCGGGTCGCCCCTCCGAAGAGGGTCGAGGTCCCCGAGCGGCTGTCGACCGAGGAGATCGTTGAGCCCCTCGATCGGGCGGTCGGCTTCCTCATCGAGTCCCAGCGGCCCGACGGCACCTGGGGCAGCCAGGCGCCGGACTGCCTGCTGGAGCTCGGCTTCGCCCTGGAGACCTACTATTCCTGGCAGATGGGCGCGCACGCCCTCGGGACCATGGCCCTGGCCGCCGGCCCCGAGACGCCCGCCCGTCGCGCGGCCCTCGATCGCGCGGTGGAGTGGCTGATCGAGGCGCGCCCTTCCACGCGGGGTTCGGACTGGGACGTCGACAAGGTCTGGAGCACCCTCTACGGGTTCGTCGCCTGCGTGGAGCTGCTCGAGGACGAGCGCCTCTCGACGGGCGAGCTGGGGGCCCGGCTCGATGCCCGCGGCCGTGAGTTCCTCGAGGTGCTGCTCGCCCATCAGTCCGAGATGGGGGGCTGGGCGTACTACGACGACCCGCCCTACGACCGCATCCAGACCTGGGCCACGAGCTTCTGCACGGCCTTGGTGCTGCCCTCCCTCGTGCGCGCCAAGGAGCGCGGGTGGGAGCTCGAGCAGCGCGTGATCGACCGCGCCCTCAAGTACGTGCAGCGCTGCATGCTCCCGAACGGAGCCTACGAGTACGACCTGAACCCCCAGGCGCGGATCACGGGCATCGAGCACATCAACCGCATCGAGGGCAGCCTTGGGCGGACCCAGGTCTGTCACTGGGCGCGCATCCGCTGCGGCGACGCTCGCGTCTCGCCGGAGGACGTGGAGCAGGGCCTCGCTGCGCTGTTCAAGCACCACGGCTTCCTCGACCACGCGCGCACGCGACCCATCCCGCACGAGGGCTTCCACGCCAACGCCGGCTACTTCTACTTCTTCGCCCACTACTACGCGGCGAAGGTCATCAACACCCTGCCTGCGGAGCGGCGCGAGGAGTGGCACGCCCTGCTGCGCCCGCACATCACCAAGACCCAGTGGACCGGCGGCGCCATGAGTGACTTCATGGACGCGGGCTACGCGCTCACCTCCGCGACGGCCTTCTCGATCCTCGCTCTTGAGGAGGGCATGAAGCGATGAGCGGCCAGACGGCGGACCTGCTCACTAGCTGGCTGGAGACGCGCCTCCCGGAGAGCGCGGCGCGCTTCCTACGGGAGTCGCGCGAGGAGATCGCTGGCGGCGTCGAACCGCGGCGCCTCGGCATGCTCCTCGGACTTGCCAGCCGCCACGCGCGGGACCGGGTTGCTCTGACTCCGTCGGGCTCCGAGCTGGGGGCCGCCGCGGCGCTGCACCCGGGCTGGAGCCCCGAGCGCTGGGGCCAGCTTGAGACCCTGCGCACGGCGCTCCTGCTGTCCTGTCCGGACCTCGCCAGCGAGGCCTTCGAGAAGACCGTGGAGTTCCTCTTCTCGCGCGCCGACGAGGGCGAGAGCCGCGCCCTCTTCCGAGCCCTGGGCCTCACCCCGGATCCCGCCCGCTTCCTCTGGCGCCTTCAAGATGGCTGCCGCACGAACATCGTCCCGGTGTTCGAGGCCATTGCCTGCGACACGCCCTTCCCGGCGCTCGGGTTCGAGGCGGTCGCCTGGCGGCAGCTGTGCATCAAGGCCGTTTTCATTGGCGCCCCGCTCTGGCGCGTGGTCGGCCTCGACGCCCGGCTCGACGCGGACCTCGCGCGGATGGCCCTTGACCTGGTCGAGGAGCGCCGCAGCGCGGGCCGTCCGATCCCCGCGGACCTGTGGCTGTGTCTCGGTAAGTTCGACCCCGAGCGAGCCCTCCCGGCCCTCGAGCGCGAGGCGCGCGAGGGGACCGACGAGGGCCGCGCCGCCGCCCTCCTGGCCCTTGGCCGTGCGGAACAGGCGTCGCGCGCGCAGGGCATCGCGGCCTCCGGACCCGACGCGGCCTGGGCCCAGCGGGCGACCGACGGCGTCACGGGGCAGGCGCTGTGGGGTACCCTGCCCGGCCGCCAAGGGACCGTGACGGCCTAGAGGTTCTCTCTCCGCTCCGCCCCTGAATCACGAGCTGCTCTCGACTCCATGCGCTTCTTCGATCCGCACATCCACTGCACCAGCCGCACCACGGACGACTACGAGGCCATGGCTCGCGCGGGCGTTCGCGCGGTGATCGAGCCCGCCTTCTGGCTGGGGCAGCCGCGTACGACTCTGGGGGCGTTCGAGGACTACTTCGCGAGCATCCTGGGCTGGGAGCGCTTCCGCGCCTCGCAGTTCGGCATCAGCCACTACTGCGCCATCGGGCTCAACTCGAAGGAGGCCAACAACGAGGGCCTCGCGCGGGAGGTCCTCGAGATCCTGCCCGACTACGCCCTGAAGGAGGGCGTCGTCGCCATCGGCGAGATCGGCTACGACGAGATCACGCCGGCCGAGGAGCGCGCCTACGAGGCCCAGCTTGCCTTCGCGGTCGAGCACGACATGCCGGTGATGGTCCACTCGCCGCACCGTGACAAGAAGCGTGGGATCCAGCGCTCCCTCGATGTCGCGCGCAACGCCGGCGTGGCCATGCACAAGCTGGTCATCGACCACAACAACGAGGAGACCATCCAGGATGTCCTCGACGCCGGGGCCTGGGCCGCGTTCACCATCTATCCCCACACCAAGATGGGCTCGGAGCGCATGGTCGAGATCGTGCAGAAGTACGGCCCGCGCCAGATCATCGTGGACAGCTCCGCGGACTGGGGGGTCTCCGACCCTCTCAGCGTTCCGAAGACCGCCGCGCTCATGCTGGAGCGTGGGGTCGAGGCCGAGGCCGTTCGCCTCACGACCTGGCAGAACGCCTTGGACGCCTACGCACAGTCGGGGCAGATCGACGTGGAGGCCCTTGAGGCCAGCCTCGAGGTCGACCAGCGCCAGCTCTTCAGCGACAACTCGGTCCTGCGCGGTCAGGAGCCGCGGGTGGACGGCGCGGTCCCCAACTGACGCCCGGCCGGCCGGCGGGCGAGGCCTAGGCCCCGGCCCGCGCGGTGGCGAGCCCCAGCAGCCGGACGGCGTTGCCTCCGAACACGGCTGCCTGCTCCTCCGCAGTGGCTCCCAGGGTCTCGAGGATCGCCCGCTGCTCGGCGTAGCGGTCGTCGCGCCAGCCCCGCGGCCAGGTCCCCGAGTCCGTGCCGAACAGCACGCGGTCGGCCCCTAGGGCAGAGAGGGTCCGGTCGAACACGGCGTGGAGGTCGACTCCCTCGGGCTGCGTGCGCACCCAGGCGTTGGAGGACGAGGTGTCGACGAACACGTTGCCGCACTGGGCGCCGGCCATCAGGCACTCACGGAAATAGCCGGCACCGAAGTGGGGGATCACGAAGCGCGCGTTCGGGTGCGAGTCGGCGGCCGGCACCACGAAGAGCGGGTCCGCGAGGGAGACCTGCGCCGTACGCGGGAACCCGAGCCGGTCGCGCAGCGGCACCGTGAAGAGGCCGCAGTGGACGTAGGCGAGCCCGCCAACCCGGTCGAGGGCCTCGAGGACCGGGGCCACCCGCGGCTCGTCGATGCGGTAGCCGTGCTGGGCGGGGAAGAGGAGCAGGCCTCTATAGCCGAGCTCTCCCAGGAGACGCTCGGCCTTCGCCTCGGCGTCTGCGGCCGTGGGATCGAGGACGGCAATCCCGGTGAGAGAGCCCTCGGCGGCGGTGATCGCCGCGGCGACGGTGGGCGTCTCGGCCGGGTGGCTCGAGAACACCACCGCGTGCTGCACTCCCTGGCGGCGGAACTCGTCGAGCCAGCGCTCACGGTGCGCGCCGTCGTCCTGCGCCGGGAGCTCCAGGCCCGTGGCCTCCGTCAGGGCCCGGAGGTGTTCGTCCGGGCTGCCTGTGCGGGGGCTCTCCTGAGCGAGCGCCTCGAAGAACGGGCGTGAGAACCAGTGACAGTGCGCGTCTACGAGGGGCGTTCCACCGGCCAAGGGGCCAGGGGAGGTGGGCTTGGGGTGCGGCATGGAGGTGAGGACGGGGTCGGCAGGCGCTCGACGGGCCTCTCAAAGGTAGGCCACGGACCGCCCCGAGCCCATGCCCCCGCCGCAGTGCGAGACCATTCGTGCGTCCGGAGGACGCAGGCAGGCGAACATGAAGCCGCAGCGCGGTAACCTCGCCGCGCTCGGCTCCCGCAGGACGCTCCCTGCGCCGGGGCCAACCGCGACCCAAGACCACCTGAACCGCCATGGAACGCTGGGGCCTCGACATGGCCAAGGAGTACTTCAAGTTCTCCGCGGCCCACTTCCTGATCTTCCCTGACGGGAGCGCAGAGCGCCTCCACGGTCACAACTACCGCGTCTTCGTTGAGCTCGACGCCGGCTTGGACCAGTTCGGGCTCGTGCTCGACTTCAAGCAGGTCAAGCCGGTGGTGCGCGAGCTGTGCGACTTCCTCGACGAGCACTTCCTCGTGCCTGGGCTCCACGCCGAGCTGGAGGTCGGGCCCGTCGAGGACGGCCACCGCATGGTCGTCTACCGGGCGACGCGCTACCTCGTCCCCGACGAGGATCTGATCGTCCTGCCCATCAACAACTCCTCCTCCGAGAACCTCGCCACCTGGTTCGCGCGGAGGCTCAAGGAGGAGCTCGAGTCGCGCTTCGAGGGGGTCCAGATCGAGCGCCTTCAGGTGGCGGTGGAGGAGACCTCGGGCCAGCGCGGGGTCTACCTGTTCACCCGCGACGCGGACGAGGGCTAGCGCGCCGGCTGCGGGGCCTCGGCCCGGCGGGCGCGGAGCTGCTCCAGCAGGGATGCGTCACCGCTGAGGTCTGCGACAGCGCCGCCGGGGAGGGCCACCTGGAGGGTGACTCCCTCGGGCCAGCCGCCCTCGAGACTCTGGTCGTGGAGCCAGCCGTCCAGTGCGTCGACCACGAAGTGGGGGTACATGACCACCAGCGCCCGCAGCTCGTCCGCACCCAGGGCAGCGGCGGCTGCGGAGCGCCAGCCCTCGCGGCTGTCCTCGAGGCCGGCTGCCTCGAGCAGCCGCTCGGCAGGCACGCGGGCGAGGCCGGCGGCCGAGGCGTCCTCGCACAGGGCGTGCAGACCCTCGAGGCCGACGCGCTCCGCGGCTCGGCTCACGAGCAGGTAGGCCAGGCCGTAGAAGCCGCGCTTGGTCCCCGTGGTGAGAGCCGTGGAGGAGAGCCCCGCTTCGACGGCGAACACCGCGCGCTGGGGATCCTCGCCCTGATCCTCGCCGGCGAGGGTGACGCGTGCGACCCACTGACGCCCGTCGTCGCCGGACTGCAGACGCAGCTCGAGCGCGAGGCCTCCGCAGGCGAGTGCGGCGGAGCACAGGCGTCCGGCGCGCAAGCGCGTGGCGCCCTCGGGGCAGAGCAGCTCGCTGACCAGGTCGCAGAGACCCTCTTCGACGGTTCCGGGCAGCCGCGCCCACTCGTCTCCCAGCGCCGCGTGGGCCAGCTCGTGGGCGAGGGTGCGCTCGAGGTCGTCGGCTGCCCGTGAGAGCAGAATGCGGCTGTGGTGCGCGCTGTAGAGCCCTTCAGCGTCGGCGACGCCCATGCCGGGTAGGGCGTAGAGCCGCGGGGACTCCTGCACCCACACCTCGAGGTCCTCCGGAAGGTCCGCGCCGGGAACCAGGGCCTGGACGCGGGGGGCCAGGCGGTCCAGCAGGAGCGAGACTCGGGCGGACTCGGCCGCGTCGTCCCCGCGCACGATGCCCTCCGCAGCCTGAACCCTGGCCGCCGGTGGCTGGACCATGCAGGCGCCCATCAGGGCCGCGACGGCGAGGAGGGGGGCCTTGGACGAGGAGGGCTTCACGAGGAACCGTACCTCGCCTCCGCAGCGCCCGGCCGTGGTGGGGGTGATGGGCCCCAATTCGGGGCTCCAGGTCCCTGGGCACCCGCTCCGGGGCCTTCAGGGGGGGGCTCATCGGGTCCCCGGTGCCGCTCGGGCGTCCGCTGGCCGGAGGGCTCAGCGCCAGGGCTGGCAGCGCTCGCACGCGCACTCGGGATCGATCAGCGCCTCACCCGTCGAAGCCTGGCCGGTGGCGTAGCCCAGGGCCGCCAGCTGCTCCTCGAGCTCTGGCGTCATGTTCATCTGCGTGCCCAGGCCCTCACTCGGCGCGGCCAGCAGCCACTCCACGAGGCGCGACCGCAGCAGGCGTGCGCGCTCGGGCTCACGCTCGGCCAGGTTGGTCGAGCACGCGGGGTCGGCCTCCAGGTCGTAGAGCTCCACTACGTGCTGCCACTTCCACTCCTCGAGGGACCACTCCTTGTGGTCGCGCAGCTGCAGGATCAGGTGCCAGCGGCCTTGGTTGATCGCGGCAGACATCTCGTGTGCGGCCAGCAGGAACCGGGGCGCGCCGTCGGGAGTGTCCACCAGCGCGCGCAGGTCCTGCCCAGGGAACCCCGCGGCTCCGGCGCCTGCCGCCGCAAGGAGGGTGTGGGCCACGTCGTACTGGCGCGAGGGCCCGTCCACGACAACGCCCGCGGGGACCCCGGGGCCGGCCAGCAGCAGCGGCACATGGATGGAGGCCGGGTACAGCTCGGCATGGTCGAACCACACGCCGTTGTCGCCGAAGCACTCGCCGTGGTCGGCCGTGAAGGCCACCAGGGCATCCTGCATGCGCGGCCAGCCGAGGACCTGCCCCATGGTCGCGTCCACATAGTCCACGCCCGCGCGGTACTCGGCCCGGGCGAACTCGGGGTCGCGCAGGGCGGCGAGGCGCGGCGGCGGCTCGATGGCCGCGGGGTAGCCCAGGGGCGTGTCCGGGCTGAAGGGGTCCACCTCCGAGTCCCAGTAGCGTCCGGCGAAGGGAGCCGGGGGCTGGTAGGGCGAGTGGGCGTCGAAGAGGTGCAGCCACACGAACAGCGGCTCGCCCTCGGCGTCGGCGATCCAGCGCTCGAGGGTGTCCGCGGCGATCCCTCCTGCGCGCTGGTCGTAGCGCGGCGCATCCAGACGGTCGAACCCCTGCCCGAGCCCGCTCTCGCTGTCCTGCAGGTGGAACGCGCTCGTCGCCGCGTAGCAGCGGAACCCGGCGTCGCGGAAGCGCTCGGCCAGGGTCTCCGCCTGGGCGGTCAGCGGCGAGTGGTTGTTGACGATGCGCGTCTCCCGCGGCGTGAGCCCCGTCATCAGGCACACGTGGCTGGGGTTGGTCACGTTCGTGGCCGTGAACGCGTTCTGGAAGCGGATGCCTCGCGCGCCGAGGGCGTCGAGGTTTGGCGTGCGCACCAGCGGCCCTCCCAGGTGGTCCGCGCGGTGGGTGTCGCTCGTCACCAGCAGGACGGTGGGGGCCTCGGTCCCCGGCACCGAGAGGGTCGGCTCCGCGACGAAGGCCCAGCCTGCGCTGTCCGCGTCCGGATGGACCAGCATGCGGAACTCGATCTCCACCTCCTCGCCGGCCCACGGGGCGAGGTCCAGCTCGTGCTCGTGCCAGCTCGAGGGCGCGGACATGCGGTTCTCGAGCTGGTGACGCTCGATGTGCCGGTCGCGCTCGGGGACGATCACGTGGACGGCCACCTGGGGGACCTGGTCCGGGCGCCGCAGGCGGTGGATCAGGGCCAGGGAGTAGCGCAGGCGGGCGCCCTCGGGGACGCGGACGCGGGTCGCGAGGGGCGCGTCCGTAGAGAGGGTCCAGCCCGCGCGCGCCTCCGTGCCAATGGCCATCATCGCGGCCCCCGCGTCGTTCGGCGGCGCGAAGCTGCGCAGGGGCAGGTGAGCCAGGGTGATGCCCGCGATGGCCACCAGGTTGGTGTTGCCGTAGAGGTCCACGCGGATCGCGTCGAAGGGCTCGCGCTGGCCGCGCGCCTCGGGCATGGCGCAGGAGATGGGCGCCGGACCCTCCACGCTGGACGGCAGCTCCATCCAGTCGCCGATGAGCACCTCCTTCTCTCCGCGGCACAGCACGACGCGCAGGCGCTCGGGCGCCGTGCCGAAGGCGTCCGCGTGGACGATCACCGCGTTGAACGAGCCCGGGTCGAGTTCGTCCTCGAAGCGGACGCTCAGGCCCTCACCCCCGACGACGAACGCCGGGACGCGGTTCTCCGGGAGGCGGTCCTCGGGGCTGTCCCCGCGCGGGACCGCAAGGTGCTCCGCCTTGGTGGTGCCCGTGCCGCTCCAGCGTGGGTCGCCGGGCGACGGGACGAAGTCCGCCACCTGGCGTGCCTCCTCGGGGAGGGGGTCCACAAGGGGCGCCAGCTCGAGGCGCTGGACATAGCCCCGGCCCTGGATGCGGCGCACGGGCTCGCTTCCGCCGCCGCCGCAGGCGGCGGGCAGCAGGGCCAGGAGGACGGTGAGGGCGCGTCTCATGGGGACCGGTGGAGCAGGTTGCCCGATCTCAGCGGGGGCGGTCCAGCAGCAGGTCCGCGTTCCAGGCCGGGTCGACCCAGGGGGCCTCGTCGCTGCGGTCCGCCTCGCCGGTGGCGTAGCCCAGGGCGGCGAGCTCGGCGAGGTCCGTGTCGGAGGCGGCGCGCTCGCGTGCGAGGGGGGCGTGCTCGCGCGCCCGCAGCCGCGTCAGCAGGGCGTCGAGCATGGCCCGGGCGCGCGCGGGCTCGAGCTCCTCCAGGCCCTCCGTGCAGAGGGGATCGGCCTCCAGGTCGAAGAGCCCGACGCGGCCGGCGGGAGCCGGCCGGAGGAGCGGGAGGCCCTGATCGCGCAGCTGGAGCACGAGGTGCCAGCGCCCCTCGGTGAGGCTCGCCGAGAAGCCGTGGGCGGACAGGGCGAGCACGGGCTCCGGGGCGTCCCCTGCCTCGCTCTCGAGGTGGCGGAGCAGGTTGCGGCCGGGATAGGGCGACGCGCCGAGCCCGCTGGCGTCGAGGAGGGTGCGGCCGAGGTCGAGCTGGCGCACCGTCCCGGGGACGCGGGCTCCCTGCGGGAGTCCCGGGCCGGCCAGGAGCAGCGGCACCTGGAGGACCCCGCCGGTGAGGGTGCGGTGGTCGAAGCGGGCCCAGCCTCCGTCGAGCTCCTCGCCGTGGTCCGCGGTGAAGGCCACCACCCCGCGCGCCACGCGGGGCTCGTCGAGCAGCGGGGCCAGGGCTTCGTCGAGCCAGGAGACCTCGCCGCGGTAGAGCGCCACCGGCCAGCCCGGGTGGCGCAGGCCGGCCAGCCGCGGGGAGTAGGTCCCCGGGGCCCAGTCCAGCTCGGGCGCGCTGGGGTCGAAGGGATCCACCGCGGGGTCCCAGTACGCGTCGGCCCAGGGCTTGGGTGGCTCGTAGGGGTCGTGGGCGTCGAAGAGGTGCAGCCACAGGAACACCGGCCTGCCGGCCGCCTCCGCCAGCAGGGTGCGGGCCTCCTCGATGGGCAGGTCCGCGCGCGGCGGCGGCGCGACCGGCGCCCACACGCGGTCGAAGCCCTGGGTGACATGGGTTCCCTGGGGACCCAGGTGCCGCACGCTCACCACGGCGATCGTCCACCAGCCGGCCTCCTGGTAGGCCTCGCCGAGCGTGCGCGCCTCCTCGAGGAGCCGCCCGGTGTTGCTGGTCAGTCGGCTGTCCCGGGGGTGTACGCCGGTGAGCAGCGCCGCGTGCGAGGGGGAGGTCACATTGGTCGAGGCGAAGGCCTGCTCGAAGAGCACGCCGCGGTCGGCCAAGCGGTCCAGGTGCGGCGTCCGTACCGGTGCAGGTCGCGCGGCGCGCCCCAGGTGATCCGCGCGGTGCGTGTCCGAGGTCACGAGCACCGCGGTGTCCGGGGCAGCGGCGGGGCCGCGCACGAGGGCGAGGCCCGCGAGGGCGCAGGCCGCGGGCGCGCTGCCGTCGGCGAGCAGCTCGATGCGCACTGCGGCCTCCTCGCCGGCGAGTCCCCCGAGGTCGAGGCTCTGGTCCACCCAGCCGGTGAGCTCGGTGGTCGCGTCCGGGAGGGGGAGCTCGAGGACCGTGCCGCTCTCCGCTCCCTCACGGATGACCTCGACCCGCA
>JBDQFW010000126.1:0-10745 GCA_040265735.1 Planctomycetota bacterium | reverse complement strand
GTACATGCCCACGGCGCCGGCGAGCGAGCCATAGCTGGACTCGAAACCGAACCGACCGGGTCCGTGCTCACGGCTCGAGCCCAGGTGCCACTTGCCGCACAGGTGGGTGTCGTACCCCTCGGCCGCGAACATGCTGGCGAGGGTCGGCGTGCCCAGGGGGAAGGCAGGCGCGTTGCTGGCCTGCATGGCCGCACCGCCGAAGCGCCCGGGGTAGCGGCCGGTCATGAGCGCCACGCGGGTGGGCGTGCACTGGGGCATCGAGTAGTGCGCCGAGAACAGGACGCCCTTCGCAGCCAGCGCATCCATGTTCGGGGTGTACACGGCAGGGTTGTTGGGACCGAAGTCCGCCCAGCCCTGGTCGTCGGTGAGGATGACCAGGACATTGGGCGGAGCGCCCGCATCATGCGGCACCGTTCCCATGGGCCCAGCGCACGCGCCCAAGGAGCTCATCAGGCCGAGCCGCAGAGCCCCAAGGAGTCGGGATGGTCTTAGCAGTGCAGGCGAAGTCCCCTCAGTCATCGAAACAGCGTAGCAGGCCGTCGCTCCGCGGCGCGCGCCTCGCTGGAGAGGGGACCGCCCTCGGCTCCGTCCTCCGCATCGAGGGGGTTCAGCCGACGGCGATGGCCGTGTTCGACGGGGCCCTCTTCGTGGGGACGGAGGACGGTCAGGTACACCGCGCCCTTGCCGCGCGCTGAGGCCGGCGACCCTCTGCACACGCTGGACCCGGTGTCGTCCGGGCCAGCCACTGCAGCCTCAAGGGGAGACCGAGTGCAGGCGCGGTCGCGCTGCGCTCAGTCCTCGTCGTGCTCGATCTCGTTGACGAGGTCTCGCGCAATCTCGGTGGCCACGTCGGCATCCATACCGCGATAGCGGATCCGGAAGTCAGCGTCCAGGACCACGATGGTCGGCCAACTGTTGAGGAGCCAGTCCTCGGAGATCTTGGAGGTCGCACCCTCGGGGGCGTCCTGGAAGCTGCGCCAGTTGATGCCGTTGTCAGCGACCGCGGCGCCGGCGCGATCGGGCGCGTCGGAGTTGACACCGATCAGGGCGAAGGGGCGACCCTTCATCTCGTTCACGAGCGACCGCTCGTGCGGGTACAGGGCCCGGCAGGGGCCTCACCAGTCCCCCCAGAAGTCGATGAACAGGATCTTGCCGCGATAGTCCGAGAGGGCAAAGGCGGTCCCGTCGAGGTCGAGGCCCTCGATGTCGGGGGCCTCCATGCCGAGCGAGAAGCTCTCGCGCAGGGCCACGCGATTCGCGACCTCGGCGGCGAGGTCGGGCAGCTCCACGTCGCCGAGGATCCTCGCAATCTGGTCCTTCGCCTGCAGATACTCGGCTGATTCGACAGACGCCTCGTTCAGTGCTCGGCTCAGGCGCGAGAAGGTGGCCCAGGCACGGACCTCCGGAACGGGTGAGTCCTGCTCGAGGCCCAGGCCGGCGGCGCTCGCCTCGCCGGGGTCCTCGAAGAAGTAGTCCATGCGCCCGAGCATCCATCCAAGGGACGCGAGCTCCGGGGACCGCCGGTGCTCCGTCACGAGGATCCGGACCGCGCCCTTCGCCGCGGCGCGCTCGGGACCGACCATGGGGAGCGCGTTCTGTGCGACCCAGCGGAGATAGGGAATGGCTGCGTCCGTACCAGCCCTGCGCTTGGCTGCGCGCATGAAGGTGAGGACGTACGGCTTCTTCGGCGAGGACCACGCACTGGCGGAGAGTCGCTCACCCGCGTTGCGAGCGCGCTCGCGGGCAGCCTCGAGCTGGAGGGTCCAGGCCGCAACGGCTGCATCGACCTCGGCCACGAGAGCCTCGAACTCCTCATCGAGGAGGTTCGATGTCGAGGAAGTCGCGAGCGTTGGGGGGGTGGGCAGTCCGTGCCCCGCTGATGGCAGGCACAGAAAAAGGAGCGCGGGAAGCATGGAGGGAAGAATCTAGTCGGGATGCTCACTGATCGACCTGGACGCAGTCCAGCCTTGACTCCTACGGCGACGCTAGCCACGGCGCCGCCAGACGAATTAACTTGACTCTTAAGTAAATCGCTTCACGCGCTGTTGGCCGAGCTCGGCCTTCAGCCATGGCGCTGTGTCGCACTCCGTTGGGCGCGCAAATCGGCATCCGCAGCTGAGCTCGGGCGTCGAGGTCGTTCCTGCACCTGGCCGAGCCGGGTGCGCTCTTGGTCTCGTTGCGGGACGACGGAGCCTGAGGCCGCGCGGCGCTGCCGTGAGGGCGGCTCGGGAACGACTGTTCCACGTCCGCGCCAAAACTCCTAGGTGCTGGGCCCGGCGGGCTCGCCCGCGCGGCCCATACTCGGGGCATGCGGCTGAAGCTCCTCGGACTCTCCCTGCGCTCCTTCAGTCGACTGCTTGGGATCGGGGCGCTGACGACCGTGGGCGGAGCCCCGGCACTCGCGCAGTACCAGCTCGTCTGGGCCGACGAGTTCAACGGGAGCTCCCTCGACACGAGCAAGTGGGGCCATCAGGTCGGCACGGGCTGCCCGAACCTCTGCGGCTGGGGCAACAACGAGCTCCAGTACTACCGCCCCGAGAATGTGACGGTCTCCGGGGGGCGCCTGCGGATCGCCGCCAAGCAGGAGAGCTTTGGCGGCATGCCGTACACCTCCGGCCGGATCCGGACGGCGGGGCTGGCCGACTGGGCCTACGGGCGCATCGAGGTGCGCGCGAAGCTGCCCAAGGGGCAGGGGCTCTGGCCCGCGATCTGGATGCTCCCGACGGACTATGTCTATGGCGGCTGGGCCGCCAGCGGCGAGATCGACATCATGGAGCTGGTGGGCCACGAGCCGAACCGCGTGCATGGCACCCTCCACTACGGGGAGCCCTACCCGAACAACACCTCCTCCGGTGCCAGCTTTGCCCTTCCGAGCGGCGACTTCAGCGACGCCTTCCACACCTTCGCGATCGAGTGGGAGCCCACCGAGATCCGCTGGTTCGTGGACGGGGTCCAGTACGCGACCCAGAGTTCCTGGTGGTCGAGTGGGGGACCCTACCCCGCGCCCTTCGATCAGCCGTTCCACCTGCTGCTCAATGTGGCGGTGGGTGGCAACTGGCCGGGCAGTCCGAACGGGTCCACGAGCTTCCCACAGGTGATGGAGGTGGACTGGGTGCGGGTCTACCAGGACCTCGGCGCTCCTGCGGGCTGCACCGCCTGGTTCGATGACATGGAGCACGGCGACCCGGGCGGGAACGGCTGGTTCGTGTTCGGGGGAGCGAACGGCGGAGGGAGCATTGGCGCCAACGCCGCGGACCTTCCGCCGTTCGACGGTGGGACGAGATCCCTCCAGGCCCAGTTCAGCTCCGGCGGGGTGCCCGGATACCAGGGTGGCTTCGGTCGCACCGAGCGCATGGACCTCGCGCCGTTCACACACTTCGAGTGCTGGGTGCGTCCCGACGCAGGGATGAGCGGGACCCTCGAGATCAACCTCCAGGACGACGACAACGGGGACAACACCATCCCGCCGACCGGCGGCGGCGATGACGACGAGTTCCAGGCGATCGTCACCGTTGGAGGTGCTGGCTCCGACCTAGTCGCGGGCGCGGGGTGGCAGCACCTCGTGCTGCCCCTCGACGCGTTCGTGGACGACAACACCTACCTTTGGGGTGGGAACGGAATCCTCGATGCCGTGCCCGTGAGCGGCGGCGGCAATGGCCAGCTCATCAATGTGGTCGTGGCCTTGACCAGCGCCACCGGCGCGAGCTCCAGCCTGCGCACGGACGCCTGGCGCTTCACCCGGCGCTCCGCGGAGCTCTCGGGGGTCGTGTGGCACGACCTGGACGGGGACGGCCAGCGCGGCGCCGAGCCCGGGCTGCCTGGGGTCGTCCTCGAGCTCATCGATCCGATCCGGGACTGCGTCGTCTCCACGGCCACGACCGACGGCTCGGGTGCCTATGCGCTGGATCAGGCGACGGAGGGCATGCTGCGCGTGCGCGTGGTCCCCTCCAGCCTGCCGAGCGGAGCCGTGGCCACCGCCGATCCCGACGGCCTGGCCCTTCCGGGACAGGCCACCCTCGTCCTGGCCTGCGACGAGTCGAGATCGGGGCAGGACTTCGGCTACGCCGTGTCCACCTCGCTTGGCTCACGCTTCTGCTCACCGGCGATCCCGAACTCGAGCGGGCTTTCCGGGCGGCTCGACCTGATCGGATCCGCCGTGCTCGCTGCGAACGACCTGCAGCTCGGAGCCAGCCAGCTGCCACCGAACCAGTTCGGCATGTTCATCACCAGCTCGACCGCGGCCAGCGTGGGGGTTGGCGCCGGCGTGCTCTGCCTCGGCGGTCAGCTGGGGCGCTTCGCCGGCCCGGGTCAGATCAAGAACTCCGGAGCCACCGGCGCCTTCAGCCTGACGGTCGACCTGACCCAGGGTTGGCCCGTGGTGGGGGTGCAGGCCCCGGCGGTCGGAGAGACCTGGTGCTTCACGGCGTGGTTCCGTGACCTCGGGGTGACCTCGAACTTCACGGACGCGGTCGCCCTCACCTTTCAGTAGGGCCTGAGCACCGGCTGCCGCAGGCACTCCGGCCGGGCTGGGGCCGGTGGCGCGGTTTCCTCTCGAGGGGCTTTCGTCGAACCCCGAAGGACGGTCCACTGAACGCATGGACGGGATGTTCTCCGTGGTCCTCCTGGCGCCACTGCTCCAGCTCATCCTGGCGCTCGTCCTGCTGCGCGGGCTCCGGCTGGGGCGGCCGCTTCCCTCCTCGCCCTGGGGCAAGGCGCTCTGCTCCCTCGGGGTGGGCTTCCTGCCTGCGATCTGGCAGATGCTGTCGTCCCTTGTGTTTCAGGCCGACTGGCAGGGCGCGCGGGGTGGCCACTGGACGAGCAGCCTGCTGGACGGTGGCGCCGGGCTGGTCCTCGTGCCCTTCGTCCTGCTGGCCGGGGTGTTCTTCGCCCAGGCGCTCCAGTCGCAGGAATTCCGGCGCTGCTGGGCGACCCCGCTCCTGCCCATCTCGCTGTGGACGGCCGCGGCCATCTGCCTGTGGTATGTCGTGGCCATCTGGGCCTTCGACTACCTAGAGCCCGAGTTTCCCCGTGAGGACTGGCTTGGGCAGCTGATGGTCACCGCGTTCCCCGGTCTCTCCGGGGTGAACTTCGCGCTCGCCGCGCTTCATGTCCGCCGGATGCAGGGGCGCGCGCCGGCACCGCGGCTGTTCCAGAGGGCCTGGTGGGGCAGCCTCGCCGGGGCGATGGTGGCGAAGGTCCTGCTGGCGCGCAGCCAGTGGCAGGCCCTGCCCGTGGAGCAGCCGGAGAGCTGCTTCGTGGTGAGCGCCGCGGCCAGCGGCCACCCTTGGCTCGTGCGGAGCTGGGAGCACCCGGACCTCGGCAAGCCGGTGACGCTGCAGTGGGAGCGCTTCAAGCGCTTCGAGCATGCGCTCCAAGAGCGGCTGCCGGCACTGCACCGGCGTGCGCGCCGGCTCTATGCGGTCGTGGGGCCGCCCCTGGCCGTGCTGATCCAGGAGCGCCCGTGGGCGGCGGACCTGGTCTACCTCGCCTTGCGGCCACTCGAACTCTTGGCGCTTGGGCTCGCGCGCCTCCTGGGCGGATGAGGCAGCCGCACGATGCGGCCACCAGGATCGGAGGCCCGTCGGACGCCCTTCGCGAATCGGGCTCGCAGGAGCCGGCCAGGGTGGCCTGCGCCACGAGCCTGTAGACTCGCGGCATGGCCCTCGCGCTCCTGTCCGCTCTCGCGCTGCTTGGAGGCGAGCCCGACTTCGCGCAGGTTGTCCGGCCGCTGCTCGCCGCGAAGTGCTTCACCTGCCACGGGCCGGATGCGGCCACGCGCGAGGCCGGCCTGCGACTCGACATCCCCGAGAGCTACGAGGGCCGCTCGCGCGGTGGACTGCCCCTCGTTGCTGGGGGAGCTCCTGGCGAGGAGAGTGAGCTGCTGCGCCGCCTCGCCGCGGACGCGCCGGCGACCGTTCAGATGCCTCCGCCAGAGGCCGAGCCCCTCACCGAGGAGGAGCGCGCGCTGCTGGCGCGCTGGGTCGCGGACGGCGCCCCCTGGTCCGCGCACTGGGCGTTCGAGGCGCCGCAGCGGCCTGAGGTCCCCGCGGACGCGCCGCACCCCGTGGATGCGTTCGTGGAGCGGCGCTTGCGGGCGCTCGAGCTCGAGCCGGCACAGGAGGCCGATCCCGCGACCCTGCTCCGTCGAGTCACCCTTGACCTGACCGGCCTCCCGCCGACGCCGGAGGAGGTGCGCGCGTTCCTCGCCGACGCCGAGCCAGCGGCCTACGAGCGTGCGGTCGACCGCCTGCTCGCGTCGCCCCACTACGGCGAGCGCATGGCGCTGCAGTGGCTGGACACGGCGCGCTACGCCGACACCAACGGCTACTCGATCGACGGCGGCCGTCACATGTGGGCCTGGCGGGACTGGGTCATCGACGCCTACAACCGGAACCTCCCCTACGACCGCTTCGTGGTGGAGCAGCTGGCGGGGGACCTCCTGCCGGACGCGGACGAGCGCACGCGCATTGCGTCGGGCTTCAACCGCAACCACATGATCACCCACGAGGGGGGGACGATCGAGGAGGAGTACCTGGTCGAGTACGCCGCCGATCGGGTCGCCACCACGAGCCAGGCCTTCCTCGGCCTGACCATGGGGTGTGCGCGGTGCCATGACCACAAGTACGACCCCTTCTCCCAGCGGGAGTACTACCAGCTCTTCGCCTACTTCAACTCGGTCACCGACCGGGGCAATGACGGGAACGGCGGCGTCAACTCCGTGCCCTCGATCCCTGTCTTCTCGGAGGCCCAGCGGGCGGATCTTGCCCGGCTCGAGGAGGAGCGCGAGGCCCTGCGCGCAGAGCTCGAGGCCGACAGTCCCGAGCGCGCCGCCCGGCGCGAGGCCTGGGCGCAGGAGGCTCGCCGGGCCGCGGCGCGCTGGAGCCCCACGGCCCTCGGCCCGTGGTTCGTCGCGGGACCGTTCGCCGAGGCCAGCGGCGACGCGGCGTTCACGAAGGACCACCTCCAGGGCGAGCCGGTCTGGGTCCTGCGCGAGGACCTCACAGACGGCGAGGTGCACGCGCTGCCCACGCAGAACGCGGCCACCTACCTGCGGCGCGCGGTGGAGGTCGCGGTCGCCGGACCCATCCAGCTCTCCCTCGGCAGCGACGACTCGATCCGCGTCTGGTGGAACGGCGAGCTGGTGCTCGACAGCAATGTGAAGCGCGGGGCTGCTCCGGACCAGGAGCTGCTCGAGGTCGTCGCGCGCGAGGGCTCGAACGAGCTGCTGGTCAAGATCGTCAACTACGGCGGGCCGGGTGGCGTGTACTTCCGCCTGGCCCGGTCGGGCTATCCCGACGAGGTCCTTGCCGCGCTTCGCACCCCGCGGGAGGAGCGCGCCCCCGAGCACGAGGCCCTGCTTGCGGCCTATCACCGCGGCCTTGATCCCGAGCTCGAGGGACTGCGCGGGGAGCTGGCGCGCGTGGATGCGGAAGCGGCGCGCGTGGCGGAGAATCCGCTCACCACGGCCATGGTGATGGAGGACCGGGCGATGCCGCGGCCGACCCATGTGCTCATCCGCGGGGCGTACGACCAGAAGGGTGAGCGCGTCGGCCCGGGGACACCGGCGGCGCTGCCTGCTCTGCCCGTGGACGCTCCGCAGAACCGGCTGGGGCTGGCGCGCTGGATGACGAGCCCGGATCACCCGCTCACCGCGCGGGTCGCGGTCAACGCGATCTGGCAGCTTCTCTTCGGAGCAGGCCTGGTGGAGACCCCGGAGGACTTTGGCGTGCGCGGGGCGCTGCCGAGTCATCCCGAGCTGCTCGACTGGCTGGCGCGAGAGTTCGTGGCCAGCGGCTGGGACACCAAGGCCATGGTGCGGCTGCTGGTGACCTCGAAGACCTATCGCCGCGCCTCGGCCGTCACCCCCGAGCTCGCGGAGCTTGACCCGAGCAACCGCCTGCTCGCCCGTGGGCCCCGCTTCCGGCTGCAGGCGGAGCTGATCCGGGACCTGGCCCTGGCCTCGGGGGACCTGCTGGTGCGCCGTGTCGGCGGCCCCAGCGCGCGCCCCTACCAGCCCGACGGGCTCTGGCGGGAGATGAGCCACTTTGGCAGCACGCCGGCCACGGAGCAGGTCTACACCCAGGACCACGGCGAGGGGCTCTACCGCCGCGGGATGTACACGATCTGGAAGCGCACGGTGCCGCCGCCGATCATGGCCGCGTTCGATGCGCCCAACCGCGAGACCTGCGTGGTGCGCCGGGCGCGGACGAACACGCCGCTGCAGGCGCTCGTGATGCTCAATGAGACCGGCTTCGTGGAGGCCGCGCGGGCCCTTGCTCAGCGCGTGCTCCAGGCAGGCTCCACCGACGCCGAGCGCTTCGAGGAGCTCTTCCTGCGCGTGCTTGGTCGGGCACCTCGCTTCGAGGAGCTGGTGATCCTTGGGGAGGCGCTGGAGCGGGAGCGTGGGCGCCTTGCTGCGAATCCGGGCGCCGCAGAGGCTCTGCTTCAGGTGGGGGAGTCGCCTCGCGCGCAGGACCTGCCGGCGGCGGAGCACGCGGCCTGGACCGTGGTCTCCGGGACGGTGCTCAACCTGAGTGAGGCGGTGACACGGGGATGAGCGGACCCACCCACCTGCCCCTGGATCGCCGTCAGCTCCTCACCGGAGCCGGGCGGCTGCTCGGCGGCGTGGCCCTGTCCGGGCTCGCCAACGCGGGTGGCGAGGCGCCCCTGCACTTCGCCCCGCGCGCGAAGCGCGTGGTCTACCTGTTCCAGTCGGGAGGGCCCTCGACGGTCGACCTGTTCGACTTCAAGCCCGTAATGCGCAAGCTGCACGGCACCGAGCTGCCCGACTCGGTGCGCGGCGGACAGCGCGTGACGGGCATGACGGCCGGCCAGGCGAGCTTCCCGGTCCTCGATCCGCCGTTCGAGTTCCGGCAGCACGGTGAGTCGGGCGCTTGGGTGAGCGAGCTGCTGCCCTGGACCGCGCGCATCGCGGACAAGCTGTGCTTCCTGAAGGGGGTGCACACCGAGGCGATCAACCACGACCCCGCCATCACCGCCATCAACACGGGCTCCATGCAGCCCGGAAAGGCCAGCCTAGGTTCATGGCTCTCCTGGGGCTTGGGCAGCGAGAACCGGGACCTGCCGGCCTATCTCGTGCTCCTCTCGCAGGGCACGGGCAAGGACCCCGGCCAGCCCCTCTTCTCGAGGCTCTGGGGCTCCGGGTTCCTGCCGCCGAGTCACCAGGGCGTGCAGCTGCGGCCCGGCGCGAACCCGGTCCTCTACCTCCAGAACCCGCCGGGTGTCCCGGAGGCCTCCCGAAGATCCCAGCTCGACGACCTCGCCCGCCTCAACCGGGCGTACGGGGCGCGGACCGGTGACCCCGAGGTCCAGGCGCGCATCGATCAGTACGAGATGGCGTATCGGATGCAGACCTCGGTTCCGGAGCTGACGGACCTGGCGTCCGAGCCCGAGAGCACCTTTGAGCTCTATGGAGAGCAGGCGCGCCGGCCCGGGACCTACGCCGCCAACTGCCTCCTGGCGCGCCGCATGCTGGAGCGCGGCGTGCGCACGGTGCAGCTCTTCCACCGGGGCTGGGACCAGCACCTCAACCTCGACCGCGAGCTGCGGGCGCAGTCCCTCGACACCGACCAGGCCAGCGCCGCGCTGGTGATCGATCTTGAACGCCGGGGGCTCCTCGAGGACACGCTGGTCGTCTGGGGCGGCGAGTTCGGGCGCACGGTCTACAGCCAGGGCAGGCTCGGGGCTCCGGGCAGCGGCCGTGACCACCACGGCCGGTGCTTCACCATGTGGCTCGCGGGGGGCGGCGTGCGGAGTGGGCTGACCCACGGGGAGACCGATGACTGGTCGTACAACGTGGTCCGCGGCGGGGTCCATGTGAACGACCTCAACGCAACGATCCTGCACCTGCTGGGGATCGATCACAGCCGCTTCACCTTCCCGCACCTTGGGCTCGACCAGCGGCTCACCGGCGTCGAGGAGGCGCGGGTGGTCCAAGAGATCCTGACCTGAGAGTCCCCCGCGCCGCTGCTCGGAGCGGGTGCCAAGCGATGTCCCAGATCGGTCCCGGGGACTCGGTGGCGCCTCGGATCGGGCAGCCCTGGCGTGGGCTCTGGCAGGACGGGCACTTGAGGCCTTGCCAGCCTGCCCGAATCAAGGGCAGGGCGCTATCGTTCGTTCTGCCAACTCGACCAGCCTCCGTCGCCGTCGCGACGGGGGCCCACTCTCTCCTCCGATCATGAACAAAGCCCTCCTTCCCCTCCTTGCGCTTGGCCTCGCAGGCTCGGCCTCGGCCCAGATCCTCGACTCCAGCGGCGCCCCGAACACCGGGTTCACCGGCTTCTATGCCTGGTACAACGCCGACGGCGGCCCCAATGGCGGCACCGTCTCCAGCGGTGACCTCGTCACCTCCTGGACCGACGCCACCGGGAACTTCCGCGACCTGGTGCGCGTCAGCGCTGACCCGCTGCGCCAGCCCGTGTACGACGACACGGGCGCGTTCCCCGTGGTGAACTTCGACGGCGACGACTTCATCTGGGCCAACAACGCCGCCGAGTTCGGCACCCTGGTGGGGGAGAAGACGATCTTCGTGGCCGCCCGCGTCGACGACTCCTCGAACGGAGGCTACCTGTTCGACAGCTCGAGCTCCGCTGGGCGCAACGCGATCTTCGCCGGGCAACAGTCGAACCCCGATGTGTGGCACATCTACGCGGGTGCTGGGCAGCCGGCGGCCGGGACCCCGGTGGCCGTGGGCTCGTGGAACGTGCACTCCGCCGTGTTCGGCC
>JBDQFW010000125.1:0-10748 GCA_040265735.1 Planctomycetota bacterium | reverse complement strand
GGTTCAGGGGGACCAGCAGCGCGCCGAGGCGCGCCGCGGCGAAGGAGGCCACCAGGACCTCCGCCCGGTTGTCGGCGAGCAGCGCGATCCGGGAGTCCCGCACCGCTCCCAGTTCCCCGAGGCGCGCCGCCAAGGCCAGGGCGCGCCGGCGCGCCTCGGCGTAGGTCCAGCGAGAGGCTCCGCCCTCGCGGATGGCGCAGGCCTCCGGCTGCCGCTCGCAGGTGGCCTCCAGCAGCTCCCAGAGGGGGTTCATGCACGCAGTCTAGGGCTGACCCAGCCCTGCCCCTCGGGCGGAGGAGGGGCCCTGGGAGGCCACTGCGGGGCCACTGCGGAGGCCAAGGCGACCTCTGCGGGCGGCTCGGCCGGATTTCTTCACGGGATTGTCGGGATTGGTGTCCGGCCAGGCAGGCGGCGCGCAGGGAGGGGGGACTCCTCACTCGAACGGCGGCCTCTCGGCCCCAGCAACACGGCCCTCGGGCCCCCGAAACCAAGGAAACACCACCATGAAGACCAACACTCTCCTCTCCTCCGAGACCCTCCTCACCACCTCCTGCGCCCTCACCATCGCCCTGGCCTCCTGCGGGGGCGGCGGCGGCGGCGGCGCCCAGGGCCAGGCCGGGCTCCTCCCCGGAGCGGCCCGCTACTCGTTCGAGGGCCTCGACCTGGACGAGACCCTCGTCACCCTCTCCGCGGGCGATGCGGCCAGCTCCGACCTGGTCCTCGCGGGCCTCTACGCTGAGACCAGCGGGGCCATGTCGCTGTTCCAGACCCGGCTCTCCGCCGACGGCGAGGTCCTCGCGGCCCACCGCTCCCCCTTCGCCTCCGGCGCCTGGATCGGCGTCTACATGGGGACGACCGAGCACCGCGGGGACACCGCGGCCTTCACCTCGCCCGTGCACCTCTGGGGCGGCCTGCGCCAGGACGACGGCGGCTGGTGCGCCGAGGTCGACCTCTCGGACTCCCGCTCGATCGTGGACACCGTGCTCTACGCCGACGGTGCGGTGGGGGCCCTCCTCCGCCGGACGGACCCCTTCGCGAACAAGCTCATCCTCACCTACGAGGAGCTGCGGTCCGACGGAACCACTGCGATCGCGGTCGAGTTCCCGGGCTTCTACCTGCCCTCCATGCCGCTGGCGCTCGGCCTCGTGCAGGACGCGAACGGCATCGAGTCCCCGATCGTGGCCGGCGTCGTCGACCAGGGTGCCGGCTCCGAGTCGCGTGCCACCATCGGCGTCATCGACCGCATGTCGGGCACCCTTGCGCGCACCCAGACCTTCACCAACCTCGACGCGCCGATCGAGAACATCCAGATCGCAGGTGCGCCGGGCGCCGGCAGCGCCTGGGTCGTGATCTCGAGGGGGTACCTCGGCATGGCCGTGACGGAGGTCACCAAGGTCGACACCGTGGATGCCCAGGGCGCTCCCCTGCAGGGCCTCCCCCAGGTGACCGCGTCCAACCTGCTGGGCTGGTCCTCCGCAACGGGCTTCCTCGGCATGAATGCGACCGGCGCGCTCCACGGGGCGAGCCTCGGCGAGGAGTCCAGCCAGGTGCTCTACATCGCCGGCACCACCGAGGACACCGTGACCCAGGATCTGCACCCCGCCTGGATCGGCTTCGACGCGGAGAGCTCGAGCATCCTGTGGTCCCGTGTGGCCACGGGCGTGGAGAGCGCCTTCAACCAGCAGCCCGAGATCGTGGAGGGGCCTGCGGAGGGCGAGGTCGTCATCAAGGCCGTGGTCGAAGACGCTGCCGGTTCTGCTTCCACCATCGTCGCCGAGGTCGCTGCCCTGAGCGGTGATATCGTCGGGGGGCAGCTCCTGAGCACGGAGTTCATCGCCCGGACCGTGCAGCGCTTCGGCGACGGCCTCGCCCTGAGCCGCATCAACACTGCTCCCTCCATGGCCCAGGTCGAGCTGGTGGCCCCGGGGCTGGACTCCACCGTGACCCTCGACCTGCTCGACGGGGCGGGGGACCTCCTCACCGACGCCAATGTCGCCCAGGCGGCCTACTGGCAGCGCGGCCTGCTGGCCGGGGGCTCCGATCAGGGCCTCTATGTGATCAGCGCGCTGGATGCCGCCGCCCGGGCCGACGCGAGCCAGGTCCTCACGGAGCGTGAGTCGCTCCAGGGCAGTGGCGCCGCCCAGCTGACCCTGCTGTCCGCGACGGTCCTTCCCTTCACCTTCGCACCGCAGGCCGAGGCCTTCATGCTCACGGTCCAGCCGGAGCTCATCGCCCAGACCCCTGAGCCGATCAGCCTGAACGCCGAGCAGCTCTGAGGCCGCCACGGCCCGCTCGCCGGGCCCTGGCCCGGTAGCCGCGCAGCGGTCGCTCCTTGGGGCGATCGCTGCGCTCGCACATGCGGGATGCCCGCGCCTCGGAGCCGTGGAACGAGCCCGGGTGTCCGCCTGGGGGGCTCCTCGCGCCGGCTCCGGCGTCGGCTGCTGGCAATGACTTGCGGGATCAGGTTCACTCTGTGGGTCTGGACGACTCCCTCGACTCGGAGCGCACGCGTTCGCGCGAATCCCATGATCCTTCCCCTCCTCCTCACCCTCTCGGGCATGGCCTTCGAGCCGCCCGCGGCTCTGGCGAGTCCGCTCGTCATGGCCTCTCGTGCTGACGCGGTTGGCGAGCTCCTCGCGGAGTTCGAGGCCGCCAAGGACGCCTGGCGACAGCGCCTCCGTGATGCCGAGGGCATCAAGGAGAAGAAGGCCATCCGCGCCGAGCACCCCGTCAAGGCGTTCTGGCCGCGCTTCGAGGCGCTGTCCGAGGGCAAGGATCGGGCGCAGGCCTTCGGGGCCCTCCTGTGGATGCTGGAAAGCGTCCGGGACAAGGGGCTGCGGCTCAGCGAGCTCGACCCCGAGCGCAAGGCGCTGGCCGAGCGGGTCGCCGGGCACCACGCGGAGGCCTGGTTCCTGCCTGGGATCTCCGCGCTCGCGGGCGAGCGCAAGACGGTTGGCGAGGAGTGGCTCCTCGGCGTCCTGCGCAAGACCGCAGAGGTGAACGAGTCCGCCGAGGTCCAGGCCGCGGCGATGTTCGAGGCCGTGGGGCTCCTGCGCCGGATCGGCGGCGAGGAGAGTGAGGCCGAGGCCAAGCAGCTCCTGGCCCGCCTCGTGGCCGACTACGGCGAGACGCCCTGGGGCATGCGTGCTCGCGGAGAGCTCGTGAGCCCCGAGGACCTGCTCCCCGGCAAGGTTGCCCCCGACTTCATGGGGGAGACCATCGACGGCCACCAGTTCAAGCTCTCGGACTACCGCGGCAAGGTGGTCGTCCTGGACTTCTACGGCTTCTGGTGAGGCCCCTGCAGGTCGGCGATGCCGCACCTGCGGGAGCTCGTGAAGCTCCACCAAGACCGCCCCTTCGCGCTCATCGGCATCAACACCGGGGACAGCCCGGAGGACTACCGCAAGGGCCTCGAGGACCACGGAGTCTCCTGGATCAGCGCCTACCAGGGTGAGGAGACGCCGATCGCGGATATGTACCGCGTCCGCGGCTATCCCACCTATTTCCTGATCGACGCCGACGGCAAGATCGTCATGACCGGGCACTCGGGCTCTGCCATGGACGACAAGATCGAGGAGCTCCTCGAGAAGGCCGAGGCCAAGAAGTGAGCCGCAGCGGCTCGTGGCGCCCCCGCACGGCACGGCCGCTGCGGGGGCGCCTCCATAGGAGGCGACAATGAGCACTGACCTGACGCCCTTCGAGGGCCTGGATGTCTACCTGTTCGACCAGCTCGTGAAGGGCCGCATCCACCCCGGGATGCGCGTCCTGGATGCGGGCTGCGGGGGGGGACGCAACGCGCGCTGGCTCGTGGAGCAGGGTGCCGAGGTCCACGGGGTCGATCGCAATCCCGAGGCCCTCGAGCGGGCCGCGGAGCATCTTGGTCTGGGGCCGGAGCGGCTGCAGGTGGCCGACCTCGAGGCCCTCCCGTTCGAGGCCGCCACCTTCGATGCGGTCCTGTGCTGCGCGGTGCTCCATTTTGCCGCGGACCACGGAGCCTTCGGGCGCATGCTGGACGAGCTGGTGCGGGTCCTGCGACCCGGCGGCGTGCTCTTCGCACGTCTCGCGACGCGCACGGGGATCGAGGAGCTCGTTCGCGACCTGGGGGAGGGGCGCTACGCCCTCCCGGAGGACCGCGAGTGGTACCTCGTCAGCGAGGACGAGCTGCTGCGCCACGGAGAGCAGCGCGGCCTCGAGCTGCTCGAGCCCGTGAAGGCCACCCGGGTCCAGGGGCTGCGGGCCATGGGGACCTGGGTCGTCCGCAGGCGCCTCTCCTGATTCCACGGGCCGCTCTCGTGCGCGGCCGCGCCGGGAGCCAGCGTCCGCCCGGACCTACTGCCAGGTCACCGCCAGGGTCACCTCGGCGGGCGCCTCGAGCAGGTACGGCGGCTGGGACTGCAGCACCGGCGCGCCGGCGTCGAGGGTCATGCCCACCAGGCTCTGGTCCTCCTCGTCCACGGCGAAGAGGAAGCGGCCCATGGGCGAGATGGCCAGGTGCGACAGGCCCAGCCCGGTCACCAGGCTCTCGACCGGAGCCTCGGACCAGTAGTCCCCGAAGAAGACCGCGCTGGGGCTCGAGGCCGCCGTGTAGAGCCTGCGAAGGAAGGGGTGGTGGACCATGGCGCGGGGCTCCGTGCCCGGGCCGAGGTCGAGGGTGCGCACGCCCTCGGCGTCCTCCTTCTCGATCAGAGCGCCCGTCTCGGGGTGCACGAAGTACGCGCGGACGAGGCCCTCGTCTCGCACGCTCACGAAGGCCTCAGAGCCGCTACGCGCGAAGAGCAGGTCGTTGGGCCCGTTGGCCACCACCGTCTCCTGGATGTCGCGCGCAGGATCGAGGCTGCCGTCGGGGAGCAGCGGGAAGGTGAGCACCAGGCCCGCCGAGGACTCCGTGCCCAGCAGGAACCGGCCAGTCGGGTCGACGGAGAGGGCGCTCGGCGCCGCGGGGGAGAGGAGCGTGGACTGCAGGGCCAGGGCTCCCGTCTCGGGCTCCACCGTGTAGCTCGAGAGGCGCACGCCCTGGGTCTGGCCGTTGGCCGCCACATAGAGCACGCGGCCCGTCGAGGAGAGGGCGATGGAGCGGGGATCGAGGTCGGTCTCGAGCGGAGCCGCCACGGAGAGGGCGCCATCGGAGCCGATCGCCACCGGATAGACGCTGTTCCCCGGCGAGTCGAGGACGAACAGGCGCCGGCCGCGCGGATCCACCGCGAGCTGGGTCGGGTCGAAGCCCAGGCTGGTGCTGATCGCGGCCTGGGAGAGGGTGCCCAGCTCCTCGTCGAGGTCGAAGTGGTGCAGCTCGCCGTCCTGAAGGGTCGAGCCCTGGCCCACGATCTGGCGACCGCGGTCCGAGGCATACACCCCGACCACGTGCGCCTCCACGGGGCCATCTCCCACAACCACCGCGAGGTGCTGGGCGCCGCTCCGCGTGCGGAAGGCCCCGCGCGAGTCCAGGGCGCCATCGCTCGGCTCGGTCTCGAACGCGAGCAGCCCGTCCACGCCGGTCCCGGAGACGAACAGGAAGCGACCCGTAGCGTCGTACACCAGGTCCGCCGGGTCGGTGCCGATGGGGACCGGCTGGCCCGACTTGGTGACGGTCAGCGTCGCGGGGTCGAGGCTGATGCGCTGGAGCGCGTCGACCTCCTCACCGAGCAGGACGGCCAGGGACCGGCGCGTCGGCTGGATGCGGACCGCGCTGGCGCGGGCGGACAGGGGGAAAGGGCTCGAGCCGACCGGCTGGCCCGAGGAGAGGTCCACGCGGAGGAGCAGGTCCTGGCCGAAGCCCGAGACGGCGGCGAAGGTCGCGACGCCCGAGGAGTCCAGCGCGACCGGTTCGAAGCCGTTGAGGGGAGCGTGGACCGGGTCCACCCCGTCCAGCGGGAGGCCATCCGGTCCGAGCTCGTAGGAGGTGAGGCCCCAGTCGGTCCCCGCGCGCCGCTCGGCGAGGAGGAGCTGCTGCCCCTCGAGGGCGTAGGAGGCAAGGCGCGCTCCATCGACGCCGGCCTCCCCGAAGGCACCCGTCTTCAGCCTGCCATCGGGCCAGAGCGGGTAGATGCGCACCAGGTCGGCGTCCTCGGCGGTGACCGTGAGGCTGCGGCCCTGGGGGTCCACGGCCATGGAGTAGGAGGTGCTGGCCGGGAGCTCGACATTCAGGGCGCCGGGCGCGGGGATCTCGAGGGGCTCGATCTCTTCGGCGCGGATGTAGTGCACGACGAGGCGCGCAGGCGCGTCGCCCACCAGGGAGTAGGTGAGTGGCCGGGCGGGGTGCGCCACCATCGCGCGTAGGCCGCCCTCGCCGTCGAACCAGCCGTCGTGTGCAGGCGTCCCGGACTTCGCATCCACGCGGAACAGCTCGACCGAGGCGAGACCGTCGCCGCCGGCAACCAGATGGCGCAGGGCACCCGAGACTCCCAGGAACAGGGTGGCCGTGGTGGCTCCGCCCGCGTTCGAGGCCGTGACGGTGTGGGTGGTCAGCGGAGAGGCCGCCGACGGCGTGCCGGAGAGCACGCCCGTGTTCGAGTTCAGGGTGAGTCCCGCCGGCAGGGGAGGGGTGACGGACCAGGTCGCGACCTCGCCCTCGACCTCGGGGGCGAGGGGATCCATGGGCAGCCCCAGCATCAGCGACAGGGTGGCGCCGTAGTACGAGAGGCTCGTGGGCGCGTCCGTCGCCGTCGAGCCTCCTCCTCCGCCGCAGGAGGACAGGGCGAAGGGCACGAGGGCAGCGGCTGCGAGGAGATGGTTGCGGCGAAGCATGGGACTGAAGGCGGCGATGGAGTGGCGGCACGAGAGGGGCGCCGCTGAACGCTACCCCTGGTGCCGGACGCAGGCCGCCACGTGCCTCGAGTCGGGGCACGGCACGCACCAAGACCGTCTAGTAGCCGGCCGCGAATCCGTCCTTGCGGCTCTCGCTCGCCCCGACCCAGCAGCCGCTGAGGGGGTGCCGAGCGACGGCCTGGTAGCCCCCGTACACGCCCGGCGCGTCCTCCACCCGATGCCCGAGCGCACGCAGCGCGGCGCGCACCTCGGGCCCGAAGCCGGACTCGAGCGTCACGCGCCCGCCGTCGGTCATACGCTCACCGGTCGGCTGGCTGGAGTCGAGGTGGATGATGCGCGGGGCGTCCCCGGCCTCCTGCAGGTTCATACCGAAGTCCACCAGGTTGCAGATGACCCAGGCGTGGGCCTGGGGCTGCGTGGCCCCTCCCATGACCCCGAACGCGAGCCAGGGCTCGCCGTTCTTCTTGGCGAAGGCGGGGATGATCGTGTGGAACGGGCGCTTGCCTGGCGCGTAGCTGTTCGCTCGGCCGGGGGTGAGGTCGAAGAGCTCGCCTCGATCCTGCAGCACGAATCCGAGGCCCTTGGGGGTCACCCCCGAACCCATGCCCCGATAGTTGCTCTGGATCAGGCTCACCATGTTGCCCGCGGCGTCGGCCGTGCACAGGTAGACCGTGTCGCCCTCCTCCAGCGAGGGGTTACCAGGGGGGTACGAGGCTCCGGCTCGCTCCGGGTCGAGCAGCGCCCGGCGCTCCGCGGCGTACTCCTTCGAGATCAGCTCCTCCACCGGGACCGAGGCCATGGCCGGGTCTGCGTAGAACCGCGCGCGGTCCTCGAAGGCCAGCTTCTTGGCCTCCACGAAGGCGTGCAGGTGCTGGATGGAGCCGAAGCCCCACTCGCTCAAGGGGTAGGCCTCGAGCACGTTCAGCATCTGGAGCGCGGCGATGCCCTGGCCGTTGGGGGGCAGCTCGAAGACCTCGTGTCCGCGGTAGGTGGTCGAGACCGGAGCGACCCACTCCCCGCGGTGGGACGCGAGGTCCTCCACGGTGAGGTAGCCCCCGAGGTCCTGCACGGCGGTCGCGATGGCCTCCGCCACGGGGCCCTCGTAGAAGGCCTCGCGTCCGCCCTCGGCGATCCGGCGTAGGGTGGCCGCGAGCTGCGGGTTGCGGAACACCTCGCCCTCCCGGGGCGCCTTCCCGCCGGGCATGAACACCTCGGCGAAGTTCGGGTAGTCCTTCAGCATGCGCGCGTTGCCGCGCCAGTAGTGGGCGATGGTCTGGGGGACCGGCGCACCCTCCTCGGCGTGACCGATCGCGGGGGCCAGGACCTGCTCCAGGGGCAGGGAACCGAAGCGCCCGTGGAGCGCCAGCCAGCCGTCGACGCAGCCCGGCACGGAGACGGGCAAGGGGCCGAAGCGCGGCAGGCGCTCGAGGCCGTGCTTCTCGCGCAGCAGCTCCAGGGTCAGGGACTGCGGTGACCGGCCGCTGCCGTTGTAGCCGTGCACCTCGCCCGTCTCGGCCTCGTAGACGATGGCGAACAGATCGCCCCCGAGGCCGCAGCCCGTGGGCTCACCGAAGCAGAGGACCGCGTTCGCCGCGATGGCGGCGTCGACCGCAGAGCCTCCGGCCTTCAGGACGTCGAGCGCGGCGTTGGTGGCGAGGGGGTGGCTCGTGGCGGCCATCCCGTGCAGGGCGAGGGCCTCCGAGCGGGTGGCGAAGGGGCGGCCGGCGATGCGATCCACTTGAGGCAGGGGCTGGAGCAGGGAGAGGGCCAGAAGCAGGGACATGCCCCGGAGCCTAGCGGATCCGGGGCATGTCCCTGGCGGGCTCCCTCAGGCTCACTCGAGCCCGCGCCGCACGAGGACGGCTTCGGGCTGGACCCCCGTGGCGACCTGCTGCTCCGGAGCGTCGAGGGCTCCCTCCTGGGGGAGCACGAACAGGTCCAGACGATCGCCCGCGGGGTCCGTGACGAACAGGCGCGTGCAGCGCGGGTTCAGGGCCACCGCGCCGGCCGCGTGACCGAGGTCGGTCGCGGCGGCCTCCGTCAGGGTGCGCCCCAGAGGGCCCAGGTCGAGGGACAGGAGCCGCGAGACTCCCTGCGCGTTGTCGTACGCCAGCACGACCCCGCGCCGGCCGTCGAGGCAGGGCTCGACTGCGGACGGGCGCAGCGCGCCAGTGGCCAAAGCGCCGTCGGGGAGGGGCACCAGGTGTCCGCTCGTGGCCTCCACGGCGCACGGCATCAGGAGCCTTCCCGACTCGAGCCCCACGTAGGCCGTCTTGCCGTCGGCTGCGAACCGGACCGCCGTGGGGTTGCCGGTCATGAGCGTGGAGTGGGCCTCCCACTCGAGGCTTCCGTTGGAGAACTCGAAGGTCTGGATGGTGTTCGCCGCGCTGAGGTGTACGAAGCGGCCGGTCGGGTCACAGGCGACCTCCTCGGGGCCGTCCGCCACCGGGAGCTCCTGCAGCAGCACAGGGACGCCGCCTTCGGAGGGCACCTTGAAGCACAGGACGCGGCCGGGGCCCGAGACCGTGACGAAGAGGAATCGTCCCGAGCGATCCGCGGCCATCCCCTGGGGCTGGCCGGGCAGGGAGAGGACGGCCTCCGTGGGGCCGGCGAGCCCGCCGGTTGCGTCCAGGTCCGCGGTGCTCAGCGTCCAGGCCTCGGCGTCGGCGATCCAGGCGTGGCGCCCGCGCGGATCGAGGGCGACGAAGTCGGGCCGTGCGCCGACGGGCGTCTCCTGACCGCCGGTGAGCAGCCCGCTGGTCGGATCCACCGTGAAGACCGAGATGCCCTCGGAGGAGAGGTTGACCGCGTAGGCGTTGAGCGCGATGGGCTGGCGCTGGGCGACCTCGGTCAGGACCGCCATGCGGCCGAGGCCGGGGCGGGTCAGCACCTGGCTGGTCGCCGTCAGGGCGCGCGTGCGCGGGTCGATGCGGACGGTGAGGAGCTCGTGCAGCCCCTCGAAGGACACGTAGGCCCAGGTGCCGGAGGCGTCCATGTGGACCGTGCGGGGCGCCGTCCCGGTGGGGAGGCTGCCGGCGAGGGACAGCTCGCCGCTCACCGGGTCGCAGCGGTAGCTGCGCAGCTCGTTCGCCCCCTGGCAGGCGACCAGGAGGTGCGTCCCGCGCGGGCCGAGGGCCATGCTCGTGGGCAGCGCTCCCGTGGGGGTGCGCTTGCCCCAGGTCACGGCCGCCTGCTGCGCCATCGGGTCCCAGTCGAGGCTGAACTGCTGGATCTCCGAGGTCTGATCGAAGGTCACATAGAGGTGCCGGCCGTCCTCGCTGAGGGCGAGATCCGTGGGGCGCCGCGCGGGCGAGGTGAAGACCGCGTCGCCCGCAGGGGTGAGCGCGCCTGAGCTCGGGTCGATGGCGTAGAAGCGGACCTCGAGGGAGTGGAAGTTCTGCACGCAGAGGAAGCGCCCGAGGGGATCGACCAGCACCCGATCGGGGCTCGTGCCGGTGGCAACGGGCTCACCCAGCGGGGAGAGGGCCCCGGTCTCGCCGTCGATCGCGAAGGCCTGGAGGGCGTGGTTGGCGCGCGAGGTGACGAACGCCATCGAGCCCTCGGGGGAGAGGGTGATCGAGTGCTCGCCCTCCTGGAACGGGTGGGTGCTCACCAGCTCGGGGAGGCCATTGACCTCGTCGATGCGGAACACGCACAGGTCGTCCTCGCTGCCCAGGGCAGCGTGGTTCGCAGAGAACGCGAAGCGGCCGCTCGGATGCACGACCACATCGCGCAGCGCGCCGGCCTCCATCGGGGCGTATTCCAGGCCCAGGGTCTCGAGCTGCCCCGAGCTCGGGTCGACGCGGAAGGCCGCTAGGGTGCCATCCTCGAAGCCACCCATGAGCAGGGAGGGGGGGGGGGGGGCCCCCCCGGCCGGAGCCGGGGGGCGGGCCGCCCGGGCCGGGGGGGCGGGGGCCCGCGGCCCCCCCCCCCCAACCCGGGGGGGTGGGGGGGGGGCCGCCGCGGGCGCAGCGGGGCGCCCC
>JBDQFW010000124.1:0-10752 GCA_040265735.1 Planctomycetota bacterium | reverse complement strand
CTCGTATCCTATGGGGTCCATCAGGGAGCGCCCAACGCCCCCGGACCCCCATGCCGATCTCCTCCATCCCCGAAGTGCTCGAGGACCTGCGTCAAGGACGCATGGTCATCCTCGTCGATGACCCCAATCGCGAGAATGAGGGCGACCTCGCCATGCTCGCCGAGCACGTCACCCCCGAGGCGATCAACTTCATGGCCAAGGAGGGGCGCGGCCTGATCTGCATGCCCATGTCCACGGAGATCGCGGACCGGCTGCAGCTCGAGCCCCAGGCGCTCTACAACACCAACAACCACCGCACCGCCTTCACGGTCTCGATCGAGGCGGCGAGTGGGGTGACCACCGGGATCAGCGCGGCCGATCGCGCGCGCACCATTCAGGTGGCCGCGGACCCGAACGCCCAGCCCCTGGACCTGAACCGCCCCGGGCATGTGTTCCCGCTGCGGGCGCGTGAGGGGGGCGTCCTCGTGCGGGGCGGCCAGACCGAGGGCACCGTCGACCTGGCGCGCCTGTGCGGGGCGCGGCCGGCGGGCGTGATCTGCGAGATCATGAATGACGACGGGACCATGGCTCGGATGCCCGAGCTGGAGGTCTTCGCGGCCAAGCACGACCTCAAGATCTGCACGATCGCGGACCTGATCGCTCACCGCCGCCGCACCGAGCGTCTGATCGAGCCCGTCGAGCTCGACCTGCCGATGCCCACCCGCTTTGGCGAGTTCCGCGCCCACCTGTTCCGCAACAAGATCGACGGGACCGAGCACTTCGCGGTGACGCGCGGGCTGGCCGAGGCCCAGGACGCGGGTCCCCTGGATCCGACCGAGGAGCCGGTGACCGTTCGCATGCACTCGGAGTGCCTCACCGGGGACGTCTTCCATTCCGAGCGCTGCGACTGCGGCACCCAGCGGGACCGCGCGCTCGAGCTGATTGGCCAGGCGGACCGCGGGGTGCTGGTCTACCTGCGCCAGGAGGGGCGGGGCATCGGCCTCGCCAACAAGCTCAAGGCCTACCGCCTCCAAGACGGCGGCATGGACACGGTCGAGGCGAACCAGGCCCTCGGCTTCCCGGCCGACCTGCGCGAGTACGGCATCGGGGCCCAGATCCTCCACTTCCTGGGCGTGCGCCGCATGAGGCTGCTCACGAACAACCCCAAGAAGATCCACGGCCTGGCGGGGTACGGGCTGGAGGTGACCGACCAGGTGCCGCTGGTGGTGGAGCCCAACCCCAACAACGAGCGCTACCTGCGGACCAAGGTCGAGAAGATGGGGCACCAGATCGTGCCCCCGGCCTCCTGAGGGCGGTTTTGGGCACCTAGGGTGATCGCGTAAGTCCTTGCCCGGGATAGACTTAGGGCTCAAGTGGCCCTCTGGGTTCCCCGGAGGGCCATCCGGGCCCGGATCGGGACGAAGCATCGAAGGTGCGGGAAGAACCGCACCCCGTCCGCGTCCAACCCCGCGCGATGGCTCTGAGCCTCATGGAGACCCTGCCCGACCTCGACGACCAGGACCTCGTCGACCGCACCCTCGCGGGGGAGCGGGAGGCGTTCCAGGTGCTCGTGGAGCGCCACCAGGACCGCCTCTTCGGCCTGGTGCGGCACTACACGCGCAACCCGGTCGAGATCGAGGACATCGTCCAGGAGTCCTTCCTGAAGGCCTACACCCGCCTGGGCTCGTTCCAGCGGCAGGGGAGCTTCTACACCTGGATCTACCGGATCGCCGTCAACACGACCCTCGACCTCTTCAAGCGCCAGGGCCGCAACCCGGTCCAGGCCGTGGAGGATCCAGAGGTGGTGGGGCGGACCCCGGAGCGCTCGGTCATGCGGCCGGACGCCAGCCTCCGGGAGGCGGAGATCGCGCAGGTGACCCACGAGGTGCTGGCGGAGCTCCCCGAGATCTTCCGCACCGTCCTCGTCCTGCGTGAGTTCGAGGAGCAGTCCTACCAGGCCATCGCCGACCTGCTGGGGATCTCGATCGGAACCGTCGAGTCGCGCCTCTTCCGGGCGCGGGCGAAGTTCAAGGATCGGCTCCTGCAGCGCTATCCCGAGTATGGGGAGGTGGAGTGACCATGCAGTGTGATGATGTGCTCCCGCTGATCGCGGGCTATCTGGACGGCGAGCTCTCGGAGACCCAGTCGGGCCCGGTGCGCCAGCACCTGCTGGACTGCCCGGCCTGTCGCCAGGCAACCCAGGACCAGAAGGCGCTCAAGAGCTGGTTCCGGCCGACCGCCCCGGTGGCGGCTCCGGAGGGGTTCGCGGCCCGCGTGGCGCGGCGCGCCTTCCAGGGGGACCCCGGCCTGCTCACGCCCCAGGCCCCGCCCGCGCGCGAGGAGGCCGGCAGCCTCCTGCGCTTCGCCATGAACCTGACCGCGGTGGCTGCGGCCGCGCTGCTGGTGATGTCGCTTGCACTCCAGCTCCAGAAGCAGCCCGCGAGCACGACCCTGCGCGCGGACAGCTCGGACCTGGAGCGGGCGCTGCAGAGCCTGGATCGACTCAACGAGGACGAGCGCTTCGGCCCCGCGCGCAAGGAGCGTGAAGAGGACCAGGAGCCGGAGGCCCCCCGGTGATCGGCGCCCGGGCCTGGATCCTGCTCTTCGGCGGCGTCTCGTTCCTGACGGGCGCCGCCGCCGGCGCGCTGTCGGGCCGCGGGGCCGAGGCCCCGGTGCTGGACTCCCTGCAGGCCTATGGCGCACAGCTCGAGCAGTCCTACCAGCTCGAGCCCGAGCGCGCGGCAGCCCTGCGCGTCGTCCTCGCCTCCTATGGCGAGGAGCTGGAGCGCGTGCGCACGCGCCACCTGCCCACCTATCACTCCTCCATGGAGCCGGAGCTGGCCGCCCTGGGCGAGCGCTACGGGGCCATGATCCGTGATAAGGTCCTCCCCCCTACGGCCCGGCGACGCTTCGTCCTGGAGTCCGAGGGGCTCTTCACCCCTGAACCCCAAGCGCGCTAGGTCTCCATGGCTCGTAGCTGCGGCATCCGACTCGGCCCCCGGCGTTTCGAACTCGTCGTCCTCGATGGAGGGCCCAAGAAGCATCGCATCGTCGGCTGGCACGCCGAGGTCTTCGAGGACCCTGACCCGTCCAGCACGGAGGCCCGCGCCAAGCAGCTCGCGGCCGCCCTGGCGGAGGTGAAGGCTCCGCGCGACAACGCGCGCCTGGTCGTGGACAGCGGCGTTGCGGCCTTCCGTCGCGTGACCGTCCCCTTCAGCGATCCGGCGAAGATCGAGCAGGTCCTGAAGTTCGAGATCGAGGGAGAGCTGCCGCAGTTCAGCATCGACGACGTGGTCGTCGACCACCACGTGCTGAACAGCAACGACCAGGGCGCGGACCTGCTGTGTGTTGCTGTTCCGAAGAAGGACCTTCAGGCCAGCCTGGACCTGTGTGAGGCTGCGGGGGTGGAGGCTCTCGATGCCGAGCTCGAGACCTCGGCCATGGTCAACGCCGCCCTGGCGTCCGGGCTCTGCAGCATCGAGGATGCCCAGCTCCTCGTCCACGTGGGCGATCGCGCCACCGCGGTGGTCGTCGTCGACGCCGGCGAGGTGCGCGAGATGCGCGTCATCCACATCGGGGCCCACAGCCACGAGACGGAAGACGCTCCCGTCGGCGAGGACTCCGGAGAGGAGGACCCGACGCCCGAGACCCCCGAGGCCGCCGCCGAGCGCGAGCTCGAGACCAGCCGCCGGGCGGAGCAGGCCATCAAGCGCATCCGGCGCGAGCTGGGGCGGACCCTCTCCGCGGCGCGCACCATTCACCCGATCTCCGCGATCCACGCGTGTGGCGCCGAGCTCCCCGGCCTGATCGGGGAGTCCGTGCAGGAGGTCCCCGTCTATGTCCTCGACTGCTTCGAGGAGGACAGCGGCCAGCCCGCCGACGGCTTCGGCCAGCTCGTGGCTGCCTACGGCGGAGCCCTTGCCGGCCTCGAGGCCGCGGCCATGCCCGGCCACCTGCGCCGCGAGGAGCTCAAGTTCACGGGCACCTGGGAGCGCCTCGAGTTCCCCCTCGCGATCGCGACGATGCTGATCGCGACCCTGCTCGGAGTGGTCAACATCTTCCAGCACCGCGAGCTGACCTCCTACGAGCAGTACGGCGCCCGCTGGTACCTGCAGAGCGTCAACAGCCATGTGTTCGGCGACCTGAAGAAGGGCAAGCGCGGCTACCTCTACCCCGTACCCGACGCCAGCGAGGACGCCTTCCTGGCCGGCTTCCAGCAGCGGTTCGAGGGCGCGAACTCCGACTGGGAGGGCGACGACTACGACGCCCTTGCGCGCCTGGCTGCCCACCTGGGCACGGCCAACCGCAACCTGGAGAAGAGCCTCGGCACCCTGACCGACTTCACCCAGCCCCAGTCGGCCTTCACCGCCGCGACCCTCGTCCTGAGTGTCCTCGACGACAACATGGACAAGTGGCGTCCCTCCCTGCGGCGCATCCAGGCGGTCTATCAGCCCAGCCGCAGCAACAAGCAGGACGACAGCGTCAAGGTGACCCTGGACCTGGTCTTCTTCGCTGCGGATACCGTTGAGGCCAGCCGGCACTACGAGGCGTTCCTCGCCGAGGTCTCCGGTCAGCCCTGGCACGTGGAGCACCAGGAGCGCTCCTCGAAGGACCTCACCAACGGCCAGGGCGTGCTCGTCGAGGGCCTACCGATCACCGTCAACGTGGACACCTGGCTGAAGGCCAACGGTGAGGGAGGAGCGAACCAATGAAGGGCTTCCTGAGCGGCTTCAACTCGTCGCGAGCGATGATCGTCGTGTTCGTCATCGCCTCGTTCGTGCTGGGCTTCCGTGCCTATGAGAACCAGGCGGCCGTGGATCAGGCTCGCGTGCGCCTGGGCCTGGGGGCCGACAGCATCCCTCAGCAGGGCCTCAACGCGGAGGTGCACGGCACCCTGCGCAAGATCATCCACGAGTCGAAGCGCTACACCCGGCTGCAGAGCGAGCTCGAGGGTGAGGGCGTGGCCCGGGAGGGCAGCCCGCAGTCCTACATCCGCTCGATCGCCAAGCACCAGCAGATTGGACTGGGTCGCATCGAGGTCAACACGACCCCGCCGAAGCAGATCAAGCCGGGCTCCATGGACCGCGAGCTGCGCATCCGGCCTCAAGACGCCAAGTCGAGCTTCAGCCGGCTCCAGGCCTGCAACTTCATGTACAAGCTCGAGGAGGGCTCGAACCGGATCCGTGTGACGGAGTTCGAGCTCGCCACGGCGGATCGGACGGAGGCCGAGGAGATCCCGAACGACCGCTGGACCTTCGACTGCCGCGTGACCATGCGCGAGAAGGCGGGCGGCTGAGTCGCTCAGGCTCGTCCCCAAGCAAGGAGGGGCGCCCGGCCAGCCGCCGGGCGCCCCTCCTCTGCTCGCCGCGTGAGGTCAGTTGACCGGCACGGGCTCGGGGCTCGGGGCCGGGAGCTTGGCGTGGTGCTCCTGGATCGAGCGCACCTGCTCGCCGCCGCGGTGGAGGGCGGAGAGGGCGCTGACCAGCGCGCGGGCCCCGGAGAGGGTCGTGATGCAGGGGACCCCGTTGTTGACCGCGGTGGAGCGGATGTAGGAGTCGTCGTAGCGCTGCTGCTTGCCGTAGGGCGTGTTGAACACGAGGTCGATCTCGCGGTTCTTGAGCGCGTCCACGATGTGGGGCCGGCCCTCGTGCACCTTGTTGATGCGCTCACAGGGGACCCCGTTGGCGCGCAGCGTCCGGAAGGTCCCGTCCGTGGCCACGAGGTCATAGCCCAGGGACACCAGGGTGCGCGCCTCGGCCACGATGGCGCGCTTGTCGGCCTGCTTGAAGGTCAGCAGGATCGTCCCCGCCCGGGGCAGGCGCATGCCGGCCGCGGTGTAGGCCTTCAGCAAGGCCGTGCCCAGGTCCTCGTCGATGCCCATCACCTCGCCGGTGGAGCGCATCTCCGGGCTGAGCAGCATGTCAGTGCCCGGGAACTTGTTGAAGGGGAACACCGGCGCCTTCACGGAGAAGTACGGCGGGGTGACCTCCTGGGTGAAGCCGAGCTCATCGAGGGTCATTCCGGCCATCACCTTGGCCGCGAGCTTCGCGAGGGGCACCCCGATGGCCTTGCTGACGAAGGGCGCCGTGCGCGAGGCGCGCGGGTTGACCTCGATCACATAGACCGCGTTGTCCTTCACCGCGAACTGGACATTCATCAGGCCGATGACGCCGAGCTCGCTCGCCATGGCCTTGGTGGCCGCGGCGATCTCCTCGAGCAGCTCCGCGCCCAGGGTCGGCGGGGGGAGGATGCAGCAGGAGTCACCCGAGTGGATGCCGGCCTCCTCGATGTGCTCCATGATCCCGCCGATGACGACGCGGTGTCCGTCGCTGATAGCGTCCACATCCACCTCGATCGCATCCTCGAGGAACTTGTCCACGAGGATGGGGCGGTCGGGCGAGGCCTCGACGGCGTTCTGCATGTAGCGGTCGAGGCTCTCATCGTCGTAGACGATCTCCATGGCCCGTCCGCCGAGCACATAGGAGGGCCGCACCAGCACCGGGTAGCCGATTTCGCGGGCCACGGAGAAGGCCTCTGCAACGGTCGTCGCCATCCCGCTGGGCGGCTGGCGCAGGCCGAGCTTCTCGAGGAAGGCGGTGAACTGCTCGCGGTCCTCGGCCCGGTCGATGGAGGCCACCGGGGTGCCGATCAGGGGCGCTCCCGCGGCCTCGAGCCCGGCGGCTAGGTTCAGCGGGGTCTGGCCGCCGAACTGGACGATGATGCCCTTGGGCTTCACCGCCTCGACCACGTGCATCACGTCCTCGTGGGTAAGGGGCTCGAAGAAGAGGTCGTCGGAGGTGTCGTAGTCGGTGGAGACGGTCTCGGGGTTCGAGTTGACCATCACCGAGTCGCACCCGATCTCGCGCGCGGCGAAGGCCGCGTGCACGCAGCAGTAGTCGAACTCGATCCCCTGGCCGATGCGGTTCGGTCCACCGCCGAGGATCATGATCCGGTCACGCTCGCTGGACCGGACCTCGCTCTCGTCCTCCCAGGTGGAGTAGTAGTAGGGGGTCTTGGCCTCGAACTCGGCGGCGCAGGTGTCCACCAGCTTGTAGGTGGGCTCGATGCCCAGGTCGCGCCGGGCAGCGCGCACCTCGGACGCCTGCATCCCGCGGGCGGAAGCGATCTGGGTGTCGGCGTATCCCAGGCGCTTGGCCTCGCGCAGCAGGTTCGCGTCGAGCTCCTCGGAGCGCAGCCGGCCCTCGAACTCGACCAGCTGGCGCATGTTCTCGAGGAACCAGGGGTCCACCGCGGTGGCCTCGAAGAGCTCCTCCAGGGTCCAGCCCGAGCGCAGGGCCTCGTGCAGGTGGATCAGGCGCTCGGCGTTGGGGGAGCGCAGCAGCGGGGCAAGGACCTCGCGCGGCGTCGGCTCGACGCCCTCGATCTTGCGGCGGGGGTTGAGGCCGAAGCCCGCCTGGCCGGTCTCGAGCCCGCGCAGGGCCTTCTGGAGCGCCTCCTTGAAGGTCCGACCGATCGCCATCGTCTCGCCCACGCTCTTCATCTGGGTGCCGAGCGTGGTGTTGGCGCCGCGGAACTTCTCGAACGCGAAGCGCGGGATCTTCACCACCGTGTAGTCGATGGTGGGCTCGAAGCAGGCCGGGGTCTCCCGCGTGATGTCGTTCTGGATCTCGTCGAGGGTGTAGCCCACGGCGAGCTTGGCGGCGAACTTCGCGATCGGGAAGCCCGTGGCCTTCGAGGCCAGGGCCGACGAGCGCGAGACGCGCGGGTTCATCTCGATGACGACCACTCGACCGGTCTTGGGGTCGATCGAGAACTGGCAGTTCGAGCCGCCGGTCTCCACGCCGATCTCGCGCATGATGCGGATCGAGGCGTTGCGCAGGTTCTGGTACTCGCGGTCGGTGAGGGTCTGGGACGGGGCGACGGTCACCGAGTCCCCGGTGTGGACGCCCATCGGATCGAGGTTCTCGATGGAGCACACGATCACGACGTTGTCCTTCTTGTCGCGCATCACCTCCATCTCGAACTCCTTCCATCCGACCAGCGACTCCTCCACGAGGATCTCGCTGTTCATCGAGAGGGAGAGGCCGCGGGCGACGATCTCTTCGAACTCCTCCACGTTGTAGGCAATGCCGCCACCGGAGCCCCCGAGGGTGAAGGCCGGGCGGATCACGCAGGGCAGGCCGATCTGGGTCAGGACCCGGCGGGCCTCCTCGGGGGTGTGCGCGATGCCTGAGCGCGCGCAGTCGAGCCCCGCGTTGGCCATGGCGGCGCGGAAGAGGTCGCGATCCTCCGCCTTGCGGATGGCGTCCGCCTTGGCGCCGATCATCTCGATCCCAAGCCGGTCGAGCACCCCGCTGTCGTGCAGGGCGAGGGCAGTGTTCAGTCCGGTCTGGCCGCCCAGGGTCGGCAGGATCGCGTCCGGCTTCTCCTTCTCGAGGATGCGCTCGACGACCTCCGGAGTGATGGGCTCGATGTAGGTGACATCCGCCGTCTCCGGGTCCGTCATGATCGTGGCGGGATTGGAGTTCACCAGGATGACCCGGTAGCCCTCCTCTCTCAGCGCCTTGCAGGCCTGGGTTCCCGAGTAGTCGAACTCGCAGGCTTGGCCGATCACGATCGGGCCACTGCCAATGATCAGGATGGACTCCAGGTCTTCGCGGCGGGGCATCGCTCTCGCAGGGTCTCCGGCCCTTGGGGGGTCTGCCGTGGGGGGAACGGCGGGGTGAGGAGATTGGCTTTACCTGCGCGCAGGTAAACCTTCCTAGTAGACCAAATGGCCCCCTGCCCTGTCAGCCCCCGAGGGCCGACAGCCGCACCGCTCGCGCGGGTGCCTCGACCTGCTCGGGGAGCGGATCGTCGAGCACCACGCGGACCTCGCTGGAAGCGGCGCGCTCGAGCAGGGCGGGCAGCTGTGGATCGGCGAGGTCGGGAGCCTCGAGCAGGAACCGATGCCGCAGCCAGAACCGATGGTCGGGGTCCGCGCTGAGGACCAGGTCGCCGGGGTCGAGGGCCTGTCGCGCGTGGTCCGCCCAGGGCCGAAGCGGGTCGGTGCTGCGGAGCACCACCAGCGCGAGCAGCCCGAGGAGGACCTGGGAGCCGGCGAGGATGCGGGCCCTCTTCCGGGCCTGATCCTCCTGCTCGATCCGCAGCAGGTGGTCTGCAAGACCGACCGCTCCCAGAGGCACCAGCAGTCCCAGGGCCGGTGCGGCTTCGGGGTGGCCTCCGAGCACGGGGACGGCGGCCATCAGGCACCAGGCCGGGACCCAGCGCGGTGGCGGGCTCTCCTCAGGGGCGCGCTGGCCGAGGAACAGCGAGGCGATCCCGAGCCAGCCGACCCCCAGGGCGATGGGCGCCCAGGCGGCCCAGGCCAGGAGGCTCCCGGTGGAGGGCCCCGAGGCGCCGGCGAGCAGGGCCCCGAAGAGGGCTTCCACCGCCTGTCCGCCGGGGTCCTCGCCCGCTCCGATCAGGATCCACACGCACCAGGCCAGCACGACCACGAGCGAGGTGGCGGGGGCCCAGCGGGGCACGCCCTTGGAGCCCCCGAGGCGCGCCACGCCCAGGGCCCCCGCGGGCAGCAGCAGCAGGTTCGCCGGGTCCAGCAGGACCGCGAGCAGGAGGGTCGAGCTCACGCGCCACTGGGCCCGGATCCCCATGCCGGGGCGCAGGCGGAAGAGTTCGCGGGCAACGAGGGTCGCCCCAAGAATGCTGGGCGCAAGCTCGACCGGGCTGGTGGCGCCGAGCAGGAGCAGCGGGGTCGCAAGGGCCAGGACGGTGCCCACCCAGCACAGGCGCGAGGGGAAGCCGATAGCCGCCAGCAGCGAGCGGGTCGCGGGCACGGTGAGCCCGGCCGCGAGCGCGGCCAGCAGGCGTGCGGCCTCCTCGATCTCGACCGCTCCTGTCTCAGCCATCAGGCGCAGGAGCACCGCGAGGCCGCCCAGGCTCCGCCCGCCCTCGGCAGCGTCACGCACCAGGGTCATGGGGCCCCACAGGCGCTCCGTCGGGAGGCCCAGCGCGAGGAGGGTCACGGCGAGGGCCAGGACCCAGGGTGCGAGCAGCTCGCGGCGCTGCTCGGCATCCAGGTGGCGTCCGACCTCCTCGGTCAGCTCCTCGCGGGGGAAGAGCTCGCCCGTCGGGCCCTCCGGCAGGCTGCTCACGGGATCAGGAGCTCCTCCACGGCGGCGCGCTCCAGGGCGACGCCGAGGCGGGCCTCTCCGGGGCGTGCGAGGAGGACGAACTCGGGCCGGCCCACCGAGCCCTTCTTGTCCTGCCCCATGGCCTCCCAGAGGGCGGACGGCTCCAACTGGACGCCGAGGTCGGTGAGCCCCGTGGGCAGGCCCAGCGCCTCGTGGAGCGCGGTGAGGCGCGCGAGCAGGCCCGGCTCCTCCAGGCACGCTGCGACGGCGCTCGCACGCACGGCCAGGATCAGGCCCGCGGCAACGGCAAGCCCGTGGGGAATCCGCCCGTGGCCAGCCACCGTCTCGATCGCGTGCCCGAAGGTGTGCCCGAGGTTGAGGGAGCGCCGGGGCCCGCGCTCCAGGGGGTCCTCCTCGACCACGCGCGCCTTCAGGCCCGCAGCCATGGCGACGGCGCGCGCGAGTGCGGCCTGCTCGCGGGCCGCCAGCGCGGGCGCATCGGCCTCCAGCTGGGCCAGGGCCCTGGGCCCGGCGAGCAGCGCGCTCTTCACGACCTCTCCGAGCCCCGCACGGTGCTCGGCCTCGGGGAGCGTGCCCAGGAACACCGGATCCGAGAGCACCGCCACCGGCATGTGAAACGCGCCGGCGAGGCGTGCAAGGACCTCGCCCAGCTAGGGCG
>JBDQFW010000123.1:0-10809 GCA_040265735.1 Planctomycetota bacterium | reverse complement strand
GTTCGGGCAGCCAGGTTCAGGCCCCCATGGCGCACGCGGGGCCCTGGGCTAGGCTCGCGCCCCATGAACAGCCCCTCCCCCCACGCCGACCCCGCGGCGTACTGGCGCGCCAACCTGCGCCTGGTGCTGACCCTGATGGCCGTGTGGTTCGCCGTGTCCCTGGGCGCGGGGGTGCTCTTCCGGGAGTTCCTCGATCAGTGGACCCTGCCGGGGACCGGGTTCCCCCTGGGCTTCTGGTTCGCGCAGCAGGGCTCGATCCTGGTCTTCGTGGTCCTGATCGCCATCTATGTGCGCGGGGCCGCGCGGCTCGACCGCCGCTTTGGCGTCGAGGAGGAGGACGCGCGATGACCGTCCAGGGCTGGACCTTCCTGATCGTGGGGCTGACCTTCAGCCTCTACATCTACATCGCCATCCGCTCGCGGGCCTCCTCGACGGGCGAGTTCTACGTGGCGGGCAAGGGCGTGCCGCCGCTGGCGAACGGCATGGCGACGGCGGCCGACTGGATGAGCGCGGCCTCGTTCCTCGGCATGGCCGGCCTGATCAGCTTCCTCGGGTACGACGGCTCCGTGTACCTGATGGGCTGGACCGGAGGCTATGTCCTGCTCGCGGTGCTGCTCGCGCCCTACCTGCGCAAGTTCGGCAAGTTCACCGTGCCGGACTTCATCGGGGACCGCTACGAATCCGGCGTCGCGCGCAAGGTCGCCGTCTTCGCGGCGATCTTCGTCTCGTTCACCTATGTGGCCGGCCAGATGCGCGGCGTCGGCGTGGTCTTCAGCCGCTTCCTCGAGGTGAGCGTGGAGAAGGGCGTGGTGATCGGCATGGCGATCGTCTTCACCTACGCCGTGCTCGGCGGCATGAAGGGGATCACCTGGACCCAGGTGGCGCAGTACGCGATCCTGATCGTGGCGTTCCTCGTCCCGGCCGTCTTCATCTCACAGATGCTGACGGGCAACCCCATCCCGCAGCTGGGCTTCGGAGGCCGGCTCGAGGGCCCGCTCGGCCAGGAGGTCGCCACGGGCGGGGCCTGGCTGCTCGAGACCCTCGATCGCCTGCACGCGGAGCTGGGCTTCGCGCCCTACACCGACGGCTCCAAGCCCCTGGTCGATGTGTTCTGCATCACCCTGGCCCTGATGGTCGGAACCGCGGGCCTGCCCCATGTGATCGTGCGCTTCTACACGGTGCCCAGCGTGCGCGCCGCGCGCACCAGCGCCTTCTGGGCCCTGCTCTTCATCGCGATCCTCTACACCGCGGCTCCCGCCGTGGCGGCCTTCGCGCGCACGAATCTGATCCACGCGGTGGACGGTGCCCGCTACGCGGCCTCCAAAGCCGAGGAGAAGGCCCTCCCCGAGTGGTTCCGAACCTGGGAGGACACCGGCCTGATCGCCTGGGTCGACAAGAACGGCGACGGCCGCGTGCAGTACCGCAAGGGCGCGGCCTTCGGCGCGCTGGACGGCAACCCCAAGCCCATCTTCGCGGAGGAGCGCGGAGCTGAGGGGGAGCGCACGGTTCTGAACCCGGCGAGCGAGGGCGAGAACGAGCTCTATGTGGACCGCGACATCATGGTGCTCGCCAACCCGGAGATCGCCGGCCTGCCCGCGTGGGTGATCGGCCTGGTGGCTGCGGGCGCCTTGGCCGCGGCCCTGTCCACCGCCGCCGGCCTGCTGCTGGTGGTCTCCACCGCCGTGAGCCACGACCTGCTCAAGCGCGGCTTCGCTCCGAACATCAGCGAGCGCGGCGAGCTGATCGCGGCCCGCTGCGCCGCGGCCGTGGCCGTGGTGGTCGCCGGCGTTCTCGGCATCTATCCCCCTGGATTCGTGGCGCAGGTCGTGGCGTTCGCCTTCGGACTCGCGGCCAGCTCGTTCTTCCCGGCGATCGTGCTGGGCATCTTCTCCAAGCGGATGAACAAGGCCGGCGCGGTCACGGGCATGGTCGCGGGCCTGCTCTTCACGGCGACCTACATCATCTGGTTCAAGTTCGTGGACAGCGGGCCAGATGCCAAGGAGCGCTGGCTGTGGGGCATCTCGCCGGAGGGCATCGGCGCCGTGGGCATGGTGCTGAACTTCGTCGTGGCGCTCGTCTTCCAGCGCTTCGGTCCGCCGCCCACCGAGGAGACCCAGCGCATGATCGAGGACATCCGCGTGCCGCGGGCCTCCTGAGGCGCGGCGGCTCCCGGTCCCGACGGCATCGCGCGCTCAGCCGGGTTCCAGCCGCGGGAGACGGCGCGGGGAGGCGCAACGCCGGCCCCCCGCGCTCCTGGGGCGCGGGTATCCTGCCGCGCGATGGGAGAGGCGGAGGAGCAGGTCGGGGGTCCCTTCGCGGGCCCCGCGCAGGACGGGTCCACAGGGCCCGCCGCGCCGCTTCCCGCTGACGCTCCCCGGAGGCGCCGCTGGCCGCGGCGCCTCGCCCTGGTCGCGGCCCTCACCCCGCCGCTCCTGTGGGGAACGCGCGAGTGGACCGTGCACCCCGCGCTGATCGCACTCGCTCCCTGGGCCGCCGAGCAGGTCGGCGCCTCCCTCGAGCTGGAGGGCCTCGAGAGCGACTGGTGGAGCAGCTTGCAGGTGGACGGCCTGCGCTTCGCCGGAGGCAGCCTGGCCCCCGAGGCCGAGGCGGTCGAAATCGAGGCGGCTCGCCTCCGCTGGGACATGGGCCGGCTGGTGCGCGGCGAGGTGGGCTGGCTCCAGCAGGTCGAGCTCGTGCGCCCGCGGGTGACCCTGGACCTGACCAGCCCGTCCCCTGACGGCGCGAGCGAGGGCCCGCCTGCTGAGCTGCCCGCCGTGCTCCCGGACCTGCGCCTGGTCGGGGGAGGCCTGACCCTGCGGCTGCCCAACGAGCAGGTCGAGGTGATGGGCCTGGAACTAGCCGCCGCACAGGGTGCGGACGGCTGGCGCGTGACCGGAGGCCCCGAGCGCGTGACGCGGCGGGTGGACGGCCCCACGCCGGCAGAGCCCGCGGGCGCGCCGCCTCTCCCCTCCCACTCCCTCTGGCTGGATGCGAGCTGGACCGGTCAGGCCCTCGAGCTCGCCGAGCTGCGGTTGGACGAGGAGCCCCTGCTCGGAGCCTCCTCCCTGATCCCCGACGCGAACGGAATGGAGTTCGAGCTGCGGCTGCTCGGCCCGCTGCGGCGCGCGCGGGCCACGGGCTCCCTCCAAGGGGGCCGCCTGCACGCCGCGGTGGAGGCGAGCGGACTCGACCTCGCCCGCCTCGGCGCCCGCCTCGAGGGCTGGCTCCCTGAGGATCTCCAGGGCGACCTCGACCTTGACCTCGTCGCCCACCTGGAGCTGGAGGCGCCCCTGGCGGGAGAGGCCACTGTCCGCCTGCTCGGCCGCGGGCTGCGGTATGGCGAGTGGACGGTGGACGACCTCGAGCTGCGCGGCTCGCTGGCGGACGGACGGGTGCGCGTGGACGAGCTGGATCTGCGCGCCCCGGACAATCGCGTCCGTGCCGAGGCCCTCGACCTCGACCTTGCGGCCACAAGTCTCGAGGAGCTGCTCGCGACCGCGGCGGGCACCCTCGAGGTGGAGGGCACGGACCTGGGCGTGCTGCGCGGGGCCGCGGTTCCCCTCCCCGAGCACGCCTACGACCTAGCCGTGCGGCTTGCAGACGGCGCCGGACGCGTCGAGCGCGGCCTGCTGCGCTGCGCAGGCGGCAGCGCCTCCCTCCGCGGCGGCAACCTGGCGTGGACGCCGACGCGCGGTGTGGCCCTCGACCTCGAGGCAGCCGTGGCGTTCGAGGACCTCGCCCCCCTCGCGCAGGTGCTCGGGCTCGAGGGCACCTGGGCAGGATCCGTGGAGGGTCAGGTCGCCGTCGGCGGAACGCTCGAGGACTGGACGGTGCAGGCCAACGCGCGCGGGGAGGGCGTCGTGACCTCCGGCATGGCCCTCGGGCGCGTGCGCCTCGTGGGCGACGCGACGAGGGACCGGTACGGCCTCGAGCTGCTCGAGCTCGAGCACCCCGACGGGACCGCGCGGATCACGGGCGCCTGGCGCCCGGAGAGCGCCACTCTGGAGGGCGTCCAGGTCGCGGTGCACACGCCCCACCCCGCGCGCTGGGCCTCGATCTTCACCGAGGCCGGGTCCGTCGCTCTCGACGCGAGCCTCGACGGCCCCTGGAGCGCGCCGAGCGGCGAGGTGCTGCTTGCGGGCGAGGGCCTCGCGCTCCCCGACCTGCCCCTGCGCACCCTCGAGCTTCGCGGCACCCTCGATGCCGGCGTCCTCAGCGCCGAGGCCGTGCGCATCGCAACGGATCGGCTCGACCTGACCGGGGCGCTGACCGTGGCCCTGCCCCTGGGAGACCGCGACCTGGACCTCGCCCTCGACGCCCTCGAGCTGTCCGCGGACGGGGCGCCCCAGCTCGCGCTCGTCGCGCCGGCCCGGGTCCGCCGGGTTGGCGAGGCGTGGAGCGTGGAGCAGCTTGCCCTCGAGGGTCCGGCCGGCGCGGCGGTCCTCGACCTGCGCCACGGACCGGAGGGCCCGCGCCTGCACGCCGAGACGCGCGCGCTGGATCCCATGCCGCTGACACGGGCCTGGCGCGAGGTCCCGTTCGAGGCCGCGGGGCTGGACCTCTCCCTGGACCTCGCGGGCACGGGGGAGGACCTCGTCCTCAGCGCCCGCGGGAGGGCGGCGCGCCTGCGCTCGCTCCCTGACGGCCCCCTCCTCCACGCCGACCTCGAGGCCACGGCCTCGGCAGGCACGCTGCGAGTCAGCGCCCTTGAGGTGCGTCAGGGTACGAGCACTGTGGCCGACCTGCGCGGGCTGCTTGCCCTGCCGGGAGCGGTCGGCTGGGAGACGGCGCCGCTGCAGCTCGCCGGGACCCTGCACTGGCCCGGCTCGGGTCCGGTTCCCCTGGGCGACGACCTGCTGACGGGGCCCGTGGACGGAGTGCTCGAGCTCGCGGGCAGCTGGAGCGCGCTCGAAGGGCGCGTTGCCCTCGACGCGCCCGTGATTGCGGTGGCGGGCACCGGTCCCCTCACGCGCCTCGGCGGCGCGCTCGGCGCGGACGCGCGCCTCGCCTTTGCGGACGGCGCCCTGCGCGTGGAGACCCTGGACCTGCGCCTCGGGGACCAGCTCGGGGTCCGCGCCTCGGGGACCGTCCTGGAGGGAGGCCGCCTCACTCCCTGGCTCGCGGGCGAGGGCACGCTGGACGCCCTCGGCCTCGGGCTCGAGGCCACCCTGACGAGCGCGGACCTCTCATGGCTCGAGCGGCTCGACCTCGGGCTGCGCCGCACCGGCGGAGGCTTCACGGCGAGCGTGGCTGTCGGAGGCACGGCGGCCGCGCCCGAGCTCACGGGCATCGCCCAGGTGCGCGGCGGCATGCTGCGCGCCGGCGGCGCGCCGCCGGTGGAGGAGCTGGATCTCGACCTGCTGCTCGAGGCGAAGGAGCTGACCCTGGCGCAGCTCACGGCGAGCGTCGGCTCCGCGCCCCTGAGCGCGCGCGGGCGCTACGACCTGAGCGCCGGCGCGCTGAGCCTCACCCTGCGCGGACAGAACCTCCTGCTCGCGCGCGACGCCCAGCTGCGCCTGCGCGCGGACGCGGACCTCACGGTCGAAGGAACCCTCGAGGCGCTGCGCGCCTCGGGCACCCTGGGCCTGCGCAGCAGCCGCTACCTGGGCGCCGTCGACCTGCTCGGCGCCCTCGACGGCACGCCCACCTTCGAGAGCCAGCTGACCGGCATCCACATCGCGCCGTTCCCCGAGGGCCCGCTGGCGAACATGGAGCTCGACCTCGGGGTGACGACCCTCGAGCCCCTGGAGGTTCGCACGAACGTGCTCCAGACGGACGCCACCCTGGACCTGCACCTGGGCGGCACCGGCGCGGGAATCCTCCCGGAGGGCTCGGTGTTCCTGAGCAACGGCTCGCTCAGACTCCCCAGCGGCCAGATGGACCTCGTGGCGGGGCGGCTGCAGTTCACGCGCGGCAAGCCGTTCTATCCGGAGCTTCAGGTGCAAGGTGAGTCGCGGCTCCTCGGGCACGACGTCTCCATGCGCGTGCTCGGCGACATCTCCGAGCCGCGCGTCGAGCTGTCCTCGATCCCGTCCCTGCCGCCGGACCAGCTCCTGATGCTGGTGGTGACGGGGACCCTGCCTGCGAGCGCGGGGGCCGCCAAGGCGGTCGAGGCCCTCACGGTCTACGTGGCCCAGGACTTCCTGGCCCGGTGGCTCTCCGATCCCGGGGACGCGAGCTCCATCGCGGACCGCCTGAAGCTCGAGACCGGTCGCGATGTGAGCGAGAGCGGGCTCTTGACCCTGGAGGCGCGCTTCCTCGCGGCCGACGCCGTGTTCCTCGAGCGCGACCACCTGTGGATCGTGGCCGAGCGCGACGAGTACGAGGACTACAACGCCGGGCTGCGCTTCAGCCTGGACCTGCGATGAGTCCTGCCCTTCGCATCGGTGTCCTGGCGCTCGTCGCGAGCGCGGCCCTGACGGCCTGCGCGGCCCCGCCGGAGGCCAGCGCGCCTCTCGCGCAGGAGCAGCTTGAGGTGCGCCTCTCGGGTGAGCTCGGGCTGCCGGAGCGGGACCTGCGCCGCGCTGCGGCGGCCGACCTCGAGGACCTCGCGTCCTCCCTGGCGGAGGAGGGGCGACTCGACGAGGCCCACGCGGACGACGCGGCGTTCGCGGTGGCCGCGACCCTGCGCGCAGCGGGGTACCCCGACGCGGCCTGCTCCTTCGAGCTGGCCGAGGACGCGGTCGTCCTCCGCGTGCGGTGTGGCCCGCGCTGCATCCTCACGGGCGTCGAGGTCGAGGGGGAGCTGCGGGTCCTTGAGCGCGACCAGGTCGCCCTCCCCTTCGAGGGCCCGCGCCAGGGACTCCTCGGCCGGGGTGACCCCGTCTTCGTCGAGGCGCGCGTCCGGAGCGCGCCGCGCACGCTGCTGCGCGAGTACCGCGCGCGGGGCCACCTCGACGCGCGCATCGGCGAGCCCGAGATCACGCTCTCCGCCGACCGCACCACCGCGCGGGTGCGTGTCGCGATCGAGGAGGGCCCGCAGCGGACCCTCGGCCGCATCACGCCCGCGGACGCCCTGACCGAGTCCCTCGTCCCCGGGTTCTCCTCCCTGGGGCGCGCCGAGGCCGAGGAGGGCGCACTGCTGCCCTTCACCCCGCGCGTCCCTCTCGCCCTGCGGGGTGAGGTGCTCGAGCGTCTAGCCGGCGTGGGCTACCCCGATGCGGAGGTGGAGGTCACGGCGGCCGAGCCCGACGCCTCGGGGCGCGTGGACCTGGTCGTAGCGGCCCGCCCCGGTCCGCGCGTGACGCTGACCGGCGTGCGCTTCGAAGGCGACCCGCGGACGGATCCTGAGTTCCTGGCGTCGCGGGCCACGCTGCAGCCCGGGGACCTCTGGGACGTGCGCGCCGAGCGGCGCTCCACCGCGCGCCTCTACGAGACGGGGTTCTACACGCGCATCGACAGCCGGCTCGAAGGAGACGGCGCGGACCGCGAGCTCGTTTTTCTGCTGGAGCCGAGGAGCACCAAGGAGGTCTGGGTGGAGCCGGGCTATGGCTCCTACGAGCGCCTGCGCCTGCGCTTCGGGGCGCGCGACCGCAACGTGCTCGGCAGCGGACAGACGCTCAAGTTCGAGGCCGCCGCCGCCCAGCGCGCGCTGCGCTCGACCCTCGCCCTGGTGAATCCGTGGTTCCTGCAGGAGGAGCTGATCTCGGACCTCTCGGTGGAGTTCAGCCGGCGCGAGCTGCCTTCGTTCACGAACGAGCGCGTGGGGACAGGGGCCTTCGTGACGCGTGAATGGGAGCCTGGTGGGCGCACCGCCACCAGCTTCGGCTACCAGCTGCGCGCCACGCGTGCCCTGGATGTGGAGGTCGGCGCGGGCGCGCCCGACTCCCTGAGCGACGACCGAGCGGCGAACATCGCCTCCCTGAAGCTCGCCCACACGGCCGAGCGGCGCGACTCGCCGCTTCTGCCGCGCGCGGGGTGGTTCGCCCAGGCGTCCGCCGAGGTGGCCGACACCGCGCTGGGTTCGGAGCTGGCCTTCACGCGCTTCGTGCTGTCCGCCTCGCGGCTGGTGACGGTGCGCGAGGGCCTCACCCTGGCCGGCGCCCTGCGCGGCGGAGTGGCCCTGCCCCGCGGGAACGAGGAGCTGCCCCTGCAGGAGCGATTCTTCAATGGAGGCGAGAACGCGGTGCGCTGCTTCCGCGAGACGGAGCTGGGCCCCACGGACGCGGCGGGGAATCCCGTCGGGGGCGAGGCGACCCTCACCGCGAACCTCGAGCTGCGCCAGGACCTGTGGAGCCCGGGGATCCACGCGGCCGCATTCCTCGACGCGGGGGCCGTGTCCCTCGACGCCCTGGACTGGCTGGACCCAGAGGACCCGCGCTGGGGCTGGGGCGTGGGGCTGCGGTATCTCCTGCCCGTGGGCCCCCTGCGCCTCGACCTCGGCATCAATCCGGAGCCGCGCCCTGGCGAGGACGACTGGGTGCTGCACCTGTCGGTGGGCATGCCGTTCTGAGCCGCTCGCGAGGTTGCGCCGCAAGCGGTGACCGCCGCCCGCGACAGCTTGCGCCAACGGCCCCGGGCGCATCCCGGGAGCCCTAGACTGGGACGCATGCGCATCCTCGTGCTTGCTCTGCTGGCGACTGCTGCGGCCACGGGCTGTGGCGGAGGGGGCTCGGCTCCGGCGGGCCCTCCCCTTGCGTGGGAAGCCACGACTCGCGTGCAAGGACACCGGGTCGCGTGGAGCGCGCCGGAGGGGGGCCTCCCCCTGAACGAGGAGTTCACCGTGACCGTGAATGTGACCGGCTCGGACGGCGGCCCCCTCGAGAATGCCGCGGTCGAGTTCCAGGCCGAGATGCCTGGTCACGGACACGGGATGCTGCGGCAGCCGCGCACGGTCGAGGAGGGCGGCGGCCGGTACCGCGTGGACGGAGTGCTGCTGCACATGGAGGGAGACTGGGTGGTGCACCTGGACGTCATCGCGGGCGGCGTGGCCGATCGCGCGAGCTTCGAGGTGCAGGTCGAATGACCGGCATGCCTGATCTCTCAGCCCCTGCGGCAGGCGCTCACCCGCCTCTCGGGGCCCGCGTCGGGGCAGCTCTGCTGGCCCTGCTCGCCGCGGCCTGCGGCGGCACGGACGCGCGCCCCTCCATCACCGGGTTCAGCGAGGCCCAGGTCCGGAGGGTCCTGCGCATGTCTCCGCTCCCGCTGACGCCTGCGGATCCGACCAACGCTGTTGCCGATGACCCCCGAGCGGTGGCGCTCGGCGAGCGCCTCTTCCGCGACCCGCGCCTCTCGCGTGACGGCGACGCGTCCTGCGCCAGCTGCCATGACCTAGCCCTTGGACTTGGCGACGGGTTGGCCAGGGGCCGCGGCGAGGTCCCGCTCGCGCGCCACACCTCGAGCCTGTGGAACCTTGCCGGTCAGCGCTGGTTCTTCTGGGACGGTCGCGCGGACAGCCTCTGGGCCCAGGCCTGCGGGGTCCTCGAGAGCCCGCTGGAGATGGCCACCACCCGTATGGACCTGCTGCACCTGGTGGCCGGGGATCCGGCCCTGCGAGCCCCGTTCGAGGCGCTCTTTGGCGCGCTGCCGGCCGAGCTCGAGGCCGAGCGCTTCCCCCGCGCCGCACGCCCGGTGCCCCCCCATGACCCGGCCCTCGTGGACGCCGCCGAGCACGCGCGCGAGGCCACCGGTCACCAGCACCTCAGCGCGGACGGCGGCTTCATCCACCCGCACCAGCGCGGCTGGGATCGCATGGCCGCCGAGGACCAGGAGGTCGCCACCGCCGCCCTGGTCGGCGTGGCCAAGGCCCTGGCGGCCTACGAGCGCACGCTGCGCTCGGAGACCGCGCCCCTGGACCGCTTCGTTGAGGCGGTCCGCGCCGGGGATCCCTCAGGCGGAGGCGCGCTGCCGGAGGGCGCCGTGCGCGGCCTCGCCCTGTTCACGGGAGAGGCGCGCTGCCACCTGTGCCACTCGGGCCCGCTGCTCTCGGACCTCGAGTTCCATGATCTGGGCCTCGAGCCGGCCCCGGGCTTCGAGGATGACCCGGGTAGGCACGAGGGGCTGGACCTGCTGCGCGTCGCCGAGTTCCGTGGCGATGGCGCCTGGTCCGACGATCCCGAGGCCGGAGCAGCCCACCTGGCCCACCTGCCCGATCACGGCCATGGCCAGCGCGAGTTCCGCACGCCGAGCCTGCGCGAGGTCGCGACGCACCCGCCATACATGCACACGGGCGCCCTTGCCTCCCTCGAGGAGGTCGTCGCCTTCTACTCGCGCGGCGTCGGCCGCCGCGAGCGCCCCGTCCCCGCGGAGCGCGTGATCGAGCCGCTGCACCTCACCCCTGAACAGGAGGCCGACCTCGTCCTCTTCCTGCGCTGCTTGACCTCGAGCGCGGCGCCGCCCACCCTGAGCGCCCGATGACGGCCGCCAAGTGGAACCGCAAGCTCCATCGCTGGGGTGCGCTTGTGAGCGCGCTGCCGGTGCTTGTGGTGGTGCTGTCTGGGCTGCTCCTGCAGCTGAAGAAGGACTGGACCTGGGTCCAGCCCTCGACCCAGGTCGGCAGCGCGCAGGCTCCCTCCCTGCCCTTCGCCAGCATCCTTGAGGCGGCCAAGGGCGTGCCCGAGGCGGAGGTTCGCTCCTGGGAGGACATCGACCGGCTGGATGTGCGCCCCGACAAGGGCGTGGTCAAGGTGCGCTGCGTGAACCGCTGGGAGCTGCAGCTCGATGCGGCCACGGGCGAGGTCCTCTCCAGCACCCTGCGCCGGTCGGACCTGATCGAGTCCCTGCACGACGGCTCCTGGTTCGGGGGCGGCGTGAAGCTCTGGGTGTTCTTAACTGCCGCCGTTTTGCGCGCGGGGCGGGGGGTTTGACCGG
>JBDQFW010000122.1:0-10972 GCA_040265735.1 Planctomycetota bacterium | reverse complement strand
CCTGAGCCCCTAACCTGCGCTCATGCCGATCCCCGCGACGATCCTGGCTCTCGCCTTCCTCACGCCTGCGTCCGGAGGGGGCGATGCGCCCAGCTCCGCGGAGCTCGCCAGCAAGGCCGAAGCGCTCACCAGCGGCGCGGAGGAACCCAGCCGCGCGGACCTGACTGCGGAGGCCCTCCGCGTGCTCCTGGCGACCTCCGAGCGCTACGAGCCGGACCCTCCCGTCGGTCGCCTGCGTCCGGATCGGCTCGAGGCGTGGCAGGAGCAGGAGCGAGCGCGCCTCGATGCGCTGCGTGCGCGGGCCGCTGCCTCAGGCGAGGAGTGGCCCTATGAGGGTGTCTATCGGGTGGCCCCGGGCGGCCGCATCCCTGCCGGGTATCGGGTGGGCGGGACCGCGATCGCCGCCGAAGCGCTCCTGCTGGCGCCGGGTGCGGACGATGCGCGCCGCGAGCAGGTGGCGCGCTCGGTGAGGTTCGTCCTGCGCATGCTGCGAGAGGATCCCAGCCTCGCCCCGTTCCAGGACCGCACCGGGGCGGAGGACCCTGCCCTGGACCACCGCGCCTACGACGTGCGTGGATGGGGGCACACCTACGCGCTCTCCCTGATCCTGCGGCTGCTCGAGGAGGGCGGCGTGGAGGCCGCGCTCGGAGAGGAGGCGCGCGCCGCAGTCCCCGGACTGCTTCGCGCCCTCGCCGCAGGCGAGGGGCTGGGTGGCGGCTGGAACTATGCAAGCGGCACGACCGCCAGCCCCTTCCAGACGGGCGCCACGCTGCTGGTCCTGTTCCGCGCGCAGGCACAGGGCTTCACCGTTGAGGAGGGGCTGGTCCGGCGCGCGCTCGACGCCCTCGAGCGCGGGCGGCGCGAGGACTCGGGGTCCTACTCCTACAGCGTGCGCCCCAGTCAGAGGGGACACCGCGAGGCGATGAACGGCTCCTCGGCGCGGGCCTCCGTCGCGGAGCTGGCCCTGTTCCTCGGGGGCCGCTCCTCCGCCGAGCGCCTGCGCGTGGCCGTGGACGGCTTCTTCCTCGGCTGGGACGACCTCCTCGTCCGCAAGAGCCAGCAGGGCACCCACGAGGGGCCCTACGGGATCGCGCCGTACTACTTCTTCTTTGGGCACGGCTACGCCGCGCTCGCGATCGAGGCCTTGCCGGAGGGCGAGCGTGCGCCGCTCCGCGACCAGCTCCTCGAGCGGCTCGTCCGCACGCGTGAGGAGGGGGGCGGCTGGAACGATCGCGTCTTCCCACGCACGCGCTCCTACGGCACGGCCATGGCGCTGCAGGCGCTCGTGGCCCCCGGCAGCGCACCCCATCCTGGTTGGAGCATCAGCGAAGGGGAGCCTGCGAAGAATGCGGCGCCGGAGGGCGGACAGTGACCTCCCTCGCACCGCTCCTCCACCGCGGCGGTTCGACCCTCGTGGGGGTCGTCCACCTTGGTGCCCTTCCCGGCGCGCCCCGCTTTCGAGGGGACCTTGCGCCCGTGCTGCAGGCCGCCGAGGCCGACGCGCGCGCGCTGGCGGACGGAGGTGCCGACGCCCTGATCGTGGAGAACTTCGGGGACGCGCCCTTCTTCGCCACGGCGGTCCCCCCCGAGACGATTGCCGCCATGACCCTGGCCGTTCACGCGGTGCAGCAGGCCGCGCCAGGTCTGCCGGTGGGGGTCAATGTCCTGCGCAACGACGCGGCTGCGGCCCTGGGGATCGCGGCGGCCACGGGTGCGGCCTTCGTGCGCATCAACGTCCACACCGGGGCCATGGTCACCGACCAAGGGATCATCGAGGGGCGCGCTGCCGAGACGGTGCGCCTGCGCGAGCGCCTCTGTCCGGGCCTGCCGCTCCTGTGCGACGTGCATGTGAAGCACGCCGTTCCGCTCGGGGGAGGGGACCTGGCCGTCGCGGCGCGGGACACCTGGCACCGCGGCCTGGCGGCGGCGCTGATCGTCTCGGGGACCGGAACCGGGACGGGCGTCGACCCCGCGGACCTCGACACCGTGCGCGCGGCGGTTCCGGAGGCTCCCGTGTGGATCGGCTCCGGGCTGACCTTGGAGTCCCTGCCCGTCCTGGGTTCACGCTGCGACGGGGCCATCGTGGGCACGACCCTCAAGCACGGGGGAAGCGTGGACGCGCCGGTGGATGCTGGTCGCGTGCGCGCGCTCCGCGGCGCGTGGTCGAGGGCCTGACCATGGGGCTCGAGCAGCACCGCAGGGAAGGGGAGGGGAGCCTCGGCGTGTTCGTGCTCACCGTCTCGGATACGCGTGGGGAGGCGACCGACCGCGGGGGCCCCGTCCTCGTGGAAGGCCTCACGGCGGCGGGTCACCGCCTGGCCGGCCGGGACTGGGTCGCGGACGAGCCCGAGACGATCCGGTCCCGGGTCGTCGAGGCCTGCGCAGAGCCGGAGGTGGACGCGGTCCTCGTGACCGGGGGAACGGGGCTCGCAGCCCGCGACCAGACGCCCGAGGCCCTCGAGCCCCTCTTCGATCCGGCGATTCCAGGGTTCGGCGAGCTGTTTCGGGCCCTCTCGTTCCGCGAGATCGGCTCCGCGGCCATGCTGAGCCGCGCCAGCGCGGGCGTGGTCGCCGGGCGGGTGGTGGCGCTGCTCCCCGGATCGCCGCGTGCCCTGGAGCTGGCCGTGCGCGAGCTCCTGGTCCCTGAGCTCGGGCACCTCTGTGCCCAGGCCCGCACGCGTCGACCCTGAGCGCGGGCCGCTGACGGCGCGGCGTCCTCCCCCCGAGGGGCGCTCGGCCGATGGCTTTGGCGGGAGGGGATCCTAGGATGGCTCCCCATGGAGACTCCCTCCACGAGCGCCACTGCGGCAGCGTCCGAGCCGGCCCCCGTCCTTCTGCGCGGGACGAGCGTGGCCGGCGGCTTCGCCCTCGGCCGGGCGCAACGGTCTGGGCAGGACCTTGGGGCGAAGCCCTCGACGCGGGTCCCCAAGGATCAGGTGCCGCGCGAGCTGACTCGCCTGCAGGCTGCGCTCGAGGCGGCCCGGGCCGAGCTCGACCAGCTGCGGGCCGAGCTGCCGGCGGCGGTCCCCGAGGACCACGCGCGGGTGCTGCAGACCCACGCCACCCTGCTGGGGGACGCGGTCTTCCTCGCCGATGTCGAGAAGCTCATCGTCGAGGAACAGCTGGCCCTCGAGTCCGCCATCGCGCGCGCCGTGGCCGACTTCGACCGCATCTTCCAGCTCGTCCAGAACCCGAAGCTGCGCGAGCGCGCGGTGGACCTGCGCGATGTGGGCCTGCGCGTCCTGCGCGCGGTCGAGCGCGAGGGAGGGGATCTGGGCGGTGAGCCGAGCTCCCTCGACGGCGTGGTCCTCATCGCGCCCGAGCTGACCCTGGTGGATCTCCTCGGCTCCGACGGCCAGCGCCCGGCGGGGATCGTCACGGCCGCGGGCTCGCTCGCTGGCCACGCGGCGCTGCTGGCGCGCTCGCTCGGCGTGCCGACCCTGGTTGCGGTCGAGGGGCTCCTCGACGCGGTCGAGGAGGGCGACGCCGTGCTGCTGGATGCCACGGAGGGAGTCCTCCATGTGAGACCCGCTCCTGAGGTGGTCGCGCAGTTCGAGCAGGCCGAGGGCGGGGCGCCCCCGGGCGTGTGCCCGGAGTGGGCGGAGGCGCCCCTGCGCACGCTTGACGGCACGCCGCTGCGCCTGTGGTCCGCCGGCGGATCCCTCCCCGAGGTCCAGCGCGGGCGCGTGCTCGGCATGGAGGGGGTCGGTCTATTCCGCACCGAGGTGCTCTTCCTCCTCGAGCGCGAGGCTCCGAGCCTCGACTCCCTGGTGGAGCACTACCGCTCCGTGCTGTCCGAGGCCGGGCCCCTGCCCGTGTCCTTCCGCCTGCTGGACCTTTCCTCACGGCTGGCGCCCACCTGGCTCGAGCTGCCCTCGGAGGTCAATCCGGCCCTGGGCGTTGCGGGCGTGCGCCTCCTGCTGCGCAGGGGCTCCCTCTTGCGCCGCCAGCTGGCGGCGCTGCTGCAGGCGGCGGCCACGCACCCGGCTCCAGTCGAGGTGCTCGTGCCCTTCGTGACCGACTGCGGCGAGGTGCGGGCCGTCAAGGAGGCGCTCTTCGAGGAGCGCTACGAGCACCGCCGACGGTCGCGGCCGCATCGCGATGACCTCGCCGTCGGCGTGGTGATCGAGACTCCGGCGGCCGTGTTCGGCGCCCACGACCTAGCGCGCGAGGCCTCGAGCTTCCTGCTGGCGCTGGACCCCCTGCAGCGCAGCGTCCTGGCTGCTGATCCGGAGAACCCCGAGCTCGCGCCGCACCTCGAGCGGCTCCACCCCTTCACCCTGCGCGCGATCCGGCAGGTCATCGTGGCCGCTGAGGAGCACGGGACTCCCCTGCGGGCGTGGGGGACGGCCCTGGACCAGCTCGACAACCTGCAGTGGGTCGTGGGCAGCGGCGTGCGCGACCTGTGCCTCCCGCCCGGGCGAGCGGAGCAGGCCGTCCGCGCGCTGCGCGCAGTGGACCTCGCCCAGGCCGAGGTCCTGGCGGATCGATCCCGGCTGCAGAGCACGCCTCCTGACCTGGCGCCGCCGCCTCCTGACGCCCGCTGAGGCTCGCCTGGGCTCTGGCTGCCCAAACCGGAGGCCCGGCATCTGCAAGTCCGGGCCCGCTCCCGCGCAGGGAGTCACCCCGCTCCCCCGCAGGGAGTGACTCAGCACTCGCGCAGGGACTCACTCCGTGTTCGTTCCATGAGCGAGGCCCCGCAGGTCTCGCCGTGGCGAGGGCTGCGGGGCCCCGTGGCTCGAGGGCGTGCTCCCCCTTGAGGGGAGCAGCTCACCTCACTGGAAGGTGATCTCGAGGGCGTCCGATGTGTTGGAGGTCGGGAACAGCACCACGTCCCGGTACCAGTACTGGAAGTTCCAGGTGGAGCCGGTGGCGAAGCTCGCCCCCTGGGGGAGGCTGTTCACGTTGGGCGAGAAGTCGATCTCACCGTTCGCGCCGGAGTTCAGCACGTTGCCGGAGAAGCGGATGAAGGGAGCGCCCAGGCAGAGGACGCCGCTGCTGCCGCCGAAGAAGGGCACATTGCCCTGGGCCTGGCTCATCAGGAGGTAGCCGAAGACGCTCGTCGGCAGGTTGACGACGCTGAAGTTCAGATCGTTGTCGCTGACCACGGGGCTGCCGGTGACCGTCAGCTGGGCCATCTGGCCGAGGCTGTTCAGGTTCGAGGTGCAGTAGGTGGTTGAGAAGCCGCCGCCGGCCACCTCGGCCAGCTGCGGGCGCCACCACTGCAGGGTGCAGCGCATGCGACGGGCCTGCTCCTGCGTGAAGCGGTTCATGCACAGGTCGTCGCTGTAGTCCATGTAGTTCGTCGTCGGGTCGGGGCTCCCGCAGCTCGAGTTGTTGCCACAGCCGAAGAACGGGTTGGACTCGGGGTTTGTGTCACAGATGCGGTCGCCCGTCGAGTAGCAGGCGGAGCTGCCGCAGCCGCTCTGGAAGGTGTGGTACATCCCGAGGTAGTGCCCGACCTCGTGGGTCACCGTGCGCCCCTGGTTGTAGGGAGGGCCGATGGGGGCGTTCTTGCCGACGGCCGACCACAGGGCCACGACGCGGTCCGCGTTGGAGCCCACGCTGCCCTGGTGGGGCAGGAACGGAACGTAGCCAAGGGCTCCGCTGGCCTGGTTGGTGTAGATGTTGAGGTAGTTGTTCGGGTCCCAGGCGATCGAGTTGAAGTAGTTCCCGCTGTCGTTGTACCAGGTGGTGTTGTTGTAGCGGTTGATACCGTTGGTGGCGTTGCCGCTCGGGTCCACGGTAGCCAGCTTGAACTGGATCATCGTGTCGTAGCCCGGCTGGCCGTTCGTGCCCGCGATCGCGCGGAAGTCCTCGTTGAGGACATCGATCTGCTGGTTCACACGGGCATCCGTCACGTTGCCCTGGCCGCTGTTCGAGCGGAGGATGTGGAACACGACCGGGATCTCGAGGACCTGGCTGGGCTCGTAGGCAGCGGTGGGGTTGGTGGAGTTCCCGCAGTCGCCAGGAGGCGCGAAGTTCCACTGGCCCTGGTCGAAGACCTGGGTCCCGCAGCGCTTGAGTCCGAGGCGCGCGAGCAGGGGGCTGGTGTGCTGGGGGGACGAGGGCGTCTGGGCGAAGGCGGCCGAGCAGGCCGCGACGGCCGTAAGGGAAGCAAGGAGTCGCATGGTCGCTTGGGGGCGCCGGGCGGCGGGCGCCGGCGCGTATCTCAGGAGTCCGCTCCGCGCTGTTCGGCGGATGCGGGCTGGCCCTTTCATTGTGGCTCGTTTCCGGGAATCTCGCCCGACTCGACTCCTCGGGTGTCCCAGCGGTGGATGCAAGTCGGCAACAGAGGGCCCGGTCTGGGCGCCGGCGTGGCCGCGAGCGGCGCCCAGGCGGCCGCCTCTTGGCGATGGGTGCGCTCGCGGCGCGGGCCGCCGCGGAGGGGCCCAGCCAAGCGGCTCTGGGTCCGAATCCTGCGGCGCACGCTGCAGGCCGCTCCGGGCTGAAGGGGACCCGCTCGGTTGACCGGCGCGACGGGCGACGGTCGAGGCGCGTGGCACGGCCGGTGAGCTCGAGGCGCCGACCTCCTCATTGGCGGGCCCCCCTTGGACCAGCGCAGGACGAATCGGGAATGGCTCGTGCGCCTTGTTTCGACCGTTCTCGATTCCTATCGTCGCCATCAGCGGAGCGATCCAGGTCCAACCAAACGCTTGAAGCGCGCGCGCCCGCACAGCGACACGCTTCGAGTGGGGAGAGGGCCTCCCAGCCTGGCTTCCCGCGACCCCTCGCCCCTCACCGCACACACACGGGGGCGAGGCCAGGCCGTACCGAGGAGGGAACCATGTACGGTGATCACTCTGGAGAGAAGAGCCGCTTCGTTTCGCGTCTGGCGACGCTTCCGAAGCTGAAGCCGATCCCCGCGATCGGGGACTGGATCTTGGTCGAGACCGACGATCCGTCGGAGCTCGCCCGCAAGGTCAACCGGCGCCTCGCCCCCGGCACCATCTCGGTGCCCCGGCAGATGAAGGGCCTCGTGCGGATCCCCGTCCGCGAGCCCATCGACAACGAGAAGGTGTTCGAGGTCCTCAAGGACGTGACGAAACCGCCGCGTAAGCGCTACGTCTCCTGACCGTTGGTCGCGGGGTGTCGCGAGGTCCCGCACCATCGCGCCGCCTCGAGCTGGCCAGCCCACGCGGGCCCCGGAGTGCTCCTCCGGGGCCCGCGTGCGTTGTGGTGGCAGCTACGATGGCGCCATGAAGGTCCGCTCCGCCGCTGCTCTGCTTGCCCTCTGGGTCATCACCCCGGTCGACGCCCTGCCTCTGGGCCTCGGGTCCGCGGGGGAGCCTGGGGGGCCGGCGGCCGGGCCCTTGGGCTGGGTACAGCAGGACGGCGGCGAGGCCCTTGCCGCGCCGCGCCCTCCGGCGCCCGCGATCGAGCGCGAGGCGATCCAGCGTCATGTGGAGGTCCTGGCCTCGGACGCCCTGGAGGGACGCCTGGCGGGGACGGAGTCCACGCGCAGGGCCTCGCAGTATCTCGCTCGCGTCCTGGAGGCGGCTGGGGTCGAGCCGGGTGGCTGGACAGAGACTCCGGGGGAGGAGGGCGCCTCGACCTGGTTCCAGAGCGTGCCGCTCGTGCGGCAGGAGTTCGGCCGCAGCCCGTCCCTCGTGCTGGCGGATGCGGAGGGTGCTGAGCGGGCCGTCGAGTACGGCGTGGAGTTCCTGCTCTCGCCCGCGGGCCCCGATCGGGTGCGCGGCCCCCTGCGCATCGTCCAGGTCCACGGAGCGCAGGACCTCCCCGAGGAGCGCGGTGAAGACACGGCCTTGCTGTTCCACACGGGGCGCAGCGACCAGCGGCGCATCCTCGAGGAGGCCGGCCACCCCGACGGGGAGGGCCTCGGCCTCGTCCTGCGCGCGGCCGGCTCCAAGCCGGGGCGCCCCAGCTCGCCTCCTCGCGGCGGCCGGCTGCGCCTGGCGGACCCCGGCGCGCCGAGCTCCGCTCCGGGGATCACCCTGCGGGGCCCGGCGAGCGACGAGGCGGCCCGCTGGGTCTCGGCCACCCTGGACCCCGGCGGAGGGGATGTGCCGGCGCCCGACCGCAATGTGGTGGGGGTCATCCGCGGGACCGGAACGCCCGAGCAGAGCTTCTTCACGCGCTCCGACAACATCGTGTTCGTCCAGGAGGGCATCGTTGGGCAGACCCTGTCCACCTACAACATGCACCGTGACTACCACCAGGTGACCGACGAGGCGGGCACCCTCGACTACGCTCACATGGAGGCCGCCGCACGCGCCTGCCTCGTGGCCGTGCGAGCCGTCGTCGACGGTGAGGCCTCTCCCGCCTGGCTCCCGGGGGAGCCGAAGCTGGGGCGTTGACCCAGATCTTGGACGCTCGGCCCCAAACGCCCGGCTTCACTTGGAATCCGACGGACCCACGCTAGCATCGGCCCTCGACAACGAGGGGAATCCATGAACGCCGACCACGACTCCGCAGCCTCCGTCTCCATTCACGACGACGCTCCTGCGCCCGCCGCTACGCCCTCAGAGGCGACCTCTTCTCAGGACACGACGACCAAGGAGAAGCGCTCGAAGGAGAAGGACTCCAAGGGCAAGAACAAGAACAAGGGCAAGGCGAAGCAGAAGGACAAGGCCAAGAAGCGCAAGGACAAGAAGGCGCGCAAGGCGCGCCTGACCGCTGAGGGCGCTGATCGCCACGACCTCTACCAGCGCTCGGTCAACTCCCCCGAGACGGACGTGGACTTCACCATGCGGGTCTTCCAGGACCTCCGCGGGCGTCCGCTGCGCCGCCTGCGCGAGGACTTCTGCGGGACGGCGGCCCTGGCAGCGGAGTTCCTCAGCCGCGATCCGCAGAACCGGGCGGAGGGCTTCGACCTCGATCCGCTTCCGATCGAGTGGGGCAAGGAGCGCAACTTCAGCGGCGTCGAGGACGGGCTGGCCCGCATGGACTTCCAGCTGCGGGACGTGCGCGAGCCCTCCTCCCAGGCTCCGGACATGACCCTGGCGCAGAACTTCTCCTACTTCTGCTTCAAGACCCGCAAGGAGCTGCTGGGCTACTTCCGCGCGGTGCACGCCAACCTGGCCGCCGACGGTGTCTTCCAGATGGACCTCTACGGCGGGCCCGACTCGATGGTGGAGCAGCAGGAGGAGCGCGACATTGAAGACGGCGCCTTCACCTACGTCTGGGACCAGAAGGAGTACTGGCCGGGAACCGGCGAGTACCGCTGCGCCATCCACTTCCGCTTCCGAGACGGCACGGAGCTGACCGACGCCTTCGAGTACGAGTGGCGCCTGTGGACCCTGCCTGAGCTGAAGGACATGCTCGCCGAGGCCGGGTTCAAGGAGACCCGGACCTACTTCGAGGGGACCGACCCCGAGGACGAGGAGAGCGGCAACGGCGAGTTCGAAGAGGATCCGCGCGGCGAGAACTGCCTAGCTTGGATCGGGTACCTCGTCAGCCTCAAGTGATCGACCCGAGGGGCGTGTCGGTACTCCGTCAGGGTCCCTCTCCCCTCGCGCCGCTGGACGGAGTCCTCAGACGCCGTTTCGAACGGCGGTGATGCGGCCCCGAGCGTCCACCAGGAGGACCGTGGGCGTCTCCACGCCGTAGCCGCGCGCGAGGGGCAGGAGGTCGAGGTGCTCGTGCTCGGGTGCACGGCTGCGCGCGTCCTGCGGGAGCTCGTCGTCCCCCTGCTCCGGCACCCGGAGGAGCGTGAGGGCGCCGGGCTGGGGCGTCTCCCGCAGGGCGTCGAAGTGCCGCCCGCACAGCTCGCAGCCGGCTCGGTAGAGGATGACCCGTCCGGGGAGCTGCACCTGCTCCAGGCCCCGAGGCACCCAGCGCGCGAGCTCGGTCTCCGCCAGGAGCTCTCCCTCCCAGGTCTCGGGCTCGAGCCAGGCCCAGTCCGGGGCCTCCCTTGCGGGCCCGCAGGCCGCCAGGAGGAGCGCGGCCAGCAGCGGCCTGCGACGGAGGGTGCGCCCCACGATCAGTGCTCGCCCAGGTCCGTGACGTTCTCGACCTGGAAGTCCAGCGAGACGTCGAACGACCAGGGCGTGGTCACCCCGTAGCCCTTGGTGAGATGGTGCAGCTCGACCTCCATCGCGGCGGCAGGCAGCATCTCCACGGCGCTGGCGATGCTCTCGTCCACCTCGGGGACGCGGACCAGCACGATGGGGCGCCCGTCAGGGAGGGGCTCGAGGGCAAGGCCCTCCAGGTGCGCCGCGCACACGTCACAGGAGCGGCGGTACACGACCACGTGGCAGGGGATCGGCAGCAGGGCGCCGTTGTCCGCGCCCCCGATGCTCCAGGCGAACAGGTCAAGGGTGTCGGGGCTCTGCCCCGCCCATGAGTCCGGGTCCAGCTCGACGAAGTCAGGCAGCTCGGCGGCCTGGGCCGGGGGAGGGTCCGCGATCTCGGGGGTCGTGACCTCCTGTGCCTGGGGCGGCGTGGTCCCTTGCTCCGGGGCCACCTGAACGACGCTGGCGGCGTCCTGGCCCTCGGTGGCCTCAGCGTCCTGCGCAGCGTTCTGCCCCGTGCCCTCGACCTCGCTCACCGCGGCGCTGGCAGCGGAGGTCTCGCCTCCTGCGCCTGCAGGCGGCGGGCCTCCGGCAGTCTTGAAGAAGTGGAACGGGGCCCAAGCGGCGAGCAGCACAGAGACTGCGAGGCCGAGGGCTCGAGGAGGGGTGGGGCCGACGCGGGGCAGGCGTCGGTCCGGCCGCGAGAGCACCAGGAAGCCCAGCAGCGGGAGGTCGATCAGGGCCATCTGCCACGGAGCAAGGGTCACCGTCCCTCCGAAGCAGCCGCAGCTCGTCGCGCCGGAGGCCATCTGGCTGCCGAGCACCACGAGGAACACCGCGTACTGGGCCGCGAGCAGCATCCAGCCGATCCGGGGGAGGAGCAGAGCCGCTGCGACGATCGACAGCTCGATCGTGATGGCGGAGCGGTAGGTGGTCGCGGCGCCGAGGCCGAGAACATCCTTGGTGAAGTCGCGCACCACCGGCGGGATGTCCATGGG
>JBDQFW010000121.1:0-11107 GCA_040265735.1 Planctomycetota bacterium | reverse complement strand
CGGGTGACCACGCGCCCGACGACGACCCCGAGCCGCGTCCCCGTCAGCTCCACTCGGCCCAGCACGACTCGCACGGGCGCACTCCCCTCCCAAACCCCGGCTTCGACCGGCCAGCGCCCCTCCGTTCCTGCCGCCACATCCGGAATCTCAACGCCCGCGCCGACCCCGAGCGGGTGGCGTCCCGGCAGCTCCGGCACGAGCACCGCGCCCGGCGTCCTCGACATCACCGACACGCGACCTGCCCCGGTGCGCTTTCCCCGCTCCTACAGCAGCACCTCCGGCGGGACGAGCTGGCGCCCGCGCTCCACGCCGGCGGGCTCCGGCCCCTCGCCCTCGGTGCGCTCGCGCTGGACCGCCGCGGGAGCACGCGCGTCCGAGCGCGCGACGCCGCTGCGTCCGGAGGGCTCCGCCATCGCCAGCCGGGCCATGAGCCGCGGGGACATCCTCGACCGCTACCGCGCGGCCTCGGCGCGCGTGGACGCAGGTGAGGCGGCCTCCAACCAGTCGCCCCTGACCGAGCGGGTCCTGGCGGCGCGCCGCGGCGAGCGCGCGCTGGACGCCCGCGATGCCCGGGAGTCGCGCAACGAGCGCGCTGCGAGCGCGCGTGAGGGCCTCGCCTCCCGCGACCTGCGCGTTAAGGACGCCCGCACCCAGCAGCGCGTCACCGCGGCGCGCAACGACTACCTCCAGCAGCTCGCCGGAGCGGGCAGCCCCAAGGGCGGAGCCGGAGCGGCGGGCGTGGGCACGCTGGGTGCCGAGGTCCTCCCCGACGCGGCCTCAGGCACAACGGACGGGACCTCTCCCGGCGCCGGGGCCGGCGGCGACGGCGGCGATTACGACACCGGGTACGACGATGGCTACGGAGATGGGTACGACGACGGCTTCGATGACGGCCGCTGTGGCTCGGTGAGCTTCGGGTTCTGGGGGACCTGGGGCTATCAGCCCTGGTGCTGGTGGAACGCGCCCTTCTACGGCTCGGCCTGGTGGTGGCACTCCTGGTGGTCGTGCGGAGGCGCGGGGTACTGGCCCTGGTGGTCCTGCAACCGCTACTGGTGGGGACCGTTCGTCTCCTACTCCTACGCTCCCCCGGTGACCGTGGTTGTCGAGGCCCAGCCGGAGGTCGTGGTCGTGCAGGAGCCCGTGCTGGTCGAGGTCCCCGTGGGTGAGGCCATCGTGCAAGCCCCGCAGGCGCCGAACCCCGAGCAGCAGGCAGAGCTCAACCGCGCGGCGAACCACTACCTCGCGGTGGGCGACGAGGCGTTCCGCGAGGGACGCTACGGGGACGCCGCGCGCGCGTACTCGCGGGCGGTGGAGTTCGCTCCCGAGCTCGGCATCCTGCGCCTCGTCCTCTCCGACGCCCTCTTCGCCATCGGCGACTACCGCTGGGCCGCGGCCGAGATGCGCAAGGCGCTCGAGCTCGACCCGAGCCTTGCCCTCCACGCGGTGGACAAGCGCTCGTTCTACGGCACGCCCGCGGACTTCGACCGCCAGCTCGCCCTGCTTGAGCGCTACCTCGAGGATCACTTCCTGGACGCGGACGCGCGGCTGCTCCTCGCGGGGAACTACCTCTTCGGCGGCCGGCCCGCGGCCGCGGTGGACCTGCTGGAGAGCCCCTTCAGCAGCGAGGTGATCGGGGCCGAGCCCGGTGCGGTCCTGCTCGAGGCCTCCCGCCGCGCCCAGTTCGGGCCGGAGGGCGCGGGCAGCGGGCGCTGAGACTTCGCTGCGCCGGCCCTGGGATCTCGCTGCGCCGGCCGATGAGGTCTCAGCGCGCGAGCGGGAGCTCGCGCGGTCCCGCGTCCCCTGAGAAGGCCTCGAAGGGCCCGCGGCGACCGAAGCGGTCCTGGAAGCCCTCGGCCACGCGGGGCCCGAGCTCTGCAACGCGGTCCGGCTCGACTAGGGCGACCACGCAGCCGCCGAAGCCGGCGCCGGTGAGGCGCGCGCCGAAGCAGCCCGCCTCGCCCTCAAGCAGCGCGACCAGGTGGTCGAGCTCGGGGACCGAGACCTCGTACAGATCGCGCAGGGACGCGTGGGCCTCGAACATGAGCCGGCCTGCCGCCGCCAGGTCCCCGGCCTCCAGGTGACGACGGGCAGCGAAGGTGCGCTCGACCTCCTGCACGGCGTGGAGGGCGCGGGAGCGAACCGTCAGATCCAGGCGGTGCCCCTCTCGCTCGAGCGTCTCGGGGAGGATGTCCCGCAGGCAGCTCGCCCCCGGCTGGTGGGGAGCGAGCACCTGGAATGCCTGCGCGCACTGGGCCACGCGCAGGTTGAACTCGCCCTTCGCGAGCTCCCGCTGCACGCCCGTGTCGAACACGAGGTACGCCGCGCGCTCGGGATCCAGGGGCACGTGCTCCCAGCTGCCGTCCTTGCAGTCCAGCCACAGGAGATGGCCGGGCCGCGCGTGGCCCACGGCGTGCGGGTCCATGATCCCGCACTGCACCCCGACGAAGCCCCGCTCCCCGGCGAGGGCCGCGGCCACCCAGCTCTCCCGCCCGGCTCCCAGGCCCAGGAGGGCGTCCGCCGCGAGGGCGGTCACCACCGAGATCGAGGCGGAGGAGGAGAGGCCTGCGCCCACGGGCAGGTCCCCTCCAAAGAAGAGGTCCAGGCCCTGGCCCTGGGCATGGGCGCGTCCGCCGACCAGCGCAGCGAGGGCGCCCACCGGGTAGTCGAACCAGGCGCCCGCAGGCGCCTCCGGCAGGGCGCCGAGGCGGCCGTCGAAGCGGCGCGCGTCGAGGGTGGTGCCCAGGGTCAGGCGGCCGTCGTCCCGCGGCCTGCCCACCACCAGGGTCCCCCGGTCGATCGCCCCGGGCAGGACCGGGCCGCCGCTGTAGTCGAGGTGAGCCCCGAACAGATTGACCCGCCCCGGCGCGAAGAACAGGCGCGCGCCCTCGGCGCTCCCCCCCCACGCCTCTGCGGCGCGGGCCAGGAGCACCTCCCAGCTTCCGGGATCGAGGGCGCGAGCGGTCACAGGGGACGAATCGGCAGCCCGCGGCCGAGAGCGGAGGGCTTTCTCGCGATCCCCCTGGCGGGAGGGCTTCCCTGCACCTCGGGGCCCCTTGGGGCCTCGGCGGCGCGCGGAGGGGCCTCACAGAGGCTGCGCACAGCAGGGCAGGGAGCACTCGGGATCCGGCGAGTTCCGGACGATAGAGTCCAAGTCATGAAGGCCCGCCCCGCCTCCCCGTCCCTGCGCTCTGCCCTTGGAGGACTTGCCCTCGCAGCCCTCGCCTCGGCCTGTGCGAGCATCGATCACACCCGTGAGACGCAGACCTCGGGGACCTTCCGCTCCGAGGCCTGGGCGTTCACCGTCCTCCAGTGGGACTTCCCCGCCGAGTCAAGCCAGATCGCGCGGGACAACGCCTTCGACGCGGGCCTGCCGAACCTGCGCATCGACATGCAGGAGCAGAGCCCGGACTGGGGCTGGTGGAACTGGGTCCTCGACATCCTCTCGTTCCGCAAGACCGTCCTGACGGGGACCTGGGGCTACGACGGCGAGGACTTGCGCCGCGAGCTCGCGGGCGACTGACGGTCGGACACACGCGCCTCGTCGCGCGCCCTCAGGCGCGCAGCGCGGTCGCCGCCGCGCGCAGGACCTCGTCCAGCGGGCGGGGCGACCAGCCGAGCTCGGCGCGGGCCTTCCCGCTGTCGAAGGCGAAGTGGCGCCCCAGGAGCGTGAGCGCCTGGGGAGTGACCATCTGCAGGGGGCGCAGGGCGTCCGCCAGACGAACCAGGGGCACGACCGCGCCGCGCCACGCCACCGGGTGCACCACGCGGGGCCGCAGGGTGTCCGCGCCCGTCAGCACGCGCACGGCCTCGCGAAAGAGCGCAGCATGGGACCAGTTCGACTCCACGAGCAGGTAGCGCTCCCCTACGCGCCCGCGCTCAAGGGCGAGGCGTGCTCCCCGCGCGCAGTCCTCCACGCCGACCACTCCCAGGGTCCCCGGAGGCGCGAGGGTGCCGAGCTCGCCGCGCTGCAGCTTGCGCAGGAAGCGCAGGGTGTTGGACCCCTGGCGAGCCGGACCGAAGATCGAGCCGGGGTTGACGGTGAGCACGGGGAGGCCAGAGGCGAGGGCCAGCTCCTCGGCCTCGCGCTTGGTGTCGCAGTAGGGCACGCGAGCGTCGCGCAGGTTCCAGGACGCGCGCTCGTCGAGGACCTCACCCGCGGCCGCAGTCCCCACCGCTGCCACCGAGCTGACCTGCAGGACCCGCTCGGGGGCCACGCTCTGCGCGGCCTCGAGGACCACGCGCGTGCCCTCGACATTGACCGCACGCTGCAGCGCGGCGTCCGCCGTGCGATAGCTGATCACGGCGGCGTTGTGAACGATCCAGAGCGGCAGCCCCGCGGCCTCGGCTGCATCCGCGGCCTGGCGGACCGCCGCACGCACGCTGGCCGGATGGGTGAGGTCGCAGGTCACCCGAGCGCAGTCGACGCCCTGCAGGTCGCCGTCGTCACAGCCCTCGCGACAGGAGGCCCAGACCCGATGCCCGGCGCCGGCCAGCTCCCTGCAGAGCGCGCTCCCCAGGAACCCGTTGGCCCCGGTCACCAGGACGGCGGCGGTCACGAGGCGGCACCCTGCTCCCAGCGCGGGAGGACGATGCGCGCCACGGCGCCTCGGCCGTCGCTGCGGTTCTCAAGGGAGACGCGCCCGCCAAGGTCCTCAACCACCCGGCGCACGATCGCGAGACCCAGCCCGGTTCCGCTGGTGCGCGTCGTGAAGTAGGGCTCGAAAAGGTGCTGGACCTGCTCGGGATCGAGCCCTCGGCCCGAGTCCACCAGCTCGACCTCGACCTCGTTCCCGCGGACCTCGCAGCGCGCCCGCAGCTCCCCTCCCCCGTCGCTGGCCTCGATGGCGTTGGACACGAGGTTCAGCAGCGCGCGCCGCAGCTCTCCCGGATCCCCCAGCACGAGGCCTCCGTCACCCTCTCGCACGAGCTGCACGCTCTCCTCCGCGGCCCACGCCGCCGACAGCTCCAGCACCTCGTCGAGCAGGGCCCCCAGGTCCACGGGCTCGAGGTCCCGGTGCTGCCCCGCGAAGGAGTGGAAGTCGCGCGCAATCTCGCGCATGGCGGCGACCTGGCGCTCGATCATGTCCATGGTCCGCACGAGGATCGACTCGGCCTCGGGGCTGCCCTCGTCCCGCGCGCGCCGCAGGAGTCCGATCGAGAGGGAGATCGGCGTGAGAGGGTTCTTGATCTCGTGGGCGACCTGGCGGGCCATCTCGCGCCAGGCCGCGTCCTTCTCGGCGCGCATGGCGACGCGGCGCCCCTCGGCCAGCTCCCCGGCCAAGCGGTCGAAGCCGCGGGCCAGGTCTCCGAGCTCGTCCCGGCGCGTCCAGCCCAGGCGCTGCTCGAGGTCACCCGCCGCGAGGCGGCGCGTGTGGGCCTCGAGCTCCTGGATCGGCTGCGCCGTGCGGCGCGCCACGAAGAAGGTCAGCACGGCCGCGGACACGAGGCCGAGGGCCGCCGCGAGGAGCAGCGTGCGCGAGACCTCCTGCACGGGCGCATAGATATCGGAGAAGTCGGCGCCGATGCCGACGGTCCAGCCGAAGCCGCCCTGCTCGGGCGAGGCCGTACGCTTGAAGGCGGCCTTCTTCTGGATCCCACGGAAGGTGTAGTCGGGGTACATGCCCCAGGGCGCGCCGCGCGCGGCCTCGACCAGCGGCAGCAGCTCGCCCTCCTGGAGCTCGGACACGCGCGTGCCCACCAGGGCTCGGGTCGGGTGAGCGAGGATGGTGTCGGCATCGGGTCCCCAGAGCCACGCGTAGGACGACGCGTACAGGTCCTGGAGGGGCTGCTCCCCGCTGGCGCCGAGCCGACGCACGCCGAACGACTCGATGCGCGCCTGCAGCCGGTCCGTCCCCATGAGCGCCACCACTGCGCCCGACGGCTCGTCGCCGGAGCCCGGCGACAGGCGCACGGCCATCCCGACGAACGGCGGCCCCCCGCCTGGGAGACCAAGCAGCTCGGCCGCCGTTCCGAAGCCGAGGCTCGCGCGCCCGCGCGCGAGGACCTCCTCCAGCCACGGCGCCTGCGCTAGGTCGAGGCCCAAGGCCGCCTGCCGCAGGGCGACCGACGCCTCCTGCCCCTCCGCGCCGCGGTCGGTGGTGAGGACGCGGCCGTCCCGGTCCACCGCAAGCACGAGGCCATGCACGCCGCTGAGCCGCGCCATGCGATCGAACAGGTCCTGGACGGTGCTCTCGAACAGGGGACGCTCCTCCTCGGGCCCGCCCACGAACCAGCTGACCAGAGGGACGCCTGCGAGGTACTCCAGGTCCTGCCAGCGCTCTTGGAGCTCGCCGTCGAGCTGGTCCGCCAGGTCGGACGCCGTCGAGAGCAGGTGGAAGCGCACGGCGTCCTCGGCGAGGCGCTGGGAGACATGGGTCTCCACCCACGCCGCGAAGCCCACGAAGGGCAGCGCGACCGAGAGCAGGACGGCGAGGGCCCAGCGGGTCGAGAGGCGGCGGAACACGCGCGGCCCAGTCTACGGGGGGAGCGCGCGCCAGCGCTGCGCGGGGCATGGGCCTATCCTCCGAGGCGTGTCCGGACCCGCCGCCGCCCTCCCCTCCACCGCCGAGCGCCTGCTCGTCGTGCGCCTCTCCCACCTGGGGGACGTGGTCTGCGGCCTGCCGGCCTGGCACGCGCTGCGCGGCGCGCGTCCCGGTGCCCGGTTGGGGTGGGTCGTGCAGGCGGAGTTCGCCCCCCTGCTCGAGGTCCTGCCCGGGCTCGAGCTGGTGCGCTTCGATCGCTCCGGCGGGCTGGGGGCCTGGCGCACCCTGCGCCGGGACCTGCGCGCGTTCGCGCCGGACGCGACCCTCGATGTGCAGGGCAACGCGAAGTCCGCCGCCGCCGCGTGGCTGAGCGGTGCCCTCCGACGCTACGGACCCCGGAAGGAGGAGTGGCAGGAGCCCTGGGCCGCGCGCGCGCGGGGCGCTCCTGCTGGACCAGCTGCTGCCTGACCGCGGCCGGCCCCGGCGGCTCGTGCACCCCGGACGCGAGGGCGACCCGAGGACCCTGCCCGCGCGCGCCCTTGCCGAGGTGCTGCGCCAGCTCCGCGCGGAGGAGGATCTGCTGGTGGTGACGGGCCCCGCAGAGGCAGAAGTGGGCGCGGGGCTTGCCGAGAGCCTCCCCGCGGGCCCTGGTCTGGGGCACCTGGTTGGACAGCGCGGGCTGCCGGAGCTCGCCGGGCTCCTGCACGCCGCGGGCGAAGCGGGCCTGCGCCTGTTGGCCGGAGACTCAGGGCCCACCCACCTGGCAGCTTCCGTCGGGGTAGGGACGGACACCTGGTTCGGCCCGACCGATCCCTTGAAGACAGGCCCCTGGCCCCCCATGGGATGCGCAGACTCCGGGCACCGCGCCCACCGCGCCCCCGGCGGGGACCTGACGCGCCTCGACCCGGCCGCGCTGGCCCGCGCCCTGCGCGCCTGAGTTGCCCTGGACACCTGACCGTCAGGCCAGCCCCTCCGCCGACAACCCGCCGCCGCCAAGACCCAAGGATCGCCATGAGGATGGCCCACTACTTCCTGATCGCGTGCCTCGCCGCAGGTCCCGCCCTGCTGGCCGCCGCGGTGATTGGCTTCCTGGGGCGCCTCGACCTGCACTTCCAGGTCGCTCTGCCCGCCGCGATCCTCACGGTGGGTGCGCACACGCTCCTGATCCTGTTCATGATCGTGACCGGGCGCATCCTGCGAGAGGCCGTGGCCAGCCGGGACCTGCCGCAGGTCTTCCTCGACGAGCTGAACGAGTTCTTCGCCAACAAGAAGGCCTACCCCGCGGCGATCTTCGGCTCCTTCTCGATCGTCGCCGCGGGCGTGCTCGCCTTCGGTGCGCCCGCGCTCGGGCTCCCGGCCGTCGTCCACTGGCTGAGCGGCCTGCTGGCCCTGGGCCTCAACCTGTGGGCTCTCCCCATCGAGTTTCGCGCCCTGCGCGAGAACCAGCGCCTGGTGGACGCCGCGGCCGTTGCCCTGGATCGCATCGACCGCGAGCTCGAGGCGCAGGGCGAGGCGCCCGAGGAGGAGGAGCCCATGACGCCCGCGGCCCTGGCCCGCGCCGCCGGCATCGTCGCGGTCAGCGCCTGGATGCCCTGGGCCTACTGGGCCTTCGTGATCTGGAACGGAGACCTCTCCAAGGCCTCCGTCCACCCGTTCCTCGAGGTCAGCGTCCTCGCGGCGATCGTGTGGTGGATGGCGCGTGGAGAGGCGCGGCGCCAGGAGGCGGCCGCCTCCTGAGGGCCTGCCGCGAACCCGCTCAGGCGCCTGCGGCCTCGAGCGCGCGCAGGCGCTCGCGGATGTCGCGGTACTCGGGCCAGAAGACCTCGATCTGGCGCAGCAGCTGGAGCTGCTCGGCCGGGTCGTCGCTCTCCTGAACGCGCCCGTAGAGCGCCGCCGCGTCGCTCACATAGTCCTCGAGGGTCCTGAGGCGCGAGATGGCGTCCTCGTAGTAGTCGCGTCCCTCCAGGAGCTCCCGGAACTTGGCGATGGCGGCCTCGTAGCGGAAGTCGTGCTCGAGGTCGAGCGCCTTCTGATAGGTCTTCGCCGCGCGGGCGTCGTCGATGCCCGCGAGGGCCTCGTCGAAGAGGTCCTTGCGCACCAGCGAGGTCTCCTTGCCGCGCTCGAGGTAGTCGCGCGCGGTGGCGAACTCACCGCGCAGGATCGCCATACGGCCCTGGAGCAGCAGCTCGTCGGCGCTGGCCTCCTCGCGGGCCCGCGCGAGCCCGGCCTCCGCCTCGCCGTTCTCGGGGTCGAGAAGCAGAGCCACGCGGTAGTCGTTGCGCGCGGCCGCGTGCAGGCCGTCGGCCTCGAGCTGGATGGCCTGGGTGGTGCGCTTGCGCGAGAGCTCGCGCTCGACCTCGCCGACGCGACGCTCGGGCTTGGGGTCGCCCGGGCGGTACTTGCTCGAGGCTCCGAAGCGGCTGCGGGCGATCTCGTACTCCCAGTCGCTGACCGCGCGCACGCCCTGGTCGTAGTAGTCCTCGCCGAGGGTCTCGCGATAGGCCTGGAGCAGGGAGACGGCGGCGAGGCCGATGGCCGACTCATCCTCCTCCGGGTTGAAGGCGAGGGACTGCTCGAAGGCCTCCTGCGCGTCCTCGAGGCGCTGCTCGGACTGGGCCTCGAGGCCGCGGTCGAGCCAGGTCCGCGAGAGCTTGCGGCGCGTCTTCTCGATCCAGGAGACCACCACCGGGTTCATGGGCTCGAGGTCCCGGGCCCGGCCGAAGGCCTCGAGGGCCTCCATGTCGGCTCCGTCGAAGGTCAGGCGACGCCCCTCGGAGAGGTGCCACGCCATGGTCGCCCGCCGGTGCGCCTCCTGAGCCTGCACGGAGGCCGGCTCGCTCTCGAGCAGGGCAGCCGCCCGGACCACTGCCTCGGCGTACTGGCCGTGGTCCACGAGCCAGTCCACGGAGCGGCCGGTCTTGGCCTCGGGGGCGCTGGCGCAGGCCGCAAGGGCCAGGAGGGTGAGGAGCGGGCTCTGGGGGACCTTCATGGGGACTGGGCTCGGACGCGCGGCGGCCTGGATTCTTCCCGGGGGCCCAATGGAAGGACCTGGAGGGGGGTACGGCAAGCCCGGAGGGCGGTTCAGGACCGCATCCCCTCGAACAGCACGATCCCGAGGCTCCCGAATCCGAGCACGGGCGTCCAGCTCGCCAGCAGGGGCGAGAGGCCGCCCGAGAGGCCCAGGTTCCGGAACACGAAGTCCGCGGCGAAGAAGAAGACGCACAGGAGCCCCCCGAGGGCCAGCCGCTCCGAGCCCCGCCCGCGCTCGTACTGGAAGAGCAGCGGCAGGCCCACCAGCAGGAGGATCACATTGGCCAGGGGGAAGGTCAGGTGGTAGTGCCACAGGGTCCGGTAGGTCATGTCGTCCGGCTCGCGCTGCATCAGCCGACCGACCTCGGCGAAGGAGAGCTCGAGGGGCTCGTAGCCCGCTCGGCGGTAGGTGAGGACCAGCTCGGGATCCAGGTCCAGGTCCTCCACCTCCTCGAGGAAGGCCACGGGCTCGGAGGCTGCGGAGGCCCCCATCTCCTGACGCTCGGCGCCCGCGAGGCTCCAGGACTCGCCCGTCCAGGTCGCCCCGCTCGCGTCGATGCGCGTGTAGCGCTCGTCCTCGGAGAGGATCGCCACCACGCCCTCGGCCACGGGCACCCCGGCTCCCGTGCCCTCCGGGAAGTACCGCTCCAGGAAGACCAGGCTGCCCAGCTCCCCGTGGACCACGATGTCTTCGTAGGCACGGTTCTCCTCGCCCTCGACGAGGCTCCAGTGCAGGCGGTCGCGCTCGTCCGCGAGGACCTCGATCAGGGTCTCTCGAAGGACGAACATGCCCACCGAGAGCACGAGCCCCACCAGCAGGATCGGCCCGGTCAGGCGGCGCGAGCTCACGCCCGCCGCGAGGATGGCCGTCACCTCGTTCTTCTTCAGCAGGCGGTTGACCGTGAACATGCCCGCGAGCAGCGTCACGAACGGCGCCACCTGCAGGAACAGGAACGGGACCTGGATCAGGTAGTAGCGCAGCACGGGGCTGTCGCTCGCAGCGCTGTCCGGGGTGATGTAGTCCCCCACATTGCTCGCCATGTCGAGCACCAGGTACAGCCCGACGACGAGGAACAGGGCCGTTCCGTAGGAGCCGATGAAGTGCCCGATGACGTAGCGGTCGAGGCGCCCTCCCCAGCGCAGCCGGTGCGACCCGCTCATCGCCGCAGCCCCACGCGCAGGAGGGGGAGCGAGGCCAGGACGCCGGCGGCCGTCGGCCCCCAGGCGACGACCAGCACGGGCAGGTCCGTGTGGCTCGCGAGCTCCGCCCCGAGGTTCATCGAGAGGGCGTAGTAGCCGATGCCGTAGGCCGAGCTCACGGCGAGGGCCGCCAGCTGGTTCCCGCGCCGCAGAATCAGCCCCGTCGGGACGCCGAGCAGCAGGAAGAGGAAGTAGACCACCGAGAGGCTGGCCCGCTTGTGGATCTCGTAGACAAGGGTCCTGCGGCGACCGGGATCCGGCTCGACCTCGAGCTGCTCGCGCAGCTCGGAGACGGTCTTGTAGCGCGGGCGCGTCGAGGTGGCGGGGCCGCGCGGATCGATGAGCTCCGCCAGGGGGATCGAGTAGCCCACGGCGCCCTGCTCCGAGCGCACGCC
>JBDQFW010000120.1:0-11128 GCA_040265735.1 Planctomycetota bacterium | reverse complement strand
CTCCGGGGTCTCCGGCCGACGGCGCGCCGTGGGCGCGGGGCGCTCCTGGGAGCCCACAAGGCGCGGGTCCTGTGCCCCGACGCCCCGGCGCGGCACGGGGCGCTCTCCCTGGGGCCGGTTGGCGGCGGCGCCGCCCAGCCCAGGGGCCAGAGCCTCCGCAGCAGCCCGGGGCCGCTCGGCGGCCTGGACCGCCAGTTCCTCGAGCCGGCTCGGGTCGCGCGGGTCCTCTCCGAGGAGGGCCACGGCCACGAGGGTCACCACCAGCAGGAGGAGCGCAAGGACTCCGAAGCGTTCGTACTGTTGCATGGGCGAGGGATCGGGCCGCCCTCGGGTGCGCGCAACCGCGCGCCAGGCGGCTAGATCTCCTTCGGCAGGGGAGCCCGCCGAGTGGCCCCCAAGATCAGGCCAACCGCCACGCTCGACGCCAGCAGGCTGGTGTTCCCGTCGCTGACGAAGGGCAGCGTCATCCCCTTCGGCGGCGCAAGCTGGGTGACGACGGAGATGTGGACCAGGGCCTGCAGGCAGACGCCCACGGTGAGGCCGAAGGCCGCGAGGGCGGCGAACGGCGACTCGACGCTGCGCGCGATCCGCAGACCGCTCCACAGAACCACCATGTAGGCCCCCACGATCAGGAGTGCTCCGAAGAGGCCCAGCTCCTCGCCCACCAGAGCGAACACGAAGTCGGTCTGCTGGTACTGGAGGCCGGCGAGGCGCGCCTGGCCCTGGCCGAGGCCCACGCCCCAGAAGCCTCCGCTGGAGAAGGCGCGGACCGAGCCGGACACCTGCTCGTTGGTGGCCTCCCCCATGAAGATCGCCAGGCGATCCCGGACGTGGGAGAACATGGTCGCGCCCGCGACCAGGGCGGCGGAGCCCAGGGCGGCAGCCGAGGTGGCGATGTGCCGCTGCTGGAACCCCGCGACCCACATGACCGAACCCCAGGTCACTCCCAGGAGTACGGTCGAGCCCAGGTCGGGTTCCAGGAAGATCAGGAGCGCGAACACGAGGCCCATGCCGAGGGTGGGCAGGTAGCCGTGAAGGCCCTCCTCCACCCGCGGGCCCAGGTCCTCGCAGCGCCGCGCGAGCCAGACGATCCCGAGCACCCGAGCTACGTCGGATGCCTGCAGGTTGAAGGGGAGCAGGGGCAGGTCCACCCAGCGCCGGGCGCCGTTGATGCGCGCCTGGAGCCCGGGGATGAACACCGCCACAAGGAGCAGCAGGGCGACGACGGCAAGGGCGGGGGCAAACGGCTTGAGCCGCTCCGTCCCCAGCTGCCACAGCCCGACCACGAGCAGGATGGCCACACCGCGCATGCCCGCCAGCTTCGCAAGGTGCTCCTGGAACAGGTCCTCGGGCAGGGTCGTGGCCGCGTGGCTGGCCTGCAGCAGGAAGCCCAGGGCCATCAGGGCCAACACCGCGTAGAACAGGCGCCTGGCCTCGACGGTGGCATCCGTGGCGCGCGGCTGGGTCGCGACTTGGATGCGCTCGAAGAGCCCGAGCTGGGTCTCCCCCGAAGCGACCACGGCAGCCCCGGCTCTCCTGCGAAAGCGTGCCACGGTCAGCGCACCTTGAGGAGGGCCAGGCTCGCGAGCCCGGAGAGGGCTGCCACGATCCAGAGTCGCACGACCACGGTGGTCTCGGGGATGCCACCGCTGGGAGAGCGTCGGAACACGCCCCCGTGCTCCTTCAGGCCGTGGTGCAGGGGCGCGATCGTGAAGACTCGCCTGCCGGTGGTGCGGTACGAGATGCGCTGCAACGCGCTCGAGCCGAGCTCCGCGAAGGGGACGAGCGCGATCAGCCCGAGGGGGATCTCCTGCTTCGAGACCAGGGCCATCCAGCCGAGCAGGCCGCCGAGCGGTAGGGCGCCGGAGTCCCCCATGAACACCCGCGCGGGCGGAGCGTTGAACCACAGGAAGCCCGTCGTTGCGCCGATCAGGGCGCCCGCGAGCACGGTCATCTCAGAGGCCTCCGGCACGTGCGGAATGCCGAGGTAGCCGGTCCAGTCCCAGCGCCCGGTCACGTAGCAGAAGACGGCCAGAGCCGCCGCAGCCAGGATCGTGCAGCCCGCAGCAAGGCCGTCCATCCCATCGGTGATGTTGATCGCGTTCGAGGTCCCCGCCACAACGACCCAGCCAATGGCCACGAACAGGGCGACCCCCAGGGTCGAGTTGCCCAGCTCGAGGGTCCAGTCCTTGAAGAAGGGCGGGTGGATCGCCAGCAGGCTGAAGCGGTCCGAGGCGTGCGCGGTCCAGGCCATGGCTCCCACCACGAACAGCCCGATCACGAGCTGCCCCATGATCTTTCCTGTCGGACTCAGGCCGTTGCGGTCGCGGTCGGTGAGCTTGATCCAGTCGTCGACGAATCCCACGGCGGCGAGGCCCGCCACGAGGATCAGGCCGAGCACCACGTGCACATTGTCCAGGCGGCACCAGAGCAGGGCCGAGCCCAGGAGGGCGGCAATCAGGAACGAGCCCCCCATCGTGGGCGTCCCCGCCTTGCCCGCGTCCAAGGTGGCCACCTGGGCGAGATCGTTCTTGTCCGACCGCTCACCGATCCGCCGGCTCGCGAGCCAGCGGATGACCGGGCCTCCGAGCACCAGCGCCAGGGCGAAGCCGGTCATCACCGCCATCACCACGCGGAAGCTGATGTACCCGAAGAGCGAGACGCCCGTCAGGCGGTTGAGCAGCTCGATCAGCATCAGGCCAGGGCCGGCTCCCCCGAAGGCTTCTCGGCGGACTGCTCCAGGAGGCGCACGAGGGCGTCCAGCCCGGCGGCGCGGCTGCCCTTGAGCAGGACCAGGTCTCCAGCGTGCAGCACGGCCTCGAGCCCCGCCGCTGCGGCCTCGAGGCTGGAGAAGCGCGCCAATGCCCGCTCGGGCAGGCCCGCCTCGCGGGCACCGCTCGCGAGCTCGTCGGCCCCCACGGTGACGAGCAGATCCACGCCGGCCTCCGCGGCCGCGGCGCCGACCTCGGCATGGAGCGCCGCGCTGCGCGCGCCGAGCTCGTGCATGCGCCCGAGCACGGCCACCCGCCGGCCGGCGGCCGGCGCCGCGGCGAGGGCCCGCAGGGCGGCTACGGTCGAGGTGGGGTTGGCGTTGTAGGTCTCGTCCAGGAGGGCCAGGCCGCGCGCCTCGGAGCGAACCCCGCGCCCTGCGACCGGCGCGAGGTCGGGCAGGCTCGCGAGGAGCGCGTCGAGGGAGACGCCGAGGGCACGCCCGGCCGTGAGCGCGGCCAGGACGTTCTGCACCTGGTGCCGCCCAAGGAGCGGGATCGACACGCGTCGCTCCTCGCCGGGCTCACCGACCATGGAACCCGAGAGGGTGAACGAGGTGCCGCCTGCCTCGAAGGTGAGGTCCGAGGCCATCAGGTCGGGAGCGCACTCCTCTCCGGTCTCCTCGCCTGCGGGGGAGGCGGAGGCGGAAGCGCGCACGGCGAACCGGTGGACGCGGGCGCGGGTGGCGGAAGCCATCGCTGCGGTCCGCGGACAGTCCGCATTGAGCACGCAGAAGCCCCCCTCCGGCAGGGCGGCGGGGAGCGCGGCCTTCTCCGAGGCGACTCCGTCCTCGTCTCCGAGGCCCTCCAGGTGGCTGGCCCCCACGTTGGTCACGATGGCGCCCGTCGGGCGTGCGAGGCGCGCAAGGTGCGCGATCTCCCCGCGGCCGTTGGTCCCCAGCTCCGCCACCAGGACCTGGGCATCCTGGGGACAGGCCAACAGGGTGTGAGGGACCCCAATGTCGTTGTTGAACGAAGCCGGGCTCGCCGAGGCGCGCAGGCCCGCGCCGCGGAGCAGCGTGTAGAGGATCTCCTTCGTGCTGGTCTTGCCGCACGAGCCGGTAATGCCGACGACCTCGAGGCTGCGGGAGGAGCGAACCCAGCGGCCCAGGTCGCCCAGCGCACGCCGCGTGCAGGCCACCTCGAGGACCGGTGTGGCGCCCGCTGCCGCGACGGTTCCCTCGGCCACGACGACCGCGGCGGCGCCACGCTCAATCGCGGCAGGGATGAACCGAGCACCGTCGAAGTTCGGTCCGCGAAGGGCCACGAAGAGGTCGCCCGGTCGCAGGGTGCGGGTGTCGGTCGAGACCCCTCCCACCGCGAGTCCGGCGGCTCCAGCATCGAACCGGCTCCCCATGGCCTGAGCCAGGTCCGCCAGCGTCCAGCGCGCGCGGGGAGCCCCGCCGCGCGTGTCTTGCCCCCTCTCTTGCTCCATGTTCAGCCCATGACCTCCAGCTGGGCACGCTCCTCGAGCGCGGCCCGGGCGACGACGCGGTCGTCGAAGGGGTGGCTGCCCTGCGCATCCACCTGCACGGTCTCGTGTCCCTTGCCTGCAACCAGCACCGTGTCCCCGGCTGCGGCCGCGGAGATGGCCTCACGGATGGCCGCCGCGCGGTCGGGCTCGCGCGTCACGCGGGCCAGAGCCTCGGGCGAGAGGCCCGCGAGGACCTCGTCCGCGATGTCCGCGGGGTCCTCGGAGCGCGGGTTGTCACTGGTGAGCAGGACGCGGTCGGCGTGGCGCGTGGCCGCGGCGCCCATGAGCGCGCGCTTGCCCCGGTCCCGGTCCCCTCCGCACCCGAACACGCACCACAGGCGCGCGCCGGGCGCCAGCTCGCGACGGAGCGCGGCGAGGGCCCGCTCAAGCGCATCCGGCGTGTGTGCGTAGTCCACCACGACCTCGGGCGCGGCGGAGGCGCCGCCCGCCCGGAGCACTTCCATGCGCCCCGGGGCAGGCGTGCAGGAGGTGAGCCCGGCCAACGCGTGGTCCGGGCCCACCCCTGCGACAAGCGCGCAAGCGAGCGCCGCGAGGGCGTTCTCGACGTTGAAGCGGCCCCGGAGGTGGAATCGCACATCCCGCGCTGGAATCCCCATCCCAGACAAGTGGAAGGATGTGCCCTCCCGGGTCGCTCGCAGTCGAGAGGCCATCAGATCGGCGCTCGTCCGCGTGCTGTATCGAAGGACCCTCGCCCCGCGCGCGCGCGCGGCGCGCGCCATGCGGTCGGAGGCGGGGTCATCGGCGTGGACGATAGCCGTCCCGCCAGGAGCCAGGGCCTCGAACAGGCGCGCCTTGGCGGCCCCGTAGGCCTCCAGGCTCCCGTGATAGTCGAGGTGATCCCTGGTGAGGTTGGTGAAGATCGCCGCGTCGAACGCGAGCCCCGCGTGGCGCTCCTGGGCCAGCGCGTGGGAGCTGACCTCCATGGCGAGGGCCTCCCCGCCGGCCGCCCGATGGGCCTGCATCAGCCGCGCCAGCTCCGGCGCGTCCGGCGTCGTGTGCGTCGCCTCGCGAGGGCCGTCCGCCAGGCGGTGGCCCGCCGTCCCCAGGACACCCGCCCTGCGCCCTCCGGCCTCGAGCAGGTGAGCCACCAGGTGCGCCACGGAGGTCTTCCCGTTCGTGCCGGTCACGCCCGCCAGGAAGAGCCTGCGCGCGGGCTCTCCCGCGAGGGCCTGCGCCACGAGACCCGCGACCCGTGCCGGGGAGTCGTGCACCCACTGGGGCACAGGTCCCTCCAGCTGCAGGGGACGGGGCGCGAGGACCGCGGCGGCCCCGCGCTGCACGGCGTCCGCCGCGATCCGCGCGCCATGGGCCCGGGTCCGGGGGAGCGGGACGAACAGGGCGCCCGGCTCCTCGCGCCTCGAGTCCACCTCCACCGTGCTGTGGTCCACGGCGGCGGCGGCACGCGAGGCGCCCCCGCGGAGCCAGCCCCCTTGGGCCCGGACGAGGTCCTGCAGGTTCAACGGCCCCTCCTGGAAGGCTCGCCCTCGAGCGCGGGGGTCTGGCTCCGTCCGTAGCGGGCGAGCAGGCCTGCAGCCGGGGACTGCCCCGTGTGCCGCTTCGGTGCGGAGGGAGTCGCCTGCGCCACCGGCTTGGCGGGCTGCTCCTCGAGCCCGAGGGCGAGGCGCAGCAGGCGCGCGGCCACCGGGCCTGCGACCTTCGACCCGAAGTGCCCCCAGGTCCCGTACTCCTGGACCTCATCCACCACCACGAGGGTCATGACCTCGCGGCCATTCTCGTCCGCGCCGAACGCGAACATGGAGGAGGTGTAGCAGGGCCCGGCGTGGGGCGCGCCGCGCTCCTTCAGCTCGCGGCGGCAGGCGCTGCTGCAGCGCGTGCCGTCCGCCTCGTGGCGCAGCCAGTGCTCGGCGTCCGCGTGGCTGCAGGGCACGCCGGCCTCCTTTTCGGTGGTGCCGGTCTTGCTCCCGAAGCTCTCGACGCCCATCCCGAGGAACCACTGCTTGGCGATCTCCGCGCCGGTGCCACGCCAGTGGCCACTCTCCGGCCAGTACCGATGGCCCGGCTTCATGTGGTACTCCGTGCCCTCGAAGGCCGAGTCCGTGGAGGCGGCGCCGAGGCGCATGTAGTCCTCGATCCGCTCGCAGGCCGCGGCCTCGAGGACGCGCCCGCGGGGCCGGACGGGCTGCTCCTCCCCGTCGACGGCCATGACGAACCGCAGGGGCACGCGCTCGCCGCCGCGCAGGAGGGTGAGCAGGGCCTCCCCCATCTGCAGGGCGTTCACCTGGATCGCATGGCCGAAGGAGAGGCTCGCGGGGGTCAGCCCGGGAACGGGCTCGCCCCGGCTGGCTCCGTCCCACTGCTCGACGGGCAGCAGCACGCCGTCGCGGATCGGGCCGATGCCGAGGTCCGTCGCGGGCCCGAGGCCGAGCGCCGTGAGGCGGTCGTGCAGGCGTCGCGCCGGGATACGCATGCCGATCTGCACCAGAACCGCGTTCTGGGAGTGAGCAAGCCCGTAGGCGGGGCTGTGCCAGCCCGGCTGAGCTCCCTTCGCCTCCCGCACGAGCTTCGGCCGCCCGGGAACGCGGATGCCCGCCATTCCGTTCGATTGGAAGCGGTCACCCTCGGACACGACCCCCGCATCGAAGGCCACGGCCATGATGAGGGGCTTCATGATCGAGCCCGGCGTGAACAGGTACTGGGCGGGCATGAACCCGCTGAGCGCGTAGCCCGAGTGATCGGCGATGGCGAGCACGTCGCCGGTCTCCACCTCCACGACCAGCGCCATGGCCCCCGCGGCCTGGTACTCCTCGACCACCTCCGGGAGGAGCTCCTCCAGCCGCAGCTGCAGGTCGTGGTCGAGGGTGGTGCGCACTTCGTGCGGCTGCCCCGCAAGGCGGCTGTCGAGGTAGCCGTCAAAGCGCCCCTCGGCCAGGCCCTGATCAAGAGGATCGGGGGAGACGCCGTCCCGCCGCGCCTGCTCCACCCGCTCCCGCGCGGCGCGCCGCGCGGCCCGGACGGCCAGCCGAAGATCGCGGGGAAGGACCACCCGCTCCCATGCGCGGCTCGAGCCCTCCACGCGCGGCTCGCAGCCCGCGGCCTCGAGCTCACGCTGCACCAGCAGCTCGAGGCCCGAGCCCGGATCGGGCTGGTTCATCAGCTCCTGCGCGCGCCGCTCCACGGGGTCCCCCGCGCCGTCCAGCGGCAGCCTCCAGGGCTCGTGATCGCGCTCCCAGCGGGCGCGGCTCCAGGCCTCCCGCGAATTGAGCGTGCCCCAGTGGCCAAGGATCTCGAAGCCCTTGTCCTCGATGCCGGGGATCGCCTGGGCCGAGCCCAGCGGGAGGTTGGAGCGCCCGCCCGCGCTGACCAGGTGCAGCCGCGCGGTGCGCTGATCGAGGCGCAGCTGCCAGGGGCTGACCCCCTCGCGCACGAGCAGATCGCGGACGCGCCCGGCGACCTCGCGGTCGAGCCCCTTCGCCACCACGCGGAAGCGGCTCGGCAGCAGCTCGTTCCAGAGCTGGTCCGCATAGGCCAGCACGCGAGCGTCGCGCACGAGCCCCTCCCCCATGGAGCGCAGGGCGGGCGGCAGCGCCGCCGCCAGGAGCTCCACGCTGCCGGAGTCCTGGGTCAGGTGCCCGAGGACCAGCCCGAGCTCCTCGAGGAGCCAGGCGGTCCATCGCTCGGGGTGGCCCTCGCCCGCCGCCCCGAGCACCCGGAGGCGCTCGGACTCCGCGAGCAGGAGGGACGGACACCACATGAGGGCGTCCGGTCCCCCGGAGGGATCGACGAAGAGGCCGGGCAGGTCGTGCCGGCCCACCCAGGCGGCGAGGTCAGCCGCCTGGCGCGGGCTGAGGCTCGTCAGGGAGGCGCCGGAGGCCAGGACCCAGCCGGGCTGCGCCCCTTCATGCGTCGCGGGGAGCAGGCGCAGAAGCAGCTCGGCCTCGCTCCAGTCCCCGGGAAGGACCCCGCGGAGCTCCTCGAACAGGAGCCGGCTGACGCGCCACGGGGTGTGTGCACGCCACAGGTCCCGGGGGGACGCCTGGAGGTCGAACACCTGCACCGAGGTGGCGAGCGGGCGACCGGCTCGATCCTGCAGGACCACGGGGAGCGCCGGATCCTCGAGGGTCACCGCGCGTGAGGCGGGGGCCTCGGTGCGATCCAGGCTGAGCCGCACCGCACCTCCGGCCACGGCGGTGAAGCCGAGCCCCAGCAGGACCAGCATGTGCGTCGGCCGCAGGCCGCGTGCCGGCAAGGTCGCCCCCGTCGATCCCCTCGTCACCATTCCCCTCGACTCACCTCAGCTTGGTGGTGTCCTCATTCGAGCGATCAGCAGGAGCCCGATCAACGCCCTGGAGCTCCCAGAGCCGACTCTCGTTCTTCAGCTCCAGCTCGCGCGCCTCACCCCCCAGCCGCGTCGCCGCGTCGGTCAGGCGCTGCAGGTCGACGGCCAGGGCGCGGGTTCGGTTGGAGAGCACGACGCAGAAGAGGCCGCCGGCTAGGACGCCCGCCCAGAGCAGCAGGGTCAGCAAGCGGAGGACCTCCGAGCCCTCGCGACTCATGGACCGACCTCCTGCGCGGCGTCGAGGGCCACGCCCGGGAGCATGCCCAGGGACCGCGCCTGCGCCTTGGCCGACAGTCCGTCCATCAGGACCGCCTCCCGCTCGAGCTCAGCCAGGCGCCTCTCGAGGCGCGCGTTCGAGTGCCGGAGCGCCGCCACGGCAGCCAGCGCGAGCGCCACCGCGAGCCATGCGCCCACCGACCAGCGCGAGCTCAAGCCTCGACCTCCGTAGCCGGCTCGGCGGTTCGGCGCGCCGCGCGCACCCGAGCGCTGCGCGCGCGGGGGTTGGCACGCAGCTCGGCGCGGCTCGGCTCGAGGGGGCGAGGCGTCAGGACCTCCCACACGCCGCGGCGTGCCCCCTCCGCGAGGTGACGCTTCACCACGCCGTCCTCGCCGGAGTGGAAGGTGATCACCGTGAGGACCCCGCCGGGGCGCAGGAACAGCTCACCCGCCCGCAGTCCGGCCAGCAGCTCCTCTCCCTCCTCGTTCACCGCGCGCCGCAGGGCCTGGAACACGCGCGTGGCCGGGTGCGCCTTGCCGCGGCGGCCGAGGACCTGCTCCACGAGGAGAGCCAGGCCCACCGTCCGGCGGAACGGAGTGCGCTTGCGCGCCTCGACGACCGCCCGAGCCACCTCCCGGGAGCGGGTCTCACCGCCCTCGAAGTAGAAGAGGTCCGCGAGGTCGCTCTCGTCCCAGCGGTTCACGATGTCGGCCGCCGTGCGCTCCCGCTCGGGATCCATCCGCATGTCGAGCGGTCCGTCCAGCTGGAACGAGAAGCCGCGCTCCGCGCGGTCCAGCTGCAGGGAGCTGACCCCCAGGTCCATCAGGAGCCCTGCCAGCGGCTCGACCCTCAGCTTGCGCAGGAGGGTTGAAAGGTCGGAGATACGGGCCCGCGCGAGGCGGGCCCGATCTCCGAAGGGCTCGAGGCGCTCCCGGGCGAGCTCCAGGACCTGGGGGTCCTGGTCCGTGCCAAGCACGGATGCGCCCGGGAGGCTCTCGAGCAGTTGCGCTGAGTGCCCCCCGGCACCCAGCGTCGCATCCACGATCAGGCCCGCGGTTCGGTCGGCTTCAACGCTACCCCCCAGCAGCTCCACCACCTCCGCGACCATCACCGGGATGTGCACGTGTTCCTGGCTCATGACGGTTCTCCAGGTCGCGAGCGACGCGTCGAGCGCGCTCATGCCCCGGCCTCCTCGTCGGGATCCACGCCGAGCTCACGCAGCGCGCGCTTGGCCTGCTCCAGCTCCAGGCGCAGCTTGATGACCTCGAGCTCCGCCCGCAGGCCCTCCTGCTGCTCGGCCAGGCGCTGCTCCTCGCGAATCGCGCGCTCCTTGGAGAGGCGCTCGTACTCCTTCGCCTGGTCGTGGGCGCGCTCCTCGGCGGCGAGGGCCTCCTGCTCGCTCTGGAACCCAGCCTCCAGATCCGCCTGCGCAGCCTCCCAGGCCGAGGTGGCCCAGATCTCGACCGCCGGCCCAATCCCGACCATCACGACCTCGCGGTCCAAGCCGAACTCCCGCAGGAGCTCGGGCGAGAGCAGCACGCGCTTCGAGGCATCAAGCGTCGTCTTGAGGGTCAGGGCGCTCAGCCGCCGCCAGGCCCCCTTTTGCTTGGGACCCGCAGCGGCGAACTCCTCGGCGGTGCGCTCCGGCAGGGCGCCGGGGCGCAGCCACAGGCACTTGCCGTCCGGCGAGGGCTGGATCGTGACCAGGACCTGGCCCTCCGCGGAGAAGGGGAGGCTCGTCAGGAACCGCTTGGGCACGAACAGGCGGCCCTTGGCATCGATCGGGTGCCGCGAGCTGCCGTGGAAGCCGGGCTGGGGCGCACCGCCCCAGGAGCCCGCGGGCCCGCCACCCGCTGCTCCACTCTGCCCCACTTCGCTGCCCTTTTGGTCCACGTTGGCATCTTGGAGTGCCACGGGCTGCTGCGCAAGAAGACCGCACGAAAATCCCGCTTCTGGGGTTGGATTCAGGAAACTGCGACCTCCACGCATCCAGATGTGGTGCCCACAGCGCCCCAATCGGGGCCCGAGCCACAAGATGTTGGGGTCACGAGAGTCGACTGCCTCCGGACAGGCCGAGCGTGTCCCAGAGGCTCGAGGAGCTCTGTCGCCCCTGGGGCGTAAGCAAGGGGGTGACGCAGGGGGCAGCGAGGAGGCTCACCCCTCAGCAGCCGTCCGCCTGAGCGCGACGAAGGGCGCGTCGACACAGGTGCGAGTCCTGGCAGGGACAAGCAGCGAGCTTCCTCGCGGAGCTGGAGCCTGCGAGCCCGCCCCCGCTCGGCCCATGAGCCATTCGAGGTGAGGTCCCCGCACGGGACGCCTACGCCCCGGCAATTCAGCCCTGGGGCTGATGG
>JBDQFW010000119.1:0-11170 GCA_040265735.1 Planctomycetota bacterium | reverse complement strand
GGCGCCCACGGGGGCCCTGGCACCGCCCAGGGCGGGGAGGGGTCAGTCCCTCGTCAGTTCGGCATCCCGGGGCAATTCCTCAAGGCTGCCCAGCCCGAATCGGTCGAGGAAGTCCTTGGTCGTGCCGTACTCCAGGGGCGCGCCGGGCACCTCGGCCCGGCCCGTGACCTTCACCAGGCCCCGGTCCACGAGGGTCCGCAGGATCGGCCCCGCCTGCACGCCGCGGACGGCCTCGACCTCCGCCTTCGTGACGGGCTGGCGGTAGGCCACGATGGCCAGCGTCTCGAGGGCGGCGCCGCTGATGCGCTCAGGCCCCGCTTGACCGCTCAGGCGCGCGACGACATCACCGCACTCGGGAGCGGTCAACAGGGTCCATCCGCCTCGAAGCTGTCGGACCTGCAAGGGAAGTCCCACCTGCTCCAGCCGCTGGCCCAGGGCCTCGACCGCGGCCCGCACCCGGGCGGGGCGGGGGCGCTCGAGCAGGGCGCGCAGGCGCCCCTCCGAGAGGGGCTCGGGGGAGGCGAAGAGCAGGGCCGCCGCCTCGCGGATGAGCTGGTCGTCGGACTTGTCCTCGCCCGGGCCGGGGCCCCGGCTCTCGGGAGCCTGCGGGTCGTCCTCGACGAGCGGCGTCTCCTCCGCGGGGACCTGCTCGAGCTCCTCGTCCTCGAGCCCCGCCGCGAAGGGGGCGGCCGTGGCCTCGTCGGGCTGCGCCGCGTCCTGCTCGGCCGGGGTGAGGGGCTCCTCGCTCATGGCTGCAGGATCCTAGGCCAGCGCCCCAGGATCAAGCCCCGGAGCGTTCTGGCCCTGGGATCGGCGGGGTCAGCGGCTGATCGCCTCGGCACCGCCGCCCCCCGGCTCGCCAATGAGCTCGAGCAGGGGCCCGGTGTCGACCTCGTAGCGGTCGACCATGGCGTCCTTCCACTGCCAGTACTCGGGGTCGCTGATCGGGTCCGCCGCGAGGCTGTCCAGGACCATGCGGCCCACCGCCGGCCAGGGACCCGCCTGGGGCAGAGGTGCCCCCTCGACGCGCACGAACACCCAGCGCTCCCCCTGCTCCAGGGGTCCACCAATCTCCCCCACCTCGGTGTGGAAGGCCAGGCGGCTGATCGCAGAGGTGGTGCGCAGGACGGCCGGGATCCGGCCGCCCTCGGCGCCGGAGGCGTCCGTGCTGTGGGCGCGCGCCAGGTCGGCGAAGTCCTCACCGCGCGCGAGGCCGGCCTGGACCAGGTCCGCGATCTCACGGTCGGCGCACAGGATCACCGCCACCTCGCGCCGCTCCTGGGCGAGGGTGAAGGCGCGCACGCAGCGCTCCGCCAGGAGCTGCACCACGGCGCTGCGCTCGGCCGCCTCCAGGTAGCGGTCGGGATCCAGGCCCAGCTCCTGGCGCAGGAAGGCGCGCAGGTCCGTGCTGCCCGCCCGCCGCACCTGCTCCTCGATCCGTGCCCGCACCTCGCGGGCCGCCGCCTCCGCCTCGGCCGCCTCCAGGGTGAGATCCAGGCGCGTGGCCTCGGCGACCACCAGCCGCTCGAGCACCAGCTCGTCCAGGTAGCGCCGGACGACCGCGGACTCGCGGCGGGTCCAGGCCTCGACCAGCTCATCCACGCCGATCTCGGTGCCGCCGACGCGGGCCACGGCGGGCACGCGGGTCACGGCGGGCACGCGGGTCACGGCGGGCACGCGGGTCACGGCGGGCACGCGGCTTTCAGCGGGCACGCGCGCGGCCTCGGACGCCGCGGCCGTCTCCAGAGTCGTCTCGACGGACGCTGCAGGCGGAGCGACCTGCGCCTGGGCGGCGGCGGCCCCGGAGTCCGACGCCGCACGAGTCGGAGCCTGCGCCACCTGCGGCGGAGCCTCCACCGGACGCGGCCGGTTGCCCGCGCCGGCGCACGCCAGCAGCGGCGCCAGCAGGAGGGCCGAGCTCCGACTCCTCATCGGAAGTAGACGCGCCGCACCGAGCCGATGCCCCGGCAGATGGCGCAGGGCTGGAGCTGGGTGCCCCCGTCCTGGCCGGTGCGTCCCCCGACGGTGATGGTCTCGCTCACGCCGCGGCCGCCGCAGGAGCTGCAGCTCCGCAGGTAGGGCCGGTCACGCAGCTCATAGTCCCCCCCGAACTCCACGTAATAGGCGTGCAGCCACTGGGCCTTGCCGTCGGTGCTGAGGGCCTCCCATCCGGTCTGGATCGAGTCGGCCTTCTCGGCGCTGGACTGAGCGCGCCGCGCGCGCTGCTGGTTCTCGAGGAAGCGCTTGATCTTCTGCTCGAGGGCCGCGCGCTCGGCGTCCTTCTCGCCCCCGCCCCCCTGGGCCTGCGCGCTGGCTTGAGTCGGGATCCCCGCCAGCGCGCGGTCCTCGCCAAGAAGCCAGGTGCCGGTTCCATAGCTGGCCTGGGCGAAGCGCCCGCGCTCCCGCAGCACCCACAGGGCGTCGAGCTGCTCGAGCTCGAGGTCCTGGGCGAGTGCCTGGGCATCCGCCAGGACGCGCTCGCGAATCTCCTTGCCGAGCTCCTCCACCGCATAGGCCGCCGCGGCCTCGAAGCTGCGGTCGCCCACGCCCGAACGCGTGAGCCGCCGGGCCCAGTAGCTCCACTTGCGCTCGATCAGCTCGACCAGCGCGCGCTCGCGCGCGCTGAGCAGGTTGGCCTTCGCGCGCTGCGCCTCCTCGAGCAGCGGGCTCGAGGGGAAGGTCGTCGCGAAGGCGTCGAGGCGCGCGAGGGCGTCATCGAAGAGGCCGCGGCGCTGGAGCAGCTGAGTGTCGTGCAGGTAGTCCACCTGCTCCTGCCGCTCGGCCTTGGCCTGGGCGCGCTCGAGCTGCTGGGCGACCTCATCCGCGCCCTCGACCTCGAGGGCCAGGGCGGCCTCGTAGTGCCGCACGGCGGAGACATAGTCGAGGATGCGCTCGCAGTAGGTCGCCAGGGCGAGCTGCGCGGCCGCGTCCTCGGACGAGGTGCGCGCGGCCTCCTGGGCGTAGAGCTGGTCCCGGGAGTACACATCCAGGGCCGGCACCTGGGCGCCGCTCGAGATCGAGGCCACGGTGCGCTTGGGGACGACCTGCACGTTGCCCTCGCGGCGCACCACGAAGGAGTCCCCCTCTCGGCTCTCGATCACGCCGAGGATCTCGGAGCCGTTGTAGAGCACGAGGCGCTCCACGGCGATCAGCAGCTCCTCCGCCTCGACCGCGATGTAGCCCCACTCCCGCCGCAGGGCCTCCGCCTGCAGGGGCTCCATCAGGGACCACGGCATGCGCACGAGGCCGCCGTGCTCGATGCGCCGCAGGAGCAGGCCGTCGTCGTCGTGCTCGACCACCTCGGCCCAGTGCAGGGCGCCGCTGCGCAGCTGGATGGGCATGACCTCGGTGGGCAGCATGGGCCGGAACGCCGCCGGCGCGTCCTCCTCGGCGGGCGCGCCGCTCGCGTCCTGTCCGATGGGGTCCTGGGCGTGCAGCGGGGCCGCGAGCGCGGCGAGCAGGCAGAGGGGCTGGAGGAGTCGGGTCATGGGGTGTCTCCCAGGGCTTCGGAGCCCAGGAATCGGCGGCGCATGCGCTCGCCGAAGGGGACCTCCCTCAGCACGAGGGAGGTGTAGGTTCGGGCGCGCTGGACGCCTCCGGCGGACCAGCGCACGGTGACCTCGAGGCGGTACTCGAGGGGGTCGCCGCTCGAGGTCCGAGGCCCCTCGAGGAGCGGCTCCGCGCGGGCACTGTAGACCACGCCGGGCGCGCCGGGCACGGCGCGGTCGTCCACCTCCACCGGATCGCCCACCGAGCCGTCCTCGCGGAGGGGGAAGAGGCCGACCTCGAGATCGGCCATGACCGACTCGAGCGCCGCGGCCGAGGCCGCGCGCAGGGCCGCGGTGCGCGTGAGCGCCGCGCCGAAGGTCAGCATCCCGAGCAGGGCACCCATGCCGAGGGTCAGCACCCCCACGGCGAGGACCACCTCGAGGAGGGTGAAGCCTGCGCGGGGCGCTCCCGAGCGCCGCAGGCCGACGGGCTGGCGAACCTTCATCCACCCAGCCTCCAGTCGTCCTCGTGCAGCAGGATCGGGACCTCGGTGGTCACCGAGGCGCCGTAGTGGACCAGCGCGCCGGCCGGCAGCTCGTGGGCCGCGGTCTCGCGCACGCCGCGGCGCACGCGCACGCGGCCGGGGTCGATGCCGAGCACCTCCATCCACTCGCCGTCGATGAGGATGAAGCCCCCGGGCTGGGGCAGCCGACGCTCGTCGTCCACCTGCAGCTGGGTCTGCACGGCCGTTGCCGCATCGAGCAGGCGCGTGCGCCGCTTGATGTCCTTCTCGCGCTCCAGCTCGAGGACGAGCCGTACGCGCCGCGGGAGCAGCGGGCGCCCGCCGTACGCGGGCATCCCCTTGCCCAGCTCGTTGCGCGCGTGCACCTCGGGGTCCACACGCTCCGCGGCGCGCGCGTCCCAGGCGGTGCAGGCGTCCGCGAGGCGCGGCCCCACCTCCCAGCCGTTGGCCAGGACCGTGGTCTGGGTGGCGAGCTCGATCCCGAGCCAGAGGACGCCGCTGGCCACCTCGTCCAGGGCCCCGGGCTCCGGAGCGCCCCCCGCGAGCAGCGCGGGATCCAGGAGGCTGTCGCGCGAGCTGTCGCCGAAGAGGCGCTCGCCGCGCAGCAGCACGCCCCGGTAGCGGTCCGGCGCGGCGGCGTCATCCGGCACGAGCACCCAGGCCACCTCCACGAGGCCGGTGGCCTCCGGCAGGGGCCCGGCCGGCGGCCGGCCGTCCGCGGCCTCCGCCTGGGGGACCTCGCCCTCCGCTGCGCGCCCGAGGAGCGCCTCCTGAGCGGCGCGGGACTCGAGCTGCTGAACCGCTGCGGCCCCGACCTGGCGGACCAGGCGCAGCCGCGGCCAGACTCGATCGGGGAGGCCGTCGGCGTCGTGGTCGAAGGGCTGCCAGTCCACCACCAGGTCGCCGCTCGCGCCCCCGTGGAGGTTGCGCAGGTCGTCCGCGAGCAGGCCCAGCAGCGTGTTGGTCCGCTCGATGCCATCCCGGCGCACCTCGCCCTTCGACCACATGTCGAGGGTCAGGTCCAGGAGGCGCACGAGACCCGTCATGATGAACGCCGCCAGCAGGGTGGCGGTCAGCAGCTCGACGAGGGTCAGGCCTCGGCGCTCGGGGTGCACGCTCATCGGTCCACGCTCCCCAGGACCCGGGACGGGGCCTCGTAGGACACGCCTAGCCAGTTGAAGCGCGGCGTGGCGCGCCAGCCGTGGGCGCTGCCCATGATCGGATCGAAGCTCCCGGCGGGGTACTCCACGAAGAAGCGCCACTCGAGCCGGTCGGAGACGATCTCGAGGGGCAGCTCGCGGCCCCCGTCGTCGTCGAACCACTCCCACAGCCCGGCCGTCTCCCTCGGGTCCGCGTCCCAGGGCGCCCCGGCGTCCGAGCGGACCAGCACGCCAATACGCGCGCCGCCCGCCGGGGGCGGCTCGCTCTCGAAGGCGAACGAGCCCCAGAAGCCCCCGGGGCGCGTGCGCTCGAGCCCGAGATAGGCGAGCTCCGGCGCGTCGGCGCGCGGCGTCCACCGGTCCCAGTAGCGGAACGGGAAGAGGATCACGGGGGCACCGGCCGCGTGGCTCGCTGGAGCCGTCCCGAAGCGGCCGCGGAACAGGCCGTTGCCGTTGGCGTCCTGCTGCCCGGGCTCCGCGGAGGTCCGCGGCATGGACAGGGTGCCTCCGTTGAGGCGCGTGTAGTGGATCAGCTCGCCCTCGATCAGGACGGTGCCGCTCTGCGGGAAGCCGTCGGCGTCCGCGAGGGGCAGCTCCGCGTCGCCGGCGCTGATGCCTCCCGCGAGGGTGGTCACCGGCATCCAGTCCATGAACTGCACGGGCTCCGTCAGGCCGTGGGGCTGCACATCGGTCCCGAGCAGGCCGCGTCCGAGGGGCCCGACCGTAATCAGGCCCTGCCCTGGATCGAGGGCCTCGTAGCAGACGATCTCCTCACCGACGCGGAGGAGTCCGGCGTCCTGGGGCAGGCGGTTCAGGACATCCGCAGGCTCTCCCAGGTTGCCCTGGGGCAGGCGCAGCTGCCGCTGGAACACGGGGAAGATGGCCCCGTCGGGCGCGACCTCTCCCGCGAGAATCAGAGAGCCGCCCTGGGCCGCGTAGGCCGGCTGGCTGCCGCCGAAGCCAATTCCGAAGGGGCGCTCGGGGAAGAGGACCTCGTCCACCACGGCGTCCACGGTGCTGCCGCGGTTCTGGAACTCGCCGCCGACCACGACGCCGGCCACCGTGCGCGGGCGCTCACCGCTCGGGTGCTTGGCGATGCGCGCGCGCAGGCGCGTGTCCGCCGGCAGGGGACCCTGCACGCCGGGGTCGACCGCCGCGATGGGCTCCACCAGCGGCGCGTTGAAGGCAACCAGCGTCTGGCAGCGCTCCTGCGGCTCGGTCGGCACGAACTGGGCCTCGGCCGCCGCCACCACGCCGCCGCCCCCCGCAGGGTCCACCTCCCAGCCGTAGAGAGGCCGCTCGGCAGCCGCGCGGGGGGCGCGATGCACGGTCATGGGCCAGCCCGGGTGGGTCGGGTCCGCGGCCGAGACGAAGACGCGATCCTGGGCGCCGGGGTGCCCGCGGTTGGTGTCTCCGGGTGTGAGGTGCCAGACGGGGAGGACCTGGGTCCCAGTGGGGTGGTCGTGGCTCGAGGTCCCCAGCACGCCTCGGAAGCGGAACCACGAGCCCACCGAGCGCGTGAGGGGCAGGTCCCCATCCTCGGCGGCGCCGAGCCGCGGCTCCCAGATCACGCCGGCGCGCCCGCTTCCGGCGGAGCTCGGCGCGGCGGCGACGCTGGCGGACCCCGCCGGCGCCGGCGGCACGGTGTCCTCTGCGGCCGCGCCCAGGGCCGGAGCACCAAGGGTGGCGCTGCCCGCGCCAGCTCCGGGGGGCGGGCTGCCGGAGGCGGGAGGCAGGCCGCCCGACCCTCCGCCGCCGCCTCCTCCGCCGCCGCCGGGCACATCCGGGCGTACGGGCGCGCTGGTGAAGTCCGGACGCACGCAGGCGGTGTAGAGCACATTCAGCGCGCCGGGATCGCAGCGCACCAGCTGCCCAAAGCCCACCTGGATCTCGTCGTACCGGACCCACTCCGTGAACTCGGCCTGGTCCACGCGCGTCAGCTGGGCGTACTCGCTGACCACGCCCTGCCCGGCGGCGGTGCCCTGGCCAGCCCCGGAGCCGCCCTGCCCGGCACCCTGCTGCCCCCCCGCGGGCTCGGGCGGCAGGAACGAGATGTCCGACGCGCCGGGAGCAGGCACGGAGATCGGGATCACGAACACCCCGTAGCTCGGCACCTCGTCCACCGGCAGCTCGAGCTGCTCATCGACGATGAAGTCACGCCAGTCCAGGACGAAGACCCGCGTGCCCCCGATCAGGTTGCTCGCCTCGCCGGGGATCTGGAGCTCGCTCAGGACCTGGTCGCCCCGCGCCGCGATCGAGAGGGTGTCCCCCGACCAGCCGGAGTAGCGCACCAGCTCGACCCCGCCCAGTGGCTTGTTGGTCGTGCTCGAGCTCCCCGGGGGCACGGCGTCGCCCTGACCCGAGCCGTTGCCCGCGTTCCAGCGCAGCTGCAGGAGCGCGGCGTAGCCGCCCGTCGGGCTGAACGCGCGCATCACGTCACCACCGATGGGCGCGTTGGGGTCGTCCGCCGAGCGCAGCCGCAGCTGCGGGTTCGGCCGGTCCGCCTCGATGCCCTTGCCCCAGTCCGTCATGAACGGACCCGCGAAGATCGGGTCCATGTCCGCCTCCGACTGGGGCGCCACGACCCGGGCCACGCGCCAGGGCCCCAGGTCCGAGGGGAGGACCGCACCGCCCGCGGGGATGTTCGAACTGGCGGGGATCGCGTAGCCGTAGGCCTGGACCGTCGTCCCGGAGGGATAGGAGGTGGTCAGCGTCCCGCGCGCCAGCGCGGCCGGGATGGTCACATCCGCAGGGTCGGTGGCCTCGCGGTCGTGCATCTCGCGGGCGAACCGCCCGCCGAAGCCCGCCAGGGGACCGGCCTCGTTGAAGGTGCAGTCGAGGCCGCCGCCCGTGAGGACGTACTCGACGAGCTCGGTGCCGATGCGCGCGACGCCCTGGGCGGGGAAGCCCTCGGTGCGCTCGAGCGGGATGAAGCCGTCCGCGTCGGAGATGGGCCCGGTGGTGATCGACTGACCCTGGCGCCGCACGCCCACGGCGAGGCCGTTCACGAGCAGGCCGAGCTGATCGGGCCGCGTGCCGCTCACGTCGAGGGCCAGGTGATGCCAGACCCCCACGGGCAGGCCGGGCCCCTCGCCCGCGGCGATCGCATAGCGCAGCTCGGCCGCCTCGCGCTCGGGCGTGTCGGGGTGGTCGCCGAAGCCGTCGAGCACGCGCACGACCAGGTCGGGCCCCTCGAGCAGGACCTGGACCCGATCGCTCTCGACGCTGGTGCCGGCGACGTCCAGCAGAGTCGAGTCGCCCACCTGACGCAGCTGGAACCAGGCCTGGAACGAGAGCGCGCGCAGCAGGTTCAGCTCCGCCTCCGTCGTCCAGCCCACGAGCTGGCTGGCGGGATCACGCACGATGCTGCCGGTCTCCGCGACCCAGCGCCCCTCGAGGCTGGAGGTCTCCTGGTCGAAGTGCAGGGCGTGGCCGTTCCACAGGGGCGCGTCCGGAACGCGCGCGGGCCAGAGCTGCGCGAAGCCATCGTCCTCGCGCGAGGCGAACACGCGCTGGGGCTGGACCTCCTCACCCGCGCGGTCGAACACCGGCTCGCTCAGCCCGGGGACGAACGCGCTGCCGCCGACGGTGCCCATGTGGGCCGCGAACCGCGAGGGCGGCACGACCACACCGTCGAAGCGCACGACCGGCTGGGGTCCGGTGGCCCACCACGCGGACTCGCGGTCGAGGCGCACGGCCTCCTCCAGATCCACCTGACGGCTGAGGAGCTCGAACAGGGGGCCCGGAGGCGAGATCAGCTCCCAGCGGTCGCGATCGGCGCGGGCGCGCTCCACGCCGCTGCGCCCGGCCACCGCCGAGCGCAGGTGCATCCCGTAGACCTCCCGCGAGGTGAACGCGAAGGGCATGGTCGAGAAGGCCAGCCGGCTGTCGTTCGCGTTCAGGCCGTTGAGGTACAGCGCGGTCGCGTCGAGCGGGTCCAGGAACCCGGTGTCCCCATCGAGCAACTCCGGGCGGCTGGGCGCGTCCTCCGGCAGGGTGTCCAGGCCGGCCGCCGGGAGCACGATCCGCTCGAGGAAGTCCTGCCAGCCGTCGATGGGCCGGGACTGCTGCACGACCGTGGCCAGGTCCCGCGCCTCCGAAGAGGTGATGCGCTCGTTGCGCCCGGCCACCTGGAGGCCCTCGAAGAGCACCTCCAGCACGGCCGCGGGGGCGGTGTTCAGGTTGACGGGGCGGCGTGCGAGGGGACGCACCGTCGAGCGCCACGGATCGAAGCCATGCTCGAGGGCCTGATCCAGCACCAGCGTCCCGCCGCGGGCGCGCCGCATCACGATGCGATACTCGTCCACCTGGCCGTCGGAGATCCAGACGGTGGTGCCCTCGGCGAACCAGCGGTCCTCCTCCACCCGAATGGTGTAGGTCTCGAAGGGGGTAACGCCGCTGAGCAGGCGCGTCGGCCGCTGCCAGGTGCGCCCCGCGGCGATGTCCCCGTGGACCGTGCCCAGCTCGCGCATGCGCGCGCGCAGGGCGGGGTCGATGCTGCCGGCCACCGCGTAGGCATCGAGCTCCGCCAGCTGCTCGAACGCATCGAGCCCGCGCAGTCCGGTGCTCGCCGTCGCGATGCGCCACAGGGGCAGCGCGTACGCGCGCTGGTCGATGGCGTGGTCCCCCACCCCGTGCTGCACGGGCGGGAGCGGGCCGTCGGTGGACCACTTGCCGTCGTCGTCCTCCACGGCGCCGAGGCCGCGGGTCAGGCCAGTCAGACCACCGTCGGGACCGCCCGACTTGCCCGACCACTGGATCCACTCGCCGCGCAGGATCAGGACCCCGGAGTCGGGGAAGGCCGCGAGGTTGTTGACCGGGATGACGTCCTGGTCCGCGGGCTCGACGGGGCGCGAGAGGCGGCCGCGTAGGCCGGTGAGGTTGCCCAGCACGAACGGGCTCGCGCTGTCGAGGTCGATGCGCCCCGACTCATCCCAGACATCCAGGTCCCACATGGCCCCGCGCGGGTCGTGCGGGTCGAGGAACTCCTTGGGCAGGCTGCGCGGAACGAGCAGCTCGTCCGGGCCGTCCGACCAGGGAGTCTCATCGAAGGCCGGGTGCGAGCCCGAGAGGTGCGCTCGCGCGTGGCGGGCCGCCGAGGACAGCCCGAGGCGCGCCTCCGCGCGGTCGGCCGCCTGGGCGCCCGCGGAGGAGGCGTTGCGCGCGGTGGCCAGGAACGGCGCGGTGAGGACCAGCAGCGCGAGCAGCACCACCAGGACCGCGATCAGCACGAAGCCGGACTCGCCGCGGGGAGCGCGGAGTGTCTTCATCCCTCCACCGTCCCGTACAGGCCGACGCGCACCAGATCCTCGGTGCCGTCCTCGTACTCGAGCACCAGCTCCAGGGGCGCAGGGTGGCGGCGCGGATCGAGGGCGCCGGTGGGCGTGAAGTGGATCTCGGTCACGCTCTCCTTGGAGAGGGTCACGCCCACGGGCAGGAGGGTCTCGTCCCCGGCCCGCACGACGGCGAGCACCAGGTCATCCACCAGGGCCCGCAGGCCGCCGGTGCCCCCGCCGACGAGGAGGGGCCCCTCGGGCTCCCACACGCGGCCCTCCGCGGCCACGGCGCCGACCTGAACATCGTCCACGAGCGCCCGCAGGACGCTGCGGTCGTACTCGAGGCGCACGCGGCACCAGCGGCCCGTGGGCAGCACGCCGGGCGCGGACTCGAGGCGAATGCGGCCGCCCTTCGCGCCGCGCCCGGTCGCGCCCTCGACCTCCTGCACGAACCAGCCGGAGAGCGAGCCGTCGGAGCGCAGCTCGAGGCCGGCGACCCCGCCGAGGTCCGCCAGCCGGGTGGCCGTGGCCTGGGTCACGCGCACGGCGAGCTCCAGGGCGAAGCCCTCACGCGGATCGCAGGCCGGATCCTCGTCCAGCGCCACCGCGAGCCGCGCGGAGGGCGGCGCCGCGGCACAGTCGAGGGCGCGGCCGATGTGCCCCGCCTCCGTGCGCGGGACCTCGCCGCCCACGACCTCGGCCGGCGGGCCGAAGCCCTCTAC
>JBDQFW010000118.1:0-11172 GCA_040265735.1 Planctomycetota bacterium | reverse complement strand
TCCCAGGGCTCATGGATCCCCAGGTGCACTTCCGCGAGCCCGGGGGAGAGGCCAAGGAGGACCTCGCCTCCGGCAGCGAGGCCGCGATCGCGGGGGGCGTGACGGCCTACTGCGAGATGCCCAACACGAACCCCGCCACGGCCACGCCCGAGCTGCTTGCGGACAAGCTGGAGCGGGCACGCGGCCGCAGCCGTCCGGACTACGCCTTCTTCCTCGGCGCGACCGAGGAGAACGCCGAGCAGCTTGGCGACTGGGAGTCCCTGCCCGGATGCTCGGGGATCAAGGTGTTCATGGGGTCCTCCACGGGCTCCCTCCTGATCCCCGACGATCCGACCCTCGAGCGCGTCCTGCGCTCGGGGAGCCGCCGGGTCACGGTTCACTCCGAGGACGACCCCCGACTCAAGGAACGCTACGCCGACCTGGTGCGGCGCTATCCGGACGGCGCCCCCGTCACCATGCACCATGACGTGCGGGACATCGAGTGCGCCGTGCGCTCGACCCGGCGCCTGCTCGACCTGGCCGAGCGCACCGGCCGCCGGATCCACCTGCTGCACGTGTCGACCGCCGAGGAGCTCGACCTCGTGCGCGAGCGCGACCTGGGTGACCTCGTGACGGTCGAGGCCACGCCCAACCACCTCTTCCTCGCCGCGCCCGAGTGCTACGAGGAGCACGGAACCTGGGCTCAGATGAACCCGCCCGTCCGCGAGGCTCGCCACAGGGACGCCCTGCGCGAGGCGCTCCTCGACGGCACGGTGACCTGCATCGGCTCGGACCATGCCCCCCACACCGCCGAGGAGAAGGCGCGCCCCTTCCCCCAGAGCCCTTCCGGCATTCCCGGCGTCCAGACGACGATCGCCCTGCTCCTGACCGCGGTCCGCGACGGCTGGCTGCGGCGCGAGGACATGGTGCGCCTGCAGGTCGAGGGGCCCGCAAGGGTCTATGGGATCCTCGACCGCGGCCCGCTGGTCGCGGGCAGCGCCGGCACCGCGGTGATCGTGGATCCGAGCCGCACGGAGCCCCTGGCCGCGGACTGGCTGCGGTCCCGCTCCCCCTGCAACCCATTCATCGGCCGGACCCTCGCAGGCCTCCCCACCGAGGTGGTCCTGCGTGGCCAGGTGGTGCTGCGCGACGGCGAGCCCGTGGGCGAGCCCTGCGGTCAGGCCCTGCGCTTCGCCGAGACGCGGGAGCCCTGAGCCCTCTTCGGACCCCGCCACCCGGCCCACGCAAGCAGCGAGGCCCGCCCCCTCGAGAGGGAGCGGGCCTCGCGCGTTCACGAGGAGGTCGCGGCGGTGCCGGGCCTCGCCCGGCTCAGTACTGGAGGCGTCCCTTGAGCTGGAACAGCTCCAGGACCTTCGCCTCGATCTGCGCACCGACGAAGGTCCCCTCGTGCCCCTTCAGGAGGCGCTTGAGGTCGTCCATCTGCTCGTCGCAGTCCTTCTTCCTGCGCGGCTCCTCGGCGGTGATCTTCAGGAGCTTCTCCTGCACCTTCATCTGGGCCTTGAGGTCCTTGTCCTTGGAGATGCGCTTGAGGATGGCGTCCACCGTCTCCTCCTCCGGGAGCCCCTTGAGCCCCTTCGCAAGGGCCTTGGCTCCCTCGTAGGCCGTGAGGACATCCCCCTTCTCGAGGGCCGCAGTCAGGGACCCCACGCGCCCCTCGAGGACGCGTCGCACGATCTTCGCGGCCTCCTCGCCAAAGGGGTCCTCCTCGGCCAGCTTCGCGGATTCGGCCAGGGCCTTGCCGAAGTCCCCGTCGAGGAAGGCCTTCTTGATCTTCTTGGCGTCCCCATCCCACTCGTAGAGGGGCTTGGTGATCGCACCCTCCAGGTGCTGGGTCACGAGGGCATCGTTCACGCCCGAGGGGTGCCCCTGCCAGACGATCTTCCCGTCGGGCCCTACGAGGAACGAGGCGGGGATCCCGCGCACGCCGAGCTGGCGGGCCAGCCCGCCGCGGTCGTAGGCGTAGGCGAACTCGGCCCCCTTGGCCTTGATCCAGGCCTCGGTCCGGTCCACGCCCTCACTGGTGAGGGCGAGCACGGTGAGTCCCTTGTCGCGGTACTTCTGATCGAGCTCGTTGAGGTGCGGCACGGCACCTCCGCACGGGCCTCACCAGTAGGCGAAGAACTCGATCAGGATCAGGCGTCCCGTGAACTCCTCGAAGGTCGACGCAGGGCTCTGGGTGATCTCCTCGATCTCGACGACCGGGAGCGGGGTGCCGACCTTGTCGGCAGCGAGGGGCGGGGCGGGCTGGACTGCCGCCAGCGCGCCGAGCAGGAGGGAGGTGAGCATGGGGTTCTCTCGGGGGCGCACGCGCCCCTCTCCAGCCTAGCAGCAGCCCGGCTCGGGACGGAGGGGCCCGGCTCGGGCTTCCCAACCCGGGCCCGGATGTGTCCGGACTGCGGCTGAGGCGGGTGCTACAGCAGGGCCCCGTGACCGGGCGCTGCACCTGGTCCGGAAGGGGGAGCCCAGAGCCTGGCCGCCGCGGTCCGGCGCTCTGGCCCCGGAGTCCTCAGTCCTCGCCGAGGGCGCGCCGCATCATCTCCACGAAGCGCTCACGGCCCGCCTTGCCCTCCTGACGGTCCACGATCGCCCCGCTGGCGTCGATGGCCAGGGTGACGGGCACCTCGCCCGGCAGGTCGAAGCGCGCGTTGATGCCCTCGTAGTCGTCCGCGTCAAAGAGCAGGACCTCCATGGGCAGGCGCTTCTTCTCGAGGAACCGGGCCATGGTGGCCGGCATCCCCTCGAGGTCCGCCCCGGCCACCATGAGGTCGTAGCTGATTCCGAGGACGCCCCCGCCCTCAGGCTGCACCTCATGGGCGGCCTCGAGCAGCTCGGGCAGCTCCTCGACGCAGGGGCCGCACCAGATCGCCCAGAAGTTGAGCAGGAAGCCCCGTCCACTGCGGCGGGCAAGGGCGGCCTCAACACCGTCCAGGTCGGCCACCTCGATCGAAGGGGGCACCCACTCGCTGGCGGGAGGGGGTGCAGGCGCAGACGAAGCGGCCTCCCCCCCACCGCACGAGGCGGCGAGGAGGAGGAGCAGGCCAAGGGCCGCGATCAGGGGCGCCGAAGAAGGGCGCCGTTCACGAAGGGTGAGCAGGGTTCGTTCCCTGGGGTCGCACGGACCCCGTGGGACCGACCACACGGGTCGGTCACTTGCGCTTGACGCCTCAGCCGTAGGGCTTGGTCGTGGTGACCTCGGGACGCTCATCCTTGAGCAGGGCGTCCACGGCGTCGTTCACGTAGTTCGTGGCCTCGTCGCCCTTGCGACCGCGCGGGTCGTCGTCAAGAGCTCCGGCGTACTGCAGGCGCCCCTTGGTGTCGAGCACGAAGCAGTGGGGCGTGGACCGCGCCTGGAAGAAGTCGCTGGCCACATTGCCGTGGTCGATCAGGATGTCGTGGGTATAGCCCACGGTGGCGATCTTCTTGCGCAGGTTGGTGTAGAGCTTGGTGTAGTCCGCGTCCTTCGCGGGCTTCGCACCGAGCTCGTTCTGGTTGGAGGCGATGCCGATCATCACCACGTCCTTCGACTTGGCGTAGCGCTCCTCCATCTTCTTGAACACGGGGTCCGCGTGCCGCTCCGCCGGGCAGCGGTCCGACCAGAAGTGGACGATCACGACCTTGCCTCGAAGGTCCTTGAAGGTGTGCGCCTTGCCGTCGAGGTCCGGCAGGGTGAAGTCCTCGGGGACGGCGACGCCGAGCTTCAGGACCTTCGGCTTCTTCTCGTCGTCCGGGGTCTCGTCCTGGAGGGACACGGGGCGCGCGGGGGAGGCGGCCGGACCCGAGGCCGGGAGGCCCAGGGCGCCGAGCGCCAGCGCGGTGGTGAGGAGGGTGAGGTTCATGGTTTACGGATCGCGTTGTGCGACGGTTCGTCGAGGATAGGCGTTGGGGCGCCTCGTGGGGCGGCCCGGAGCCCGCCCCCCCAACGGGAGGACAGCAGATCGCTCCAGAATGCGGCGCGGGCACTCTTCGAGAGGGCCTTCGAACCCGCGCACCCTCGGGATGCAGCTCGCCGGGGGAGGTGCCAATGGCGGTCGGGAGGGGTGCCTAGGCGCCCGACCGGCGCAGGACGACTCCGTGGACCGGGAGCCCCTTGCGCTCGAACTTGGCCTGGAAGTTCGTCTGGATCTCGTCCTCAACCGGCCATGGGCAGCCATTCGCCCCGATGTCCTCGACCCGCGCCAAGAGCTCGAAGGGCTGCCCCTCGATGGCCTCGAGCAGCCCATCCACATTGGAGAGGGCGTCGGTCTTCAGCCACAGCGGAGCCCCCTCCACCAGGGCCCCTGCCGCCCACTCGGTGAACCACGGCCCCAGCAGGCGCTTCTCCACGTGCCGGTCCTTGGGCCAGGGGTCGGGGTGGTTCAGGTACAGCCCGGCGAGCTCGCCCGGCTCGAACAGGTCGTCGAGCCACCAGGCGTCGTAGCGCGTGAGCAGGGCGTTCCCCAATCCGAGCTTGCGCACCTTGAGCGCGGCCGTGACCAGGCGCTTGTAGCGAATCTCGACGCCGAGCAGGTTCAGCTCGGGGTGGCGACGCGCGAACTCGCTGAGGAAGAATCCATTGCCCGAGCCGATCTCGAGGTGCAGCGGGGCAGGACGCTCGAAGGCCTCCCGCCAGCGTCCCTTGAGCTGCATGGCCTCCTGAGAGCGCACCGCTGGCCGGCCGAACTCGACCCAGCGCTGCAGCCAGGGGTTCAGCTCAGGGAACGGGACCTGATCGTCCGCAGTCTCCCGAAAGGGACGCGCGTGCCGGCCGAGGTGGGTCATCGCGGCATCATGCTAACCGCAGCGCACCAGGCCCCGTCATCGCACGCACTTCTGCACGCGCGCGTTCACTGCACCAGCTCGTCCAGGTCATAGCTCGCCAGGGCGCCGGGGACGACGAAGGCGAACCAGCCCTCGATGGCGTTGGTCTCGAAGAGCGCGCGCCAGGTTCCTGGGCGGACCCTGCTGCCCGCGGCGTCGAGGCGCTCGGGCTCCAGGGCCAGGGCGTGGCACGCGCCGACCTGGGCGAGCCCGTGGGCCACCACCGCCGGTCGTCCGGGCAGCAGGGCGGCCGCGGCCAGCAGCTGCTCCGCGTGGACGCCGACCAGGGTCTCCCCCAGCTGGTAGAGCCAGGCGGCGTCCCGCGCGCTGGAGCCGAAGGCGCCGTACCAGCTGCCTTCGTCCGGCGCTGCGTCTGCGAAGGCCAGGGGATCCACCAGCAGCTGATCCTCGTCCTCGGGCAGCCCCTCGAAGCCACGGGTGTGGGCGCCCCGACCGAGGTGCACCACCGCCGGCCGGCCCGGGCGCGCGCGACGCGCTGCCGGCAGGCGCATGCCGTCCTCCAGGACGATCCAGCCCGGCTGCCCACCGTCGGCTCCCGTCGGCTGACTGGGCTCGAAGCGCGCCGCGGGTCGCTCACCCTCTGGTCGAACGCCCGCGAGGGCGCGGGCTGCCTCGAGGAGCTGGGTCCGCGACAGACCGCTGCGCGCCGAGGCCAGGTGCTCCGCCTCCTCGCGCAGGAGTTCGTGCACGCTCCGCGCGCCCTCCAGCGCAAGGACGCCGCCAAGCGCCACGCCCGCCTCGTCGGGCGTCATGGGGACCTCGGCGGTCCACCGAGGCTCGACCTCCCGCCCTGCGAGATGCCGCGCCATCCAGCGCACGGAGGCCACCTGGAGAGGCGGATGCCAGCCGTGGGTCTCCTCGACCGTCACGAGGTCCACGGCCTCCTCCGCTCCCATCAGCCGATACACGCGCCGCGCGGCGGCGAGCGCCTCGCGCGTGCCTGCGATCGGGAAGAAGTCGCGCTCCACCCCGCAGATCAGAGCCGGCGCGGGGGCGCGCAGGGCGAGGTAGTCCGCGTGGTCGAGGCCCGCCCTGAGCGCTCCCGGCTGCCACTGCTCCGCGTCCTGCGGTCCAATCCCCCCCGCGAGGTGCCCGTGGCTCGTGAGGTAGCAGCTCGGCGCTGCGGCGCCCAGGCGTTCGTCGAGGGCAAAGAGCTGCGCGGCCTGGGTGCCTCCCCCAGAGTTCCCCATCACGCCGAGCCGCGACGCGTCCACCTCCGGCCGCGCGGCCAGCGCATCGAGGGCACGCGCCGCGTCCCAGGCCTCGAGCCCGGTCTGGGACCACCCCACCAAGAGCGCCTTCGCACCGGAGAGGTTGTGCGCGCGCGTACCCCATGTGCGGCGGCGCCCGCTCTCGTCGAGGTCCTGGCTGCGCTCGCCCTGGTCCAGGGGATCGAAGACGAGCGCGGCCAGCCCGCTCGTCGCGCACAGCGCACCGGCCTGCTGGTACGGGGCGTAGCCCTTTCCCTCCTCGCTGTGTCCGCAGGCGATGAGCACTCCCGGCACGGGGCTCGCGAGGCCTGCCGGCAGGTAGAGGTGCGCGGAGATCCAGATCCCCGGGCGCGAGGCGATCAGGAGGGGCGTGATCGTGTAGCCCGTGCGCTCGAGAACCGCCCCCTCTCTCACCTCGGGAGCCGCACGGTCCAGGGGAGGCATGGGAGCAGACGCCCTGCGCAGGAACGCTCGCTGCTCCTCTTGCCACGAGCGCACCTGGGCCGGGGACTCGAGCGCCTCCCTGCGACGGGTGCCGCGCGCCAGGGCAGCGCGCACGCGCGCGACGACGAGCCCGCGGTTGTGGCGAGCGGCTTCCTGCAGGGTCCCGAGCGTTTCCGGAGTCATGGCGCCATGATGAGCCCCCGACACCGCCGCGCCCATGCTCTGCCTGCTCGTTCCCCTCGCTCTCGCCGGGCCGCCCCGGCAAGAAGCCCCTCTCCTAGAGCTGTCCGGAATCGCCCCTGCGCGCGCCGTCTGGAACGAGGACAACGAAGCGGGGATCGGCGCGGTGGTGCCCTGGGCGGGGCGCCTCTGGTTCCTCACCTATCCCCCCCATCGACCGCGCGGCTCAGCGGATCGGCTCTGGAGCCTGCGGCCCGGCGAGCTGCCCGTCGCCCACCCAGCCAGCGTCGGCGGGACCCACGCCGCCCGCTTCATCCACGAGGCCTCGGGCCAGCTGTTCCTTGGCCCCTACGCCATCGACACCGAAGGCCGCGTGCGCGTGCTGAGCCCAGAGAACCTGCCTGGCCGGCTCACCGGCTGGGCGCCAAGCCCCTGGGACCCCGAGAGCACCATGCTCGTTGCCACCATGGAGGAGGGCCTCTACGCGGTGGACGCGAAGAGCCTCGCGGTGCGCACCGTGTTCGCGGACGACCAGGGACAGCTCCGCGGCGAGGCGAGTCAAGGACCGCTCGCCGGGCTCCCCGGCTACCACGGCAAGGGCCTGGCCTCCGGTCAGGGGGTGGTCGTGTACTCCAACAACGGAGAGCCGGGGACCGCTGCGCTGGCCGACCCGCGCACGCCTTCGGGCTGCCTGGCCGAGTACGACGGTGAGCGGTGGACGGTCGTGCGTCGGGCGCAGTTCACCGAGGTGACTGGACCCGGAGGCCTCAGAGGCAGCGCACGGGACGCGCCCCTGTGGGCCGCGGGCTGGGACTCGCTCTCCGTTCTCCTGGGCATCCGCGAGGAGGGGGCCTGGTCCTTCGTGCGCCTTCCCAAGGGCAGCCGCACCTACGACGGCGCCCACGGCTGGAACACCGAGTGGCCCCGCATCCGCTCCATCGGGGAGGACGACCTCTTGATGACCATGCACGGCCTCATGTGGCGCTTCCCCGCGGACCTCGGAGCGCGCTCGAGGGGCGGCCTCGCGCCCCGCAGCGCCTACCTGAAGGTGGTGGCGGACTTCGCGCGCTGGGGCGACGCCATCGTGCTGGGCTGCGACGACACCGCCCGCAGCGGCTTCCTCAACAAGCGCGCCCTGCACGGCGCGATCGCCGGTCCGGGGCAGTCGCACTCGAACCTCTGGACGCTCTCGCCCGGAGACCTGGACCGCCTGGGCCCCATCCTCGCGGACGGCGCCGTGTGGGAGGACGCGGACCTGGAGCCCGGCGCGTGCAGCGAGCCTTTCCTTCTTACGGACCTGCCGCTGCGCTCCCTCCTGGTCCACCACGGGTCCAGCGAGCCGGTGCGGTTCTCGCTCGAGGTGGACCCTCGAGGCACGGGATCCTGGGAGGAGCACCAGAGCTGGACGGTCGCGGGCGAGGCGCCGCTCTTCCAGGCCCTGTCCCCGCCCGGCCCGTGGGTCCGCATGCGCTGCCAGGGGGCTGCGCGGAGCGTGACCGTACGCTTTGCCTGCGCGGCTCCCGAGACGCGGGGGAGCCAGCCGGACGAGCGCTTCAGCGGCCTCGTGAGGCGCGCTGCGGAGGCCGCGCGCGGGGGCGTCCTGCGCGTGAGGGGTGGCGGCCTGCAGACCCTGGCGGTCGCGGCGGACCGGATCTCCCGCGAGGGCTCCTCCTCCGCAGGCTTCCACCACCTGGGCGCCGACCTCGAGCTCCAGGCCATCAACGACCCGACTGCGGAGGCGTGGCACCGTGACCGGCTCGGCGTCCCGGCGGCCCGAGTCACGGTGGACGCAGCCAGCGCGGTTCTGCTCGACGAGCAGGGGGCACGCTGGAGGTTCCCGCTGCCCCATGAGGGCTGGACCACGCCCGACGGCGCGCCGGACCAGAGGCTCGCACGCGAGGTGGTCACCGAGCGCGACCTGCTCCAGGTTGCGGGGACCTTCTACGAGCTCCCGGCCCTGAACGCAGGCGGCGTTGCGGGCGTACGCCCGATCGCCAGCCACCCGTTCTGGATCCAAGACTTCTGCGGCTACCGCGGGCTGCTCGTGCTCACCGGGATCGAGGCCTCCGCGCCCGCCTCAGCACGCGTGCGCGTGGCGCCAGACGGAGGCGCCGCGGTCTGGGTCGGAGCGGTGGACGACCTGTGGACCCTGGGCCGCCCGCGCGGGCGCGGCGGGCCGTGGCTCAAGACGCCCGTCGCGCCGGGGAGCCCGTCAGATCCGTACCTGAGCCACGGATTCCAGCGGCGCACCCTGCGCCTCACCCACGAGGCACCGGCAGCGCGTGCGTTCACCATCGAGCTCGATCCCACGGGCGAGGGCGGCTGGCTCCCCTGGAGGAGGCTGGAGGTCCCGGCTGGCGCAGAGCTCGAGGTCGAGCTGCCGGACGCCCTCTGCGCACGCTGGCTGCGGGTGAGCTCCCATGAGGCGTGCGTCGCAACGGCCCAGGTCACGGCGCGCTAGCGCCGACCCCGGCCGATCAGCGCTCGAAGATGACCTGGTGGGGTCCCTGGCCGTCGCGCTTGCCGCCGTGCTGGGTCACGGTGACCGTGGCGTCCTGGTCCGTGAGCCAGTGGCCGTCGAGCTCGACCACGACCTCCCGCGAGCCGTCGCTCACCTCGGCCTCGTGGGTGACATAGGTCCACACGCCTGAGTTGACCCCGACCTCGACGCGCTCGGGGTCCGCGTCGCGCTGCAGGATCACCCGCGCCCTCCACGGGCGCTTGTCGGCGAACCGCACGGTCCAGGAGCCGTTGCTTCCCCAGCCCGTGTTGGGGCCGGGACGCCAGTCCTGCTTGGTGAGGACCACGCGCTCGGCGCCAAGCCCACCCAGCCTCATCGCCGGCGGTCCGTAGCGCAGGGCCAGGCTGCGCTCGCGAGCGCCCGGCTCCTTCAGGTGCTCCGGCCACTCTGCGAGTCCGGTCACCTCTTCGTACCAGGCGTCGTAGTGGGCGCTCAGGGCGGAGACCCTCTCCGGACGCGCGTCCGCGAGGTTGGTGCGCTCGAAGGGGTCCTCGTCCAGGTCGTACAGGGCCGGGCTCCACTCGGGCGGAGTCGTGCGCTCCTCCCAGGGGTTGGTCTCCTGGACGAGCTTCTCGCTCCCAAGGCGCACGAACAGGTGGTGCCCGTGAACGGGGAAGTCGCCGCGGGCCCACTGGATGACGAGCGGACGCTCGAGCGAGGCCTCCACGGCGCGCGGCTCCCCGCGCAGCAGCCCGAGGGCGCTGAAGCCGTCGAGGGCGACCTGCTCACCGGCCTCGATCCCGCAGGCCTCGAGGATGGTGGGCACGAGGTCGATGTGGGCCGCGTACCCCTCGGCCTGGACCCCGGGTGCGAGCCCGGCGGGCCAGCGCGCGAAGAGCGGCGAGCGCACGCCTCCCTCGTGGATGTCCCCCTTGGCGGCGCGCAACCCCTGGTTCCAGCGTCGGCCCTGGGGGCCGTTGTCGCAGAGGAACAGGAGCAGAGTGTCCCGAGCCAGCCCCTTCGCATCCAGGAACTCGACCAGGTCCGCCATGTTGCGATCGATGTCCTCGACCATGGCGAACAGCCGCGCGAGCTTGTCCTCGTCCTTGTAGGTCGCCGGCCAGCCGGGCTCGCCGGCGAAGGCCTCGGGCGAGAGGTCGAGAGCCTTGTACTTGGCATACAGGTCCTCGGGGACATCGTGCAGCGGCGTATGCGGGGCGTTCGGCGTGATGGCGCAGAAGAACGGCTCGCCCGAGCGCTGGCAGAGGTCCATCCAGCGCATGGCCTCGCGGAAGTAGACCTCGGTGCAGTAGCCCTCGAACGGGGTCGGCACGCCCTGGTCCTGGAGGACGGGGTCGGTGTAGCGCCCCTCGCCGCCCACGGGGTCCGACGGCTGGCCAATCCCGCCGCCGCAGTGCACCACCGTGCGGTCGAAGCCCTGGTCCATGGGCCGCAGGGGCGCGCAGTCGCCCAGGTGCCACTTGCCGAAGAGCCCGGTGGCCCAGCCCGCAGCGCCCATCATCTCCGCGACGGTGATCGACTCGGGTCCCAGCATGGCGCGCCCGCGGTAGGTGTCGATGGCCGTTCCGCGCTGGGGCTGCTGGCCCGTGAAGAGCGCGGCACGCGTGGGCGTGCAGACGGGGTGGACATAGAACTGCTGCAGCTGGACGCTCTCGGCCGCAAGCCGATCCAGGGCCGGCGTCTCGAGGACGGGGTTCCCGTGGAGAGAGAGGTCTCCCCAGCCCTGATCGTCGGTCATCACGACGATCACATTGCGCGCGCGCACGGGCTCGGCGGGCTCCGTGGCAGGGACCGGCTCGAGGGGGGCAGAGCAGGCCGCAAGGACGAGGAGCAGCGCGGCAGGGGCCGACGCGCGAGGGAGGGGGAACGAGGGCCGCAACCGCATGGGACCAGCTTAGGGGCCCGCGCGCGCGGACAGGGTCCCTAGCTGCCTGCGCCGGGCTGTTCGGGCGAGGCCGTGCTGGCGTAGACGAGGGTCACCGAGCCGTCCTCCTCCACCTCGCGACCGCAGGGGGCCATGCCGAGCTTCGCGAGCAC
>JBDQFW010000117.1:0-11193 GCA_040265735.1 Planctomycetota bacterium | reverse complement strand
GTGTCCTCGGGCGCTGTGTCCTCGGGCGCTGTGTCCTCGGGCGCTGTGTCCTCGGGCGCTGTGTCCTCGGGCGCCGTGTCCTCGGGCGCCGTGTCATCCGGCTCCGCCTCCTCGGAGGCCTCCTCCGTGGAGGTGGCTTCTCCGCGCTCTGCCTCGGCGGCGAGCTCGGCGTCCGCCGCCTCGAGCACGGCGACCGGATCCACATCCTCGCCCGCGCCGTCGAGCAGCGCCTGCAGCTCGTGGCGGATGCCCTCCATGCGCTCCGGGCCGAAGTCGAAGACAGCCACGCGGTGCTGCTCCTCGCGACGGGGCTTCTTCACCAGGAAGGCCTCGCGCCCCTGCTCGCGCACCAGCCGAACGAGCTTCACGCGCCGCTTGCGCATGAGCAGCAGGCAGATCACATAGCGGATCTCCGCGAGGCGCTCCTCGCCCCGCTCCGCGAGCGCGTCGAAGAGCTGCTCGAGGACCTCCATGTCCATCTTGACCGCCTTCTCAGGCGCGGCCTGGTGGCGGGTCCCCCACCAGAAGCGCTCGAGGATCTCGCCGCCGGGACGGTCCTGACCGCGCGGCGGCGCGCCCTCGGGGGCCTCTCGGTGCCAGCACTCGCGACAGGCATCCCGGCGGCGCAGGCCCTCCTGGGTCAGCTCGAGCACCGAGAGGTGCAGCTCGCCATCCGCGAACGCGCGCTCGCAGCGACCGCATTGACCGGTCCGGCGCTCCACCTTCCAGCGTGACATGGCGCGCCAGCGTGGGCTCTGGGGCTCCGGGATACAAGCACGGGGCGGCGACGCGCCTCACCGCCGCGACGAGCGCAGCCAGTCGCGCCACTGGGCCGGCGTCCGCAGCCCCTGGACCCCCGTCAGGGTCTCGAGTCCCCGCTGAACGGCGCGGGCCGCGGCCAGGTCGTCGCCCCGCAGGACCCGCTCGAGGTGATTGACGAGGGCCGGCACGGCGCGGCGATCCCCCACCAGGCCGAGCCCCACGGCCGCGGCGCGAGCCACCGCAGGATCCTCGTCCGCAAGCGCACGCGAGAGGGCTGCGACGACTTCGCGAAGGCGCGCGTCTGCCTCGCCCGTAGCGCCGGCGCTGCCGACCCGCGCACGCCGGGCGAGGGTGCGCGCCGCGCGCTCGCGCACGATCCAGGCCGGATCCATGGCCAGGGCGTCGACGGCGGCCTGGCGGACACGCTCCTCGAGCGCGGCCGAGAGCTCGCCAAAGCCCCCGAGCAGATCGAGCGCCTGGCCTCGCACGAGCTCGGCGTCCGCGCCGGCGGCCTCGCTCAGGAGAGCCTCGACCCCGGCGGGCCCCATGCGCAGGAGCACGTCGCTCGCGATCGCAGGCCCATAGCCGTTCCCCACTCCGAGCAGGGCGGCGAGGCTCGGCGCCGCCGCGGAGCCCAGGGCCACAACCTCCGCGCGCACCTCCTCGTACCCCCCGGGATCGGCGAAGGTGAAGTCCCCGCGCTGCCACGCGCGGATGAGGTCGACCAGGGCGTTGTCCACGAGGAACATGCGCAGCGCCGGATCCTCGAGGGCGCGCTCGCGCACCAGGGGCCAGTCCGCCCCGCGCGCTCGCCAGGCGGCCAGGACCTCTTGGTGCGCGGGCGGGAGTTCCTCCGTTGCACGCAGCTCGGGCACGCCCTCGGTTCGCGGCGCGGAGCAGGAGGCGGCGAGGCAGAGCAGGAGCCAGCGCGCGCTCACGCCCCGCCCTCGTCCTGGAAGCCCAGGTCTGCGCGTGTCCGCCGCTTGACCTCATCGTCCCAGGCCTGCGCGGCGAGCTCGGCCATGCGGTCCTCGTACCAGGCGGGCGCCTCCACCGCGGGCGGGCCATCGTCCGCCACCTGCTGATAGAGCCGCTCCAGGAACTCGATCACCTGCCCCTCGTCCTCCTCGACGGGCGGAAGCCTGCGCCGCAGGAGCGTGAGCAGGCCGTCCTCGGACGCAAGCCGCTCGAGGACGGCGGCCAGGCCGGCGGCGCTGCCCTGCTCGTAGAAGAGCACGCCCTCTCCCTCACTGAAGCGCTCCGAGAACGCGCCGGCCAGCGGCAGCACCAGGGGCAGACCAAGGGCCTGGGCCTCGCTTGCCACGAGGCCGAAGGACTCGAGCGCGATGGTCCCGGAAGCGGCCGCGTGGACCTGCGTCACCGGGTGCTCCGCCAGGTCGCCCGGCGTATAGGCGCCGTGGACCTCGACGCCGGTCTCGGCCTCTCCAGCCGCGTGCCCCGCAAGAACGAGCTCCACGCGGCCCTCCAGCCGGCGCGCGGCCTCGCGCAGGAGGCCCCCACCCTTGGCCTCGTCGGAGAGCCCCCACGCGCCAATCCGCAGGGGACGGCCGGGACCCGGAGCAGGCAGCGGCTCCGCACGCCGCAGATGCACAGGCACCAGCGGGGGGACCGTGAGCAGGCTCTGCACCTCGAGCCCCATGCGGACGAGCAGCTCGCCGTGCGCGAGGCTGGGGACCAGCACGCGGGCCGTGGCCGCGAGCTCGGCCTCGAACGCCGCGGCGCGCTCGCTCGCGGCAACGGCCTGCTGGTCGAGGGACTTCCACGGCGTGAAGGGCGGCACCTGGGCCGCGCAGCGAGCGCAGCCGAGCGGGTCGAAGACGCGCTCGCAGGCGCGCCGCTCGACCGGATGCACGCGCCAGCCCAGCAGGCAGGTGGTCGCGTGGTCGTGCAGGCTCGCGACCGTGGGGACCCCCTGGAGCGCGGCGCGGCGGACGATGTCGCTCGACGAGCGCAGCCAGTGCTGCAGGTGCAGGACCTCGATGCGGTGCTCGCGCAGCAGGTCCAGGACCGCGCGGGTCGAGCCCGGACAGCGGTGCTTCTGCCAGTGGTCGAAGTACGGATCGCTGCGCTCGACGAGCGCCACCGTGTAGGGGCGCCCGGTGACGGGCTCCACCTCACGGCGGCGGCGCACGGACGGCGGGTGCGAGAACTCCAGGGTCCCCGCGAGGACCAGCACCTCGTGGCCGCGGGAGACGAGCGCGTGGACGAGGCGCCGGGTCGAGAGCTCGGTGCCGCCCAGCTGCTCGGGCGGCCAGGCGTGGAGAAGCACGGCGAGCCTCACGGCCGTTCCTCCCCCTTCGTCGGGTTCACGAGGCCCCGCGGCCCGCTCCGCCCCGCGGGGTCGCCGAGCTCCTCGAGGCTCTCCTCGTAGAGCTCCAGCAGCGCGTCCACCGTCTGCGCGAAGCGCGGCAGGTGGCTCGCGTCGGGGCGCAGGGCGCGCACGCGCGCAGGAGCCACCAGGAGCTCGCGCAGGGCGCGCGCCAGGTCCACGGGATCACCCAGCCGGAAGTGCCAGCCCTCGCGCCCCTCGCGCACCAGCTCGGCCATGCCGCCGCGGTCCGCGACCAGACACGGCTTCCCGGCGGCGAGGGCCTCGAGAACGACCGTGGGTCGATTCTCGAACCACAGGCTCGGCACCACCACGAGGTCGGCGGCCTCGAGGGCGGCCTGCACACCCTGGCTGTCCAGCGCGCCTCCGATCTGCACGCCGTGCTCCGCGGCCAAGCCGGCGAGCCGGGCCTCGTAGCCGGGGTCGTGTCCCCCCGGCCCGTGGATCCGCAGGACGCCGCGCCCGCGCGCGGCCTCCCCGAGCCTCCCCCACGCGTCGAGCAGGAGGTGCGCGCCCTTGACCGGCACGAGGGTCCCGAGGAACAGCAGTCCCAGGGGGCCCGAGCGTGCCTCGCCCGCGCCCACGGAGCTCACCACCTCGCGCAGGCCGGTGGGCACGACCCTCAGCCGGTCCGCGGGGATGCCCAGGGCCTCCGTACGCGCGGCGAGGAACGCGCTCGGGGCAACGACGCGCTGCGCGTGTCGCTGAACGGAGTCCACCATGGTGCGCGTCCGGACGCGGGCCCAGCCCTCGAAGCGCGCCGCCTCCTCCGCGTCCACGGTGGGAAGGGTCGGCGGCGCGGCGCGGCGAGCCCGGGTCGCCGCGGGAAGCAGGTCCAGCCCGGTCCAGCGGCGCACGCCGCGCAGGACCCGCGCGACCGTGCGGGCTCCGGCCGGCTGGCGCCAGGCCACCGACGGCAGGCAGCGGCCGCAGCGGGCCGTGTCCACCACCTCGCAGAGGTGGCCGTCCGCCGAGCGCAGCTGACCCATGCGCCCGCACTCGAGCCAGAAGTCGTGCAGGGTCATCAGCACCGCGGCACCGCGCGCGCGCGCGCGCTCGAGGAGCTGCACGCCGCCGTACATGAGGTGGTGCACATGGACGACCTCGGGGCGGAAGCCGGTCAGGACCTCGTCGTAGAGCGAGGCCAGGGCCGGCCGGTCCCAGGTCTCCTCGTAGCGCTGGAGCAGCAGGTTGTCGATCAGCTCGACGACCTGGACCGCAGGCCCGGCCGCCCCCTCGCCGGCCGCATGCACCCGCCTTCGCAGGGAGAGGTCGGGCTGCGCGAGGTCCTTCTCCGCGGTGAGCACGAGGACTTCGTGACCGCGAGCCGCCAGCTCTCGAGCCAGGGCCTCCACGTGCCGCTCGGTCCCCGCCTGGTGGGCGGGCGGAAAGCGGTGGGTCACGAGGAGGACGCGCATCGCGTCCGAGTCTAGGAACGCGCGCGCAGGCGATGCACGCATCCCTCCGCGAGGGCCGTGCCCTACTCCCCGCTGGCGGGTGCTTCGGTCTTCGGCTCCTCGGTCTCGGGGTCCCCGGCCGCGGGCTGTGCCGCGTCCGCGGACTCAGGAGCGAGCCGCTCGCCCAGCCCAGTGAGGCCCGCCTCGTAGTCCGCCCCAAGCATCGCGTCGAACACCCCCAGCTGCACGATCCAGCGCAGCAGCAGCGGATCGAAGGTGTGGTCCATGGCCCAGGTCACCTGTGTGCCCTCCTCCGTCGGCGTGAGCACCATGGCGTCGCTCGCCTCCATCAGCCCCGAGGAGTCCTCGAAGCGGAGCTGGAAGTCCACGCGCTCGGGCGTCGAGCCCGTGACCGTCAGGGAGCCGGTGCCCAGGGGCCCCTCGCTCTGCCAGGACCAGCGCATGCCGGCCCCGGGCTCGCCCTCGAAGGACCACTCTGCCTGCGGATCGCGCTCCTTGTTCCAGGCGGACCACTCGGGCCAGGTGGACAGGTCCTCGACCACCGCCTGCACGGCAAAGGGAGGCGCCTCGACCAGGGCCGTGCGCTCGACCCGAGCCTGCCCCGACAGGGCCATGCCGCCGCCGAAGAACAGGAGGAGGAGCGCTGCGAACAGCCCGAGCAGCACCTTCAGAAGGGTCTTCATGGCCACAGCCTAAGGACCGGCAGGGCCTGGGGATCTCTGTGCGTCCGGGGATCCCTGTGTCTCTTGGGATCCCTGTGTCTCTTGGGATCACCGTGCCCACGGTGATGCCTGTGCCTCCGGGGATCACCGTGCCCACGGTGATCACGGTGCCCTCGAGGTCGCACGGGCCGCGCGAGCTCCGGTCAGAGCAGGGGCCGGACGAGCCGGAAGCAGAGCCGGGACCACCCATCCAGGAACCGGGCCGCGGGCTCGCGTGCCCCGGCGTCCGGAGTCAGGGTCAGGGGTCCGCCCACGAGCAACTCCCGGTCCCCGACCACGCGCGTGGCCTGGACCGCTGCGCGTGCCCTCCACACCTCGCCCAGGGAGGCCAGCGCAGCCCCCTTGCCACGCAGCCACGAGCCGAGGGCGCGGTGCCGCAGCGCCAGGAAGAGGTACGCGACCTCGTACAGGGCCTGGGACGGGAGGGTGAGCAGCAGGCTCCGCAGACCGAGGTTCTTGAGCAGGAACCGCCAGCGGTTGCGCGCGTGCAGGAACACGCGGCGCGCCGGATAGCGGGCGCCCTCGCGGAAGCTCACTCCGGCCGTGCCGGCGTCGTGCTCCACGAGGACCCCGGGCAGGCTGAGGATCCTCCAGCCGGCCGCCCGCACGCGATACGACAGGTCCAGGTCCTCGAAGAGGATGAAGTAGCGCGGGTCGAAGCCGCCCAGGGCGCGCAGCGCGTCCACCCGCCCCAGCAGGCAGAGGCTGATCGCGCCGTCCACGGCCACGCGCGGGGCGGGGTCGGCCGCTCGCGCGCCGTCGAGGGTCCTGTACCAGTTCCGCAGGGAGAACAGCCCCAGGTGGTGCAGACTGCCGCCGTCGTAGTGCACGCGCGTGGGCTCCCCGGCGAACACGCTCCGCGGCTGCACGAGGGCCACGCGAGGCTCGTCCTGCGCGGCGGCCAGCAGGGACGCCACGGCGCCCTCGGGCAGATAGACATCGTTGTCGACGAACAGGACCCAGGGCGTGCGGACCTGGGCGAGCCCCAGGTTGCGCGCCGCGGCCGGGCCCAGGTTGCCGCCCGCCTCCACGAGGCGCACCAGGCCTCCGCGGGCCGCCGCCGCTGCAGCGCTCCCGTCCGTCGAGGCGTTGTCGATCACGAGGATCTCAGCGAGCCCCTCCTGCCCCTCCAGGGCATCCAGGCAGCGGGGCAGGTACGCCGCGCCCTGGTGGTTCACGACCACGGCCGTGACGCCGTCGACGGACTCCCGCGCGGTCCTCGGGGTCGGGCTGGGGACGGTCATGCAGAGGTCCGGGGTCGCGGAGACCTCACCGCAGGGGCAGCTCGAAGTCCGGGTGACGCACCACCTCGCGGCGGCGCAGGCAGTAGGGGATGTTCCAGAGGACCGAGAGGCCGGCCCGCGCCAGGATGCCGAGGGCCCCGGGCGTCTCGCGCAGGCTCCGCCCCAGACCGATGGTCCCCACGGCGTCCCCCACCTCACCGGCCTCCTCCGCGGCTCGCCCCCGCAGCAGGACGCGCGTGACCACGAGGAACGGCATGCGCAGCAGATCGCCCAGGGGCGCATGCTTCAGCATCGAGAGCCAGGCGTTGCGCGCGTGGTAGTAGAGGCTGCGCTTGCCCATCTGCATGCCGAAGGGCGTCCGGTGGAAGGCAACCGCGCCGGGGAACTGCAGCACGCGCTTGCCCCGTGCGAGGAGCCGGCAGGTGAGATCGCGCTCGTTGCCGTAGATGAACAGCCGCTCGTCGTACCCCCCGGCCTCGAGGATGTCCGCTCGGCGGGCCAGGCTCGCGCAGCCGCGGAAGGTGCTCATGTAGCGCTCTCCGCGCGCGCGCTCGGCGCGCAGGTAGCCCTCGGGCATCCCGGGCTCCTCGATCATCGTCGAGACGATGGCCGTGCTCGCGGGTTCTTGGCGGAGCCGCTCCAGGGCCTGCTCGAGCCAGGACGGAGTCAGGACCACATCGTCGTCCAGGATCGCGATGAGGTCCCCGGTGGCCGTGCGAAAGCCCAGGTTGAAGGTCTCGCAGGCGCCGAACCGATCGTGCGGCATCACGACGAGATTCACCTCGGGGTACCCAGCGCGGATGCGGTCCGCCGTGTCGTCGCTGGAGGCGTTGTCCACGACCACCACCTCGTCGAAGGGGCGCACCTGGGCGCGGAGGCCGTCGAGGTTGGCGCACACATCGCCCGCCTTGTTCCAGGTGCTGATCACGGCGGTGACCCGCGGCCCGTCTCCCGCAGCGCCCGACCCGACGCATGTCTGCGTGTGCTGCAGCAGCGCCGCGGTCTCGCGGGCGAAGCGCGCGAACCCCGGGCCGTCGAGGTCCACGAACGCCTCCACGCGCTCGACCCCGGGCAGGTCCACATCCGCCGCCGCGGCGCGGTCCGCGTCGAGCGCTCGCTGGCCCAGGCTCGCCGCCTGGCTGCGATGCGCCGCGAGGGCCTGGTCCTTCCGCTCGGCCACCGGCGTGATGTCCAGCAGGCGGTTTGCGAGGGGCGCGCGGTTGACCCCATAGGCGAGGACGCGCAGATCCGCGCGCGGGGCTGCCGCGGCCGCGCAGGCCATGGCCGTCGCGCGGTGGTCCGGGTGCGTCTCGCTGGGCGCGGGGGCATAGAGCAGGTCGATCCCCTCGAGCCGCTCCTGCAGGCGCTGCACGAGGCCGTGCTCCCGGCCCACGGCGCCGTCCGTGCACCCGAGGCCCTCGACCTCCGCGACGCCGAGCACCCGCGCGCCCGCGCGGGCCTCCTCGAGCCGAGGCTCCCCCTCCGCGGCGGTGAGCACCAGCACGCGAACCGCGTCCCCTCGCGCGGCGTGCTGGGCGACCGCGCCGCCGCACCCAAGGACCTCGTCATCCGCGTGGGGAGCGACCACCAGCACCGAGCGCGGCAGGTCGTCGAGGGGCAGCAGTCGGGGCATCCCGTCCATGGGCACTCCCTAGGAGGCGCGGCGGTCGATGCCCGCGCCATCCCCCAGCAGGAGCCGAGCGAGACGCACGGCCTGCGCCCCGGCGAGCGGGATGTCCTCGGGCACCGCGGCGCGCTGGGCCTCGAGGCGGCGGGCATCCTCGAGCACCTCAGCAAGGGCGAGGGTCCAGGCGCCGGGATCCGCCGGCGGGAGCTCGCGGACGACCTCGGCGCCGTGGCGCTCACGCGCCGCGTCCGCCGAGCAGGCCCAGACGGGCAGTCCCAGAGCAAGGGCCTCGTCCACGGCCAGAGAGTAGCTTTCGGGCAGTCGTGAGGGGAGCGCCGCGAGGTGCGCGTCGGAGGCGCCCTGCTCGAGCGCGGCTGCGTCGTAGGCTCCGTGCAGCTCCATGGGCACGCGCGGAGCGGCCGCGCGGAGGCGCTCATCGAGGCCCTCCTCCGCCCCCCCGAGGGCCACCAGCTCGACCGAGCCAGGGGGCAGGTCCGCCAGGGCGCGCACCAGGTCCAGGGTGCCCTTGGCCTCGCTGCGACGGCCATGGTGGAGGATGCGCAGCGGGCGACGCCCGTCCCAGGGGCGCGGCGCTGGCGCCGCTCCGCTGAACTCGTGGCACAGCCCCGGCTCGAGGATGCGCCCCTTGCCATGCAGGGGCACGAGGTCAGTGATCCGCACGAGGTGCGTGCGGCTGGGCACGAGCACCAGGGACGCTGCCGCGAGCTGGCGTTCGAAGAGGGCCAAGCGCTGCTCCAGCAGGGCGTGGACCCGGCTCGAGGAGAGGCTGCCTGCCAAGGGCGCCACGCATCGCGCGCAGGCGCTCAGGTCGCGTGCGCGATACTCGTCCGCGCCCGGACACGCGTGGCCGGCCTCAGGCGGAGTGCGGAACGAGCGCGGGCACAGGCCGTGGAAGTCGTGCAGGGCGAGGGCGGTGGGTGCCAGGCTGCTGCAGCGGGCAACCAGGTCCGGGTGCAGGTTCCACCAGTTCTGCACGAGGATGCGCTCGGGCCGGAACGCGCGCAGCTCGGCCAGCAGGCGCTGCAAGGTGGCCGGGCGCTGCCCAAGAGGGTCGGGAGCCTCCGCGGGATCCGAGCCGAGCCGCACGGTGGTGAGCCGACCGTCCTGATCCCGCACGGTCTTGGCACGGCCCGTGGGCCGGCCGCCCAGCAGCAGCACCTCGTGCCCCAGGGCCCTCAGCCCAAGGGCCTGGGTGAGCGTCACGCGCTCGGTGCCTCCCTCCGCGTCCGGCGGAAGGAGGGACGCGACGATCGCGATCCTCATGCGGCCCTCCCATGGGAGCGCCGCGTGGCGAAGCAGGCCAGGGCCTGCCCAAAGGCCCTGCCGGACAGGGCCCGGCGGCGCCCGCGCTCGCGCAGGAACGCGCGCAGCTCCGACTCTCCACCCTGGCTGCCGTGGCACGCAAGGGCGCGCTCGAGGGTGGCCCAGTCGTCCCCCTCGGGAACGACGACCCAGTCCGGGTCGAGATCGCTCCAGACCTCGTAGGCCACCGCGCGCGGCGCCTCCGGTCCGAGGGCGTCCAGCGCGGTCGCGACCGCAGCCGACACCGAGTGGTGGTCGGGGTGCGCGTCCCCCGCCCAGGGGGCGAAGACCGTGGTCGGCCTGCGCTCGCGCAGGAGCCGCTCCAGCCTCAGGGCCGCGTGCGCCAGATCGGCGCTGCTGGGAGCGTGCCCCTCGGGCAGCCCCCAGCTCAACAGCGTGGGCGGCGCCTCGGGCACGAGGGTCTGCAGGCTCGCGAGCAGCTCCGCCTCGCGCCGCAGGACGAGCTCCGGCTCCGCGCTGCCGCTCGGGTTTCCGAGGGCTCCGTCGAACACCTGCAGCACGTCGATGGGCGAACCCGCGCGGGCATGGGCGAGGAGGGCCGCGCCGCAGCCAAGCACCTCGTCGTCGGGGTGCGGAACGATGAACAGCACGCGGCCCCCATCGGCCTCGTACGGCGGCGCCAGGAGGCTCACGCCACTCTCCTCCCGCGCGCGCTCCGGACGCTCGCCGGGGCGTCGACGCGCGCCGCGTCCTGGAGCGCGTGCCACACGCGCCCGCGATCACTGCGCGCCCGCTCGAGCAGCTCAAGGGAGGGCGCCGCGGTCACGGGAGTCGCCTTCTGGAAGGTGTAGGCGCGGAAGCAGCGCAGGTCGTGCGGCGCCAGCACGCGGAGGTGCACCGGACCCTCGAAGAGCCAGTCGAAGGTGCGCGCTGGCAGGACCTGCGTCCCGCCCGGGAGGACGGCGCCCGCGGCGAAGCCGAAGGTCGGCGCGAGGGAGAGCTCCACCAGCCACGGGCCGCCGGGGGGCAGGTCGATCGCCGGCGGCGTTGTGAACGGGCCCAGGTCGTGGGCGCGGTGAGCGGGCCGCCCGAGGCGCTCCTTCGGACCGCGCTGCCACCAGGCCTCGAGGGACCTCACCACGCGCCGCGCGAGGGGGTTCGCGTAGCGGTCCAGGTAGAGGTCGCGGGAGACGCGCCACCGCGCGCGCGGATCCTCCTCGAAGGAGGCCCCGGTCCCCGACGAGCGCGCGCCGAAGTGAACGGCCTCCGCGGCGGGGACGAACACGCACGAGCGCCGCAAGGCGTGCACGCGCTTGGCGAGGTCCGCGTCCTCGTAGTAGAGCGGGAACGCCGGATCGAGGAACAGGCCCAGCTGCCGCAGCACGCCGCGCGGCATGAGCAGGCAGGAGCCCGAGAGCATCGGACGCTCGAGGGGGCGGGTGGCGAGCCAGGCCTCCCAGGCGAGGCGCGAGCGCTGGGAGGCGACTTGCCGGGCAGCCATCGGGTGCCGGGCCGCGAGCAGGTCCTGAAGCTCGGTGCGCCCTCCGGGGAGGATCGGCGGCGGAAGCTGAAAGGTCCGCCCCTCGTCCAGCCAGGTGCGCGGCCCCACCACGCCGGCGGAGGGGTCCGCCGCCAGATGAGCCACGAGGTGCTCGAGGCAGCGCTCCTCCAGGAGCAGGTCGGGGTTGAGCACCATGACGAGGTCGTCCTCGGCCCCTTCGGTCCCCGCCAGCCCGCGCGCCAGGCCGCCGGCGTAGCCGTCGTTGCGCGGCGACCGCAGCACCCG
>JBDQFW010000116.1:0-11294 GCA_040265735.1 Planctomycetota bacterium | reverse complement strand
GGGGAGGAGGTCCTCCAGCAGCCGGCGCCGCAGCTCGCGGTGGACATGCCCGGACATCTCCTCCCAGGTGGGAGCCGGACGGTGGACGCCGATCCGGCCGAGCAGGACCCCCCCCTGCATACGCACGGGGCCCACGAGGGCCCCCTCGAGGGGCTGCTCGCCGCCCTCCTCCGCAGCGGCCGCGTCCACCTGCTGCCAGACGGCGTCCCGCACCGAGGGCGGAACGAGCCTCGACTCGCGCGTCACGACGCCCAGGTAGCCGTCCCTCTCCCGGGTGCCAGGGTCCTCGGAGTGCAGCTTGACGAGCTGGCTGAAGCTGGCAGCGTCGCGGCCCGCGCGGCTGCGCAGCTCGATCAGCTCCGCCTCGGCGGCCTCGAAGGTGCGCGGGTTGAGATCGTTGGCGAAGGCCGCCGCCTTCAGCACGAGAACCGAGAGCGACCAGCCCTCGCCGTGCAGGCTGTCGAACAGGGCGCGCTCCTCCTCGTAGGCGCGCCGCAGTCCCTCGTCGCCGTGGGTGCGGTCGACGAACACGTGCGCCAGGGCCGCCGTGCGCACTGCCGGGTCGGCGCGCACGCTCTCCAGCGTCAGGCCCTGGGCCTGCAGCAGCTGCTCGTACTTGGCACCGCGGAAGCGTGGCGCCGTCTCGATCTCGAGCCTGCGGCGCTCCACCTCTGCATCGAGAGCGCGAACGAGGGCCTCGTCGGAGAGGTCCGGCACCCGCGCCAGCATGCGCTGCTCGAGCAGCAGCTCGTAAGCGGCGTCGCGCAGCTCGTCCTCGGGGAGCTGTGCGCGCAGGTACTCCGCGAACTCGGCCCGACTGATGGAGACCAGCTTGCCCACGCGGGCGACCGGGGCCTCGCTCCACGGCCAGGCCCCGTCCACGCGGCCCAGCTCTTGGACGCGGCCCAGCAGCCACGCGGTCTGCTGCTCGCCGGTGATGGGGTCGTCGGGCGCGAGCCCCAGGTCGGCGCGCGCCAGCTTCTCGTGCAGCAGGGCGAGCTCGAGATGCTCGCGGAAGGACTCGCGGGAGACCTGATTCGCCGCCAGATACCCCTCGAGGGTGTCGGCGAGGCCCTGGCGCCGGAACTGCTCCTCCAGCGCGCGCCAGCGCGCGTTCAGCTCGGCCGTCCGCACGGCGACCCCGGCGGCCTCCGCGAGGGCGCGCACCACGCGCAGCTGCACCAAGCCGCTCAGGGTGTCCTGGCCCACCGGCGAGCGCCCGTGGCGCTCGAGCAGCAGCTCGTCCAGGGCCTCGAAGGTCACCGCGCACCCCGGGCCCTTGGCGGCCAGTTCGACGCCAAGGCGCGGGCCGTCGTCGTTCCGGGCAGCCCCGTCCTGGACTCGCGGTGCGGGCGCCGCGCAGGGGTCGAGGGGCGGCGCGGAGCTCGCGCTCGCGGGCAGCGCGCAGCAGAGGGCGAGTGCGGACAGGACCACCATGAGGGCCATGCTAGCCCAGCGCGCGGGCCCCTTATGATGCGCCCATGCGCGCCACTGCACCCTGCGTCCTGAACGCCACCGCGCTGGCCGCGGCCCTCTGGAGCTCCTGCGCGCCGGCGCCCGAGGGGCGGCTCGCCCTGGTCGTGGTCTTCGACGCCCTCCATGCCGGCCATGTGCACCACCTGGGCTACGAGCGCGAGACCACGCCGCACCTGGACGCGCTCGCGGCGGAAGGGGTGAGCTTCCGCAACGCGCACGCCCCGGCTCCCTACACGGTCGCCTCGACGGCCTCGATCATGACCGGGCTCCTGCCGCAGCGGCACGGCCTGCTCCGGCCCTTTGGTCGCCACGCGCGCCCCGGTGGGGTGACCCTTGCCGAGCACCTGCGTGGCGCCGGCTGGCAGACCCTGGGCGCCTCGGCCAACGCCAACGCGTCGACCGCGACCGCGACGGACCTGGGCTTTGAGCGGTGGGTCGACCTCTTCGAGGGACCCGGTCCTGAAGGCGTCCAGCGCGTGCAGCGGGGGGACGGGTCGTTCATCCACCTTGTGGGGGCGGACGAGTGGCCCCAGCAGCTGGCGCGCTTCCTGGACGAGCGCGACCCAGGTCGGGACGCGTTCGTCTACCTGCATGCCCTGCAGCCGCACTCGCCCTACGCCCCGCCCGCCGAGCACCGCGCGCCGTTCGTCGATCCTGCCTACGCCAGCTCCTGGGCCGACGAGGAGTTTCCCGGCGGCTATGCCGAGGGGCAGGATCGCCCGCTGGCCCGGGCCAACCGGGGCGAGATCCCGATGGGAGAGGCCGACCGGCAGCACACCCTCGACCTCTACGACGCCAGCCTGCACTGGATGGACGCGGCGCTGGGCGAGATGGTGGCCGGGCTGCGGGACCGCGGCCTGTGGGAGCGCACCTGGCTCGTGGTCACCAGCGACCACGGCGAGGCCTTCTGGCAGCACGGCCGCTTCGGCCACAACGACCACCTCTATGAGGAGATGCTGCGCGTGCCGCTGGTGGTCCGCGCGCCAGCGGGGGCCCTCCCGCAGGGCCTCATCGCGGACGCGCTCGTGTCGCCCATGGACCTCTTCCCCAGCCTTGTGGAGTGGCTGCGTCTGCCGGAGGTCCCCGGGCTCGATGGTCAGAGCCTCGGGCGCGCCCTGCGCGAGCAGCCCCAGCGCCGCCTCCTGCTGCAGACCAACGGCAACTTCCCCTTCGTCGGGATGACCGACGGCCGGGGCAAGGTCATCGTCTCGGCCGACGCCCAGGGCGTGCGCACGACGGAGCGCTACGACCTCGGCACCGATGCGGCCGAGCGCGCGAACCTGATCGCCGGAGGCCCCGCGCCGCCGGGCACCCTCGCCGGCGGACTCGGCGCCTCGGTCCTCGTGCCGCCCGCCGCCGGGGATCCCTGGCTGGGCTGGCCGGAGGAGCTGCGCGGAGGCGCCCTCGACGCCCTTTGGGACCTGCGTGCCGGACTGCACGGCTGGATCGCCCAGGCCTTTGCGGCCGCCGAGCCGGCGGGCGCCGTCCAGGGGCTGGCCGAGGCCCTGAGCCCCCGGGAGGACGCGCGCGGGGCGCGTGACGTGGAGGGGCTGCTGAGCGCCCTCGGCTACGGCGGCGGGGACGGCTCCGCCGATGGGGGTTCGGAGGGGGACGCGGACGGCGAAGAGCGCTGAGGCGCTTGGCCCGGAGCTCGACCGGCTCGCGGGCCCCGCGCAGATCGGGTCCTGATCAGGGCCAGCGCAGGAGCGCACCGCCGCGGGTCAGGTCCTCCTGGAGGGCCTGAAGGCGCGCGCTGCTGCTGGCGTGAATCCCGGGCAGCTCGCCGCGCGCCACGGCCAGGGCCGCGGCGGCGCCTGCCGCCTCGCCCACTCCCCACTCCACCGGGTGCAGCCGGTACGCGCCGTTCGTGATGTGCGTGCTGCCCATGCACTTGCCCGCGGCGAGCACGTTCTCGACCCGCTGGGGAAGGAGCGCGCCGAAGGGCACCTCGAAAGGCAGGCAGTCCAGGTCCACGTAGTTGCGCCCGGAAGTCGAGGGGTGCAGGTCGATGCGGTAGTGACCGATCCCGACCGAGTCCTCGAACCGGGCCGCGCGTCGGGTGCCGTCCACCTCGGGGCGCAGAGCCGGGGAGACATGGGGCTCCGCGACGGTGAAGCGCGCCCGCATACGGCGCGCTTCGCGGATGTACGGCCGGCGCGCGAGGCCGTCCTCCGTCCCCAGCAGGTCGCCGCGCAGGGCGAGTCCCGGCCAGCCCTGGCCGCCGTCGGGGCGCGGGCACTCCGTGCGCAGCCAGTGCAGCAGGCACAGGGACACCTCGCGCGCCTCGCGGAGGGCGCGGGCGCGCTCCTCGGGGCCGATGCCGGGCCCGAAGAGCGGCGTCACCATGGCGTCGTTCTGGGGCCAGTTGACCAGGGTCACCGCGCACATGCTCGAGCCGTCGGCGTGGATCTCGGGGTTCAGGATCTGGCGGTAGGCGAAGAGGTTGGGATGCTCCGTCCGAGGGGCGCTGCGGCCTCGCTCGGGGGGAACGAACCCGTACTGGCGCGGCTCGAGGGTCACCGGGTGCGAGCCGACGAGCGACAGCAGCGGCCCCGGCCAGGGCGGAGTAAGCTCCGGCACGAACCGTCCCCAGCGCTCCCATCCCTCGGGTGCGTCGCCCACGTGATCCTCGCCGGGGCGGTGGTCCATGGCGAAGCACCAGGTGATGGCCTGCTGGTCCAGGGGGGCGGCAATCTCGGGCGCGGAGGGCTCGCCGTGCTCGTCGCGCCCCTCGGCCCCGATGACGTGCTCGAGCCCCATGAGGGGCAGCCCCTCGCCCTCCTCGGTGGCCTCGAGGAACACGGGGGCGCGAACAGCGCGCTCGTTGCCGGAGGCGTCGCGCACCACCACCGCGCGCACCCGGTCCCCGTCGAGATCCGCACGCACGAGCTCGTGCTCGAGCAACAGGCGCAGGCGCCCGGCCTCCACGTGAGGGGCCAGCAGCTCGTCGAGCCCCGCGAGGGCCGCGAGCGGGTCGCAGCAGAAGTGCGAGACGAAGCCCCCGCCGGGGTTCAGCCGCGCGTTGCCGCGGGCCGCAGGGGTGAGGTTCCGATCGTCGCGGTAGTGCGCCCGCACGCGCTCACGAAGCTCGCGGTAGGAGGCCGTCGAGCCGCCCGTCTCGATGGAGGAGTTCTCGTCCGCGGGCACCGCCTGGCTGGTCAGCTGGCCCCCGAGCCAGAGGTCGGGCTCCACGAGCACCACCGAGCGCCCACGACGGCAGGCGGCCAGCGCCGCGGCGCATCCGCCAAGCCCGCCGCCGAGCACCACCACCTCCGCGTGCAGCTCCGCCTCCCTCTCCCCGGCGCTGCGGCAGGCGCTGGCCAGGATCGAGAGGGGCGGGGCAGCGGCCAGGCTGCCGCCGGCAGCCCAGCCGAGGAGGTCGCGGCGCCGGGTTTGCATGCGGCGCAGGGTACGGCGCGCTGCTCCGGATTGGCAGGGGCTCGCCCCTGCCGGCGTGGCAAGGAGACCCCTGCGAACGGGAATCCGCGGCCGGTCGGGGCTCCTCAGGCGAGCAGCTCGTGCAGCACCCGGCCGTGCACGTCGGTGAGCCGGCGGTCGATCCCATCGCTGCGCACGGTCAGGCGCTCGTGGTCGTAGCCCAGGCAGTGCAGGAGGGTCGCGTGGACGTCGTGAGCCTCCACGGGGCGGTCCACCGCGCGCCACGACCACTCGTCGGTCGCGCCGAAGGTGCGGCCCCCTGCGATGCCGCCTCCGGCGAGCCAGCTCGTGAAGCCGTCGGGGTTGTGGTCGCGCCCCTTGCCACCCTGGCTGCAGGGCATGCGCCCGAACTCGGTCGTCCAGTGGACGATCGTGTCCTCGAGGAGGCCGCGCTGCTTCAGGTCCTGCACGAGCGCGGCGGCCGGACGGTCCATGGAGCGACCCATGGCGCGATGGTCACGCTCGAGGTCCTCGTGGCTGTCCCAGTTGCGGCGCGGGAAGCCGTTGTCTGCGCCGCTCCAGACCTGCACGAAGCGGACGCCGCGCTCGAGGAGCCGGCGAGCCACCAGGCAGCGGCGCCCGAAGTCCGCAGTGACCGGGTCGTCGAGGCCGTACAGCTCTCGGATCGAGCGCGGCTCGGTCCCAAGGTCCAGCGCCTCGGGGCAGGACAGCTGCATGCGCGCGGCGAGCTCGTAGGAGCGTACGCGGGCCTCGAGCCGCGCGTCGCCCGGGCGCGCGGCGGCGTGACGCTCGTCGAGGGAGCGCAGCAGCGCGCGGTCCGCGTCCTCTTGGCCCGGCCCGAGGCCGGCGCCGGCCGGCGGGAACAGGTGAGAGACGGGCTCGTTAGCGCTGGGCTGGAAGGCCGTCCCCTGATGCTGTGCGGGGAGGAAGCCCGCCGCCCAGTTCTTCGGCCCGCCGGGGGGCAGGCCGCGCACATCTGGGAGCGCAACGAAGGTCGGCAGGTCGCGGTTGGCGGAGCCGAGCGCCGCGCCGACCCAGGCTCCGGCGGAGGGGAAGCCGGGGAGCGTGAAGCCGGTCGACGCGAGGAAGGTCGCCGGCCCGTGCACATTCGAGCGCGAGGTCATCGAGTGGATGAACGCGAGGTCGTCGACGCGCTCCGCGAGGCGCGGCACGAGGCCGCTCATCCACCGTCCGCTCTCGCCCATCCGCCGCCACCCGAAGGGGGAGGGCATCACGACGCCGGGTGCCGACTGAAAGAGCTCGATGCTCTGGCCCGGGTCCCAGGGCTCGCCGGCGCGCTCGATCAACAGCGGCTTGTGATCGAAGAGGTCACACTGGCTCGCTGCCCCCGACATGAAGAGCTGGACGACCCTGGTCGCGGTCGGCGCATGATCGGGCCTGCGTCCCACCCCCGTGAGCAGCCCGTCCTCGGCGAGGAGGCGGGTGAGCGCCAGCCCCGCCAGGCCGCGGCTCGCGTGGGACAGGAGCCCTCGCCGGGTCGCGCCGGGCTCAGTCCACATGGGCGACCTCCGCCGAGTTCAGCAGCACGCGGCACACAGCGGCCAGTCCGAAGGCCTCCGCGTGCGCCTCGAGGGCCTCGCGCTCGGCCTCTTGCGGCGCGCGGAGCCAGGCCAGGGCGACGGCCCGCCCGATCGGGTCCACCGGATCCTCGGCCTCGACCCGAGCCGCCATGGCGCGCGCTCGCGCGAGCACGAAGCCGTCGTTTAGAAGAGCCAGGGCCTGCAGCGGGGTGGTTGTCTCGAACCTCTGCGCGGTCAGGACGGACGGATCCGCGCAGTCGAAGGCCTGCATCCAGGGATCGGGGACGGAGCGCACCACGAAGCGGTACACCGCGCGCCTCATCAGGGCCGGGTCGCGAGGGTCGGCCTCTCCGTGCAGGTAGCGCGGGGAGTGGTCGTCCTCGAAGCGGAACGCCTGGAAGCCGGGGCCACCCATGGAGAGGTCGAGCTCGCCGCTCAGGGACAGCAGCGCGTCGCGCAGGGCCTCGGCATCGAGGCGGCGCCGCGGCGCGTGGGACAGCAGGCGGCGCGAGCCGTCCAGCTCGCGGGCGAGGGCAGTCGGACTTGAGGACTGACGGTAGGTGGCCGAGCGCGCGATGGTGCGGTGGAGGTCCTTGAGCGACCCGCCGCTCGCCAAGAGGCGCGCTGCGAGGTGGTCGAGGAGCTCTGGGTGGGACGGGGCGACGCCCATCCGTCCAAAGTCGCTGGGGGTGGGAGCGAGGCCCTGCCCCAGGTGCCGCTGCCAGATCCGGTTCGCGATCGAGCGCCAGGTCAGCGGGTTGTCCGGGGCTGTGATCCACTCGGCCAGGGCCAGTCGCCGCGCGCTCTCGGGCGCGTCCTCGGGCAGCTCGAACCGGGCGGCCGCGTGGCCCGGGGCGGCGAAGGCTCCCGGAACGCTCCTCGCGCCCGGCGTATCGGCATCCCCGCGAGCCAGGACCGCGACGGGCCGGGCGCGGCCGCCGCCCACGGGCTGGAAGCGGCCCTCACCCTCGAACTCGTTGGCCGCCGCGAAGACGCGCTGCTGAGAGGGGAGGGCCTCGAGTGCGGTGAGGAGAGGCACGCGCTCCTCGACAAGGGCTCGGAGCTCGGCCTCGATGCGCGTCGCTCCCGGCGCCGCCCTGCGCGCGCGCGCCAGCGCGGCCTCCACGCGGTCCAGCGGGACCTGCTCCGGCGTGTGGGGTGACAGCCCATCGACCAGCATCGCGGCACCCCAGCGGGGCGCCGCCTCGATGGTGTCGGACGCCCGGACCGCGGCGCCCAGGGCGCGGTTGCTGCCCTCGTCCAGGACCTCGAGCTCGGCGAGCGCGAAGCAGAAGTCCCCGCCCCGATCGAAGAGCGCCCGGCTCGTCACGCGCACGGCCTGCACGCTCGCCTGCTCGACGGGGAACAGGAGCGGGGCGTTGGATGTGGAGCGCGGGCCCGGGGCACGCTGCCAGCGGCCGACCGGGAGCCACGGCGCGTCCGCGGCGGAGCGCACCTCGACAACGAGCCCCTCGGGCAGGCCGAAGCCGGCCCCGGTGTGCCCGCGGAAGATCTCGTTGGCGGGGTGGAGGGCGATCGCATCGGCCGGTCCAGCCTCCGCCAGCTCGACCATCACCCAGCGGCTCTCGTCTGGCCGCGCCGCGAGCCCGCTGTGCCAGCCCATGGAGCCGGTGCGGTCGGGCTCGGGCAGCGCCGCGAGCAGCCGGTCACGCTCGGCCTCGAGGCCGCGCGCGCCCGGAGCCTGGAGCAGCAGCTGCGTCAGCTCGGCCTCGCGCTCCGCTCGCCGCTGCTCGATCTGCTGCAGGCCTCGCTGCAGCTCGAGCCTCCTCGCGGCCGTCGCGGGATCCGCGTCGAAGGCGACCTCCGCGCGGTCCACCCCCGCGAACACGGCTTGGAGGTCGAAGTACTCTTCCTGGGAGACGGGGTCGAACTTGTGGTCGTGGCAGCGGGCGCACTGCGCCGTCGTGCTGAGCAGCGCCGTTGCGACCGTCGCCACCATGTCGTCCCGGTCCAGGCTGCGGACCCGGCGCTTCTCGCTCGTACCGTCCGCCACCTCAACCTGGCCGACGAAGTCCCAGGGCCCGGCGACAAGCATGCCCGTGGCCACCACCCCGGGGCCGGGCTCCAGTACATCGCCGGCGAGCTGCATGCGGACGAACTCGCCGTAGGGGAGGTCCGCATTGAGCGCCTCGATGACCCAGTCGCGGTAGGGCCAGGCGTGGGGGCGCGGCTTGTCCTTGTCGAAGCCGTGGGAGTCGGCGTAGTGGACGAGGTCGAGCCAGGCCTGGGCCTGTCGCTCTCCGAAGCGGGGGCTCGCAAGCAGGCGCTCGATCGCGGCTTCCCAGGCCGCGTCCGAGGGGTCTGCGCAGAACGCAGCGACCTCCTCCGGTGTGGGAGGCAGCCCTACCAGATCCAGGTGCAGGCGGCGCAGGAGGGAGCGCGGGTCTGCAGGTGGCGCGGGCTCGAGGCCATGGGCCCGCAGGCGCTCGAGCACGAACGCGTCCAGGGGCTCTCGGATCCAGGGATCCTCTGTGACGGGGCCGGCGGGTGCCGGGTTCAGAGGCGCCAGGGACCACCAGACCGGCTCCTGACCTGCTCCCTCTGCCCCTGCTCGGGGCTCTGCTGCTCCGGGCTCCTCTGCTCCCTGCGCCCAGGACGGCCAGGCCGCGAGAGCGAGCAGGAGAGCGAGCGTCGTCACGCTGTCACCATAACCGTCCTGGGCTGGGAGCTCGCTACTCGCTGATGAGCTCGAGGGCGGCTGCCCCCCGCAGCGCCGCGCGGACGCCGCGGCTGCCGGCATCGTGGATCCACGGGCCGGAAAAGCCGTCCATGTGCAGGTGCATCAGGGCATCACGCTCGGGGGCAGCCGCCGCTCGACCTCGATCCGCGGACCCGAGTACAGGGCGGCCGAGGACAGGCGCACCTCGTCGAGCCGTCCGGTGCTGAACGAGGTCGGGTTCCCCGCCCGGTCCACATCCGCGCCGAGGATCAGGGGCAGGGCGTTCGTCGTGCGCTGGCCCAGCGCCGGGGCCGAGGCCGCGAGGCGACCGTCCACATAGAGGCGCACCTCGCGCCCGTCCCACACGCCGGCCAGGTGGTGCCAGCGGTCCCGCGTGAGCGTGCCCGGAGGAGCGGCGGCCTGGCGATAGGCGCCGTCCACGTGGACGCTCCAGTCCACGCCGAAGTCGCTCACGAACAGCCCGTACTCGCTGCTCTCGGTCTTGGCCAGCAGGCCGCGGCGCCCCGCGCAGTCCCCGGGCATGTACCAGCACTCCAGGGTGAGGTGGCTGCCGGCCGGGAGGTCCACCTGGCGGGCGGGGACCACGGCGCACGCGCCCTTGCCGTCGAGCGCCAGGACCTGCTCGCCTGCGGGCAGGGGAGGCGCCGGGAGCCGTCCGAGGTCCACGGGGAGCTCCTGCGTCCGCAGGGGCAGGGCAAAGCGTGCGTCCTCGGCCAGCCAGTCCGCCTGCAGGGTCACCTCGGGCAGGGCGAAGGCGCCGTCGAGGCCCCCGGGGCCGCGCATGGCGCGCACGGTGAACTCGGCCGTCTCGCCCGCCGCCACGGTTCCCTGGAGGTGGTCGGGGAAGAAGCCCCAGCGGGCGTCCTTGCTGCCGACCTGGGCCACCAGCTCCACCGGCCGCGTCGAGGGGTTCGTCCAGCGTAGGACGAAGTCCCCGGCCCCGCCGCGCGAGGCGTCCCACGCGGGCTGCGCAGCCACTTGGAATCGCAGGGCTCCCGCAACGCGCGCCGTCTCCGTCACGACCTCGTCCGTAAGGGCGCGCGGATCGGTTGCGCTGCCGACGGGATAGCTCGTGACCGAGATGCCGTCGTCGCGCACGTGCACCAGCTCGTAGTGGTGCAGCCAGCCCGCCGAGGGGACGGTGCCTCCCTGGTGACCGCCCACCGTGGCGAGCGTGAAGTACTCGATGCCATCCCGCGGACCGTCGTAGCGCATGTGGTGGATGTGCCCGCCGAACACGGCGCGCACGTTCCCGGCCTCCGCCAGGAGACTGTGGACCTTCTCCCAGTCATCGCCGTAGCGCCCGCCGGTCCAGCGCGGGTGGTGGACGAAGGCGAACACGTGGCGGGCGTCCTTCGTGCGCTCGAGAGTTGCGGCCAGCCATGCCAGCTGGGCCTCGCTCATGCGCTGACATTCGGCCTTGCTGAAGTTGCGCTCGCCGGTCTCGGGGTTGGCTTCGTCGGTGTAGAGCACGAGGAACCAGCAGCCCTTGTGCTCGACCGCGTACCACAGGGGGCCGAAGTGCTCCTCGTAGTGGGCCTCGTGCTCCTCCGGAGGCCGCCCCTCACCGCGCCAATACACGTCGTGGTTGCCGGCCACCGGGTACCAGGGGCAGTCGAGGGCAGCCATGGTCGCGCGGTACTCGCGCATCTGCTCCATCCACTCGGGCGTCTGGTTGTAGCCGTTGATCAGGTCGCCGACCGTCATGACGAGGTCGGGGTCGATCAGGTTCACCTCGGCCACAGCGTCCGCGAGCACCTCGATGCCCTCGGGGGGGCCGCCCGTGCGATCCCCGAACACGGCGAAGAGGAAGCCCTCCTCCTCGTTGGTGAGCTCGGGAGTTCTGGCCCCGGTGCGATCGGTCAGGATGCGTGGGCCTTCCTGGCCCTGCGCGTGGGACAGGGGCATCGCAGCTCCGGCAAGCGTCCCTGCGGCCGAGATGGCGAGGAGCGTGCGGAGCGCGCGGCGGGGGATCGGCACGATGGCGCGGGGGAGCAGCATGGGGCCAGCGTAACGCTGCCCGCCGCCGAGCCCTGTGCGCGGACCGTCAAGCCTCTGTGGTCAGCTCGAGTTGCCGGCCGCGGACCCGGATCCGGTGCAGGCCCTGGCCGGGCTCGGCTTGGAGGAGCGCGCCTGTCAGGAGGGGCTCCACCTCGCGCTGCAGGACGCGCCTCAGC
>JBDQFW010000115.1:0-11441 GCA_040265735.1 Planctomycetota bacterium | reverse complement strand
TGGTAGGGGCCACGGGCGGCCGCTAGGCTCGGGGGGTGGGAACTCTCCGCGTCCTCCTCACCGGTGCCGGGGGCGGCATCGGCCTCGCCCTGTGCGACGCCCTGGGAGTCCTGGGCGCGGAGGTCTGGCTCCTGGGCAGGAACCCGAGCCGGCTCGAGGAGGCCCAGGCGCGCGTGGCTGCAGCCGGGGGCGAGGGCCGCCTGCTGACCGCCGACCTGGGGGATCCCGCCAGCGTCGAGGGCGCCGCGGCGGAGCTGCTCCGCGCAGGGAGCCTCGACTGGGTGCTCCAGAACGCGGGGATCGTGGAGACCGCCTCGGTGCGCGCCGCCGCGGCTGACGACGCCCACGCGCGACGCATGATGGAGGTCAACTTCCACGCGCCGCGCCAGCTCACACAGCGCCTGCTCCCTCTCCTGGAGGCCAGCCCCCAGGGCCAGGCCCTCTTCGTCGCCTCCTCGGCGGCTCTCGGCGGCGCCCCCTATGTGGCGGGCTACGCCGCCAGCAAGCACGCGCTCCTGGGCTGGGCTCGCTGCGCCGCGCTCGATCTGCGGGGACGCGTCGGCGTGCAGGTCGTCTGTCCTCACTTCGTGGACAGCCCCATGACCGACGCGGGAGCGCGATTCGTCTCCGAGCGCACGGGCAAGGACCTCGAGTCCGTGAAGGGCGAGTACGCGGGCCTCAATCCAAGCGGCGTGCTCGTCACCCCGGCCGAGGTGGCTGACGCTGCGCTCGAGCTGCTGCAGGGGTCGCGCACCGGCCAGGTCCTCGAGCTCCGCGGAGGCGGGCAGCGCGCCTTCGTGGAAGCCGGCCTCCCCGCTGGCCCTCGCACCTGACCGAGACCCCAACTGTGACCATGAAGATCGATCCCGTCCTGCCGGAAGGCTGGCCCCGTCCGCGCGGCTACTCCAATGCGATCCTGGTCGAGGGGGCCTCCCGGCTCCTGTTCCTCGCCGGCCAGATCGGGTGGGACGAGCAGGAGCGCCTGGCCGAGGGCTTCCTCGCCCAGTGGAGCCAGGCCCTGGCCAACATCGCCCGGCTGCTGGAGGCAGCAGGGGCGAGCGGGGAGAACCTCGTGCGCGTGACGGTCTATGTGACGGACAAGCGCGCCTACATGGCCGAACTCGAGGGGGTTGGGGCCGCGTGGCGGACGCACTTGGGCCGAACCTGGCCCGCGATGAGCCTCGTGCAGGTGGCGGATCTCCTCGAAGAGGGGGCGGTGGTCGAGGTCGAGGCGACGGCTGTCCTGCCCTGAGGCACCTACCAGGCGTTCGAATGGGCCCTGGGACTGTCTCCGCCGCGAATCGCGTTCCGCATCGCAGTCGGCCCCGGGTTCGACCTATCCATCTAAATCCCTAATTGGTCAGGGTTTAGGGCGGACGCAAGGCGGATCGGGTCCCGTCAGGCGCCTGTTGGAGCAAAGCCTTGGAATTCCCCCCTTTCCAAGCGAGGCCACTTCCCGCAGGCTAGTTTTCACCTGAGTCGGGGACGGCGTACGCCAGACCCGCGATCATCTCTCCCCTTATTCCGGCACTCCCTAAGAGGTTTCGGCAACTCATGAAAACGGACTCCAAGAGCCTGCTTCTGACCGCCGCTGGCATGGGCCTTCTGGCCATGTCCGCTGGTGCTCAGCAGACCCCGCAGAACCTTCAGGCCCAGCGCATCACTGGCCCCCTGAAGCACGCGGGTGTTTACCACGTCACCACTGGCACCTGGACGCGCACCGCTGGTGCGACGGCCAACGCTGGTCCCGACATCATCTACAACAACACCGCGGACGGTATCTACTGGACCGGTGAGATCCACGAGAACGGTGCGGAGTGGGTTGACGAGGGTCAGCTCCCCGGCGCTTCCGGTCCCTTCGGGGCCAACAAGGAGTGCTACCGCGTGAACGGCTTCGACATTGCCTACGGCACCTCGAGCCTTCCCGGCACCCTGACCATGGACATGAACCTGTACGACGCCTACGCCGCGTGCACCAACCCGAACGAGCCGGGTAGCTGCATCAACTGGGCCGGCGCCGCGACTGCTGACCTGCCGGAGAACGGCGGCAGCGGCACGGGCTTCTGGACCGTCTCCATCGACCTTGCGGGCGGTGCCGAGATCGACATGAACGCCGACGGCGCTCCCTGCGCCCCCCTCTACGACGCCGACGTCGCCCTCGACCGCTTCGGTTGGGGTGCTGTCGCCAACGGCGGCAGCATGGGCTGGATCCTTGCTGGCGATCCCAACTGGACCCCCACCGCCACGGGCGGGGTCAACGGTGAGATCGGCGGTACCGGCACCTACTACAGCGCCACCGCTTCCTGCAACCTGGACCCGACCCTCGGCCACACCGGTCTGAACACCAACGACGCCTGGCGCGTTGTCGAGCCCAGCACCGGCGCCCAGATCATCGGCTCCGGCTGCTACTGGTACGGCGGCTACAACAACGTTCTTGGCTGCGGCCTGGGCCCGAACAACTCGTTCGCCTCCCAGTACGTCCGCCTGTACGCCGAGGACGCTGCCGGTGCCGCTTGCGACACCGCCCCGGACCTCGTCTTCTCGAACCCGGGCAACGCCCACTGCGGCACCAACACCGGCGCCAACCCGAGCGGCCCGGCCACGATGTCCTACCAGCGTGACCCCTCCGGCGCGACGGTCGGCACCATTCAGGTGCTCGACGGTCCCGACGGTGAGTTCAACATGATGGTCTGCTCCGCCGGCAACCTGACCGCGGGCACCGCGATCAGCAACGGCATCCTGTACCTCGCCCCGCCCCTTGGTCGCTACGACCAGGTCTCCGGCGGTGTGAACGCTGCCATGAACGGCATCGGCCGCTTCGGCGCCGACGGTGTCAGCACCAGCCTCTTCGGCAACGGTGACGCTGCTGGCAACGGCTTCGTGGTCCCGCTTGCCAAGCCCGTCATCCTCGGCGGCGGCACCTGGGCCCCCGGTGACACCATCGCCTTCTCGATGTGGTACCGCTGCGGCTCGGCCTCGAACTTCTCGAACGCTCTCCAGATCCAGTTCCGCTGATCTGAGACCGTACGAGGCCTGAAGACGAGCGGCGTCGCCCCCCGGGGCGGCGCCGCTCGCCGTTTGGGCGCGGGGCTGGCTGGCGCCCTATGCACGGGCGCTCTGCGTCCACAGGTTGGGGTGGGGCTCCCAGGGACTATCCTCACCGACCAGCCATGCAGCCCAGGACCTTCCACTACGAGGAGACGGACGGCGTTGCGGTCGTGCGGCTCGAGCGCCCCGAGCGGCTGAACGCGCTCACCTTCGAGTCCTACGCCGAGCTCCGGGACACCTTCCGGGCCCTTGGAGCGCGCCGCTCCGTGCGCAGCGTTGTCCTGACCGGGACGGGGCGCGCCTTCTGCTCGGGTGGAGATGTCCAGGACATCATCGGCGCGCTCATGGGCGTGGACGAGGCCACGCTGCTCGCGTTCACCCGCATGACCTGCGACCTGATCGGGGCCATGAGGCGACTCGAGAAGCCCATTGTCGGCGCTCTCAATGGCACGACCTGCGGCGCCGGAGCCGTGATGGCGACGGCCTGTGACCTCCGCGTGGGGGCAACCTCCGCGAAGATCGCGTTCCTGTTCACGCAGGTCGGACTCTCGGGAGCGGACATGGGCGCGGCCTGGCTGCTGCCGAGGATCGTCGGCCACGGCCACGCCAGCGAGCTCCTCATGCTCGGCGAGTTCATCGACGCGCACAGGGCCGCGGAGATCGGGCTCTACAACCGCGTGGTGGAGGGGGAGCAGCTCATGGAGGAGGCCCTGGCGCTGGCGACCCGGCTGGCGGATGGGCCGAGCCTTGGGCTCACCGTGACCAAGCGCATGCTCGACGCCGAGTGGAGCATGGACCGGGACGAGGCGCTCTCGATGGAGGCCTGGATCCAGGCGGAGTGCATGAAGCACCCCGACTACCTGGAGGCCTACAACGCGTTCATGGAGAAGCGCCCCAAGGACTTCCGGCAGCACGGGCCCGAGGCGCGTGAGGGCGCCAGCCGATGATCGACCTGCGTGAGCTCTGCGCGGAGGTGGAGTCCGCGGCGCGGGGAGTCGAGGCCTCCATCGGCGCCGGCGCCACCGAGGATGAGCGCTCGAGGCGGGCGCTGGCGTTCCTGGCCGAGCGCGGGTGGCTGCGGTGGGCCGTGCCGGAGCAGTGGGGTGGCGCCCCGGCGGATGGGCTGTGCGGCCCCGATCAGGTCAGCGTGCGCGCTCTCTGCGCGCTGCGCCAGACCCTCGCGCGCAGGGAGGGCCTGTTGGATCTCGCCCTCGTGGAGCAGGGCCTCGGCTCCTACGCGATCGCGCTCGCGGGGCGTGATGCCCTGCGCGAGGTCGTCCTGCCCGAGGTGGCCGCTGGCCGCAGGGTCGCCGCCTTCGCCCTCACCGAGGACGAGGCCGGCAGCGACCTCTCACGGGTGGCGACTCGCGCGATGCAGCGTGAGGGCGGCTGGAGCCTCCGTGGCGCGAAGACCTTCATCACGAACGCCGGGATCGCAGACGAGTACACCGTGCTGGCGCGGGCCGAGGGCGAACCCGGGGATCGGGACGGGCTCGTGATGCTGCGCGTTCCCTCCAGCGCCCTGGGCCTCGAGGTGCGGCGGTTCGAGGTCATGGCCCCGCACCCCATCGGGGAGGTCGTCTTCAATGACGTCCTCGTGCCTGAGGACGACCAGCTGGGCGCCGTGGGTGAGGGCATGGACCTTGCTCTCTCCGTCCTGGCCCGCTTTCGCACCTCCGTGGCCGCGGCTGCGGTGGGCTTCGGCCAGCGCGCGCTCGACGAGTCGCTTGCTCGGCTCCAGGCTCGCGAGCAGTTCGGGCGGCCGCTCTCGACACAGCAGGGCCTGCGCTTCGACCTAGCCGAGATGGACACGCGCCTGCGCGCGGCCGAGCTCCTGGTCGAGATTGCGGCCCGGCTCGTGGACGAGGGCGGAGACGCCACGCAGGCGGTCGCACGCGCAAAGCTGTTCGCGACCGAGACCGCGAGCTGGGTGTGTGACCGCGCCGTCCAGCACCACGGCGGGCTGGGGGTCAAGCGGGGGACTGTCGTCGAGCGGCTGTTCCGCGAGGTCCGTGCCCTGCGCATCTACGAGGGGACCAGCGAGGTCCAGAAGCTGATCCTGGCGAAGGAGCTCCTGTCCCGCTCGAAGGAGGAGGCCTAGATGGCGAAGTTCCAGCGACACCTGTTCACCTGCGTCAACCTGCGGGAGGGCGAAGACCCTCGAGGCTCCTGTGCGAAGGCGTGCGGAGGGGAGGTGGCCACCGCCCTCAAGAAGGGCGTCCACGAGCGCGGCCTCAAGCGCGTCGTGCGTGCGAACAAGGCCTACTGCCTGGACCAGTGCGAGCACGGCCCGGTGGTGGTCGTGTATCCCGAGACCGTGTGGTACGGCCGCGTGACCGCGGAGGATGTGGAGGAGATCCTCGACCGGCACGTGGTGGGGGGCGAGGTGGTCGAGCGCCTCGTGATCCCCGACGATCAGCTGACGGGCCGCGAGCTGCCCGCGCAGGAGGGCGAGGCGTGACGGGCCTCGAAGAGCTGGACGAGGAGACGCGCGGCCTGCTGCGCCGGGTCCTCGAGAGCATGAGCTACCGCCAGCGTGCGGCGGCCAACATCCGCGGCCACGCGCTCAAGCTCATCCCGGAGGTCGCGGACAAGCAGGCCCTGCTCGCGGAGCTGCAGGGCCACATGTCCGCCCTTGCGCTGATCGAGCAGCTGCACGCGAGCGCGGGGGGAGAGGACGCCTACGACCGCGTGCGCGGCCGCATGGAGCGCATTCCCTACCCGACCACGCGGATGGACCTCTCGGCGTGCCTCGCGCTGACCGAGAAGGCCGAGCAGGCGCTCTCGCGGGCCTACCTGGAGTCGCGTATCGAGCCGCTCGCGAGCCTGGCCCAGCAGGTGGTCGCCACCGAGCGCCCCTTCACCCAGGGCGAGGTCGAGCGCTTCGTGGCCTTCTCCCGAGAGGCGGACAACCGGCCGCGGGCGCAGGAGTGCTTCGACCGCTGGCTGCTGCTGTGTCTTGGGGCGTTCGGTCGTCCGGGAACGCCGGGGGACGAGCGCGCCGTGGACCGAGGCCTGCGTCGCGCTCGCGTGGCCGAGGTGGTGGACGGGTTCCTCGACCAGGCGGATGCCCTGCGTGGCGACGCCGGTCTCGACTGGCCCGTGTTCGCCGTGGGCCTGCAGCTGAGCGCCGCCGCCGCGGCGCGCCTGGGGCTGGAGGGCTGATGGAGGCCTCCGCCACCCTCGTGATCTGTGGGCCCTCCGCGTCCCTGCCCGGATGGGCGGAGGCCTGCGCGGAGCGGGGCCTCGCCGTACGCGCAGTGGAGGGAGCCGACGCGCTGCCGGACCGCGACGCGGGGGCGCGCCTCGAGCAGGAGCTGGAGCAGGTGCCCACTGGCCTTCGCGTGCTCGTGGGCGCCGGGGGCGGCGGCACGCGCGCCTTCCTGCACGCCTGCCGCAGCCGCAGGGTGGACGCCGTGATCCTGGTGGACGCGCCGCTCGTGCTCGCGGACCTGTCCCAGGACATGCCGGTCCAGCCCCTCGAGATGTCCCTCAACCTCGAGGCGCCGGTCCTCGTGCTGGACCGGGACGGGACGGACGAGCGGGCCGCTATCGGCGCGCGCCTGGATCCGTTCGCCAAGCCCTGGGACGCAGACCGTGCCTTGGGTGGCGAGGGCGATGTCCTGCGCGCCGCACGCTTCCTCGAGGAGTTCCTCGACCTCGACCTCGCCTGAGATGCAGTTCGACCTGACCGACCTCGTGCCCGGTGCCGTTCTCCTGGACGGCTGGACCGTCCAGAAGGAGGCCCACCAGGCCAGCCTGTCCTCGGCCTGGCGCATCACGCGTTCCGAGGCGAGCGGAGGCGCCGACGAGCAGCTGCTCACCGTGTATCCATCGTGGCTGTTCGCCGATCGCGAGCAGGCCGCGGACTTCGCTGCGCGCCTCGAAGAGGTCTCAGGCACGGAGCATCCGGCGCTGCACAGGACCTTCGAGGTCGTGTGCGCGGAGGACGGCACGGTCCTGCAGCGAGGCGCGGCCCTCCCCGGCCGCAGCCTGCGTGCCTTCCTGCGTGAGGGCGAGCGGCTCTCCTCCGCGGAGGGTGCCGCCCTCGGGGCTCAGGTGCTCGCCGGCCTGGCGGCCCTGCACGACAAGGGCCTCGTTCATGGAGACCTCAAGCCCGAGCACCTGTTCTGGGATGGGGACCCCGAGGGCGCGGTGGTGACCGCGGCCGGCGTTACCCCGGCCCTGTGGAGCACCCAGCACCTCGGCGCCCGCACCCAGCTCGTGGGGACGCCGTTCTACGCGCCCCTCGAGCAGTTCTCCGGTGACGCCCCCACGCCCAGCTCCGATGTCTACAACCTCGCCACGACGGTCTACGAGGCGGTCACCGGGGAGCTGCCCTGGAGAGGGCGCGGGTTCGTGGAGGTCTTCCAGAGCAAGATGACTCCGCTCGAGCCCATGGCCGCGGCGGCGCGGCGCGCGGGCCTCGACCCCGGCCTCGACGCGGCCCTCCGCGCTGCTCTCGCGCCCCGCCGGCAGGACCGCCCAGCCGACGCGGCGGCCGCGCTGGAGATCCTGCAGCAGCTCCAGGCCAGCTGACTCCCCCAAGCTCCAAGGGCCCATGCACCTCGATCCCAGCGCACCCTTCAACCTCTGCACCTACTTCCTCGACCACAACCTCGAGGCGGGGCGTGGAGACAAGGTCGCGGTGCGCGTGGGGGAGCAGGCCTGGACCTTTGCCGAGGTCAGCGCGGCGGCCGCGCGCGGCGCCGCGGCCCTGCGACGGCGCGGCGTGCGACAGGAGGACCGCGTGCTGCTGGTGCTGCCGGACGGCATGGCCTTCGTTGCGGCGTGGTTCGCGGTGCTGCGTGCTGGGGGTGTCTTCTGCATGGTCAATCCCCTGCTCAAGGCGGGGGACTACCGGCACTACCTGACCTACACCAAGGCGCGCGTGGTCGTGTGCTCGCGCGAGGCTCTGCCGGAGCTGGAGGCAGCCATGGAGGGGCTCGACGACGCACCCGAGCTGCTGGTGGCTTCGGGGGATGAGCCGGACCCGCGCGAGGCGCGCGATCTCTGGGCCGCGCTCGCCGATGAGGACCCGGAGTCGCCCGCCGCGCGTACGGCGCCCACGGGTCCCGACGACCTGGCGGGCTGGCTGTTCACCTCGGGCTCCACCGGCAAGCCGAAGGCCTGCGTGCACATGCAGCGCGACTTCGCCTTCTCGACCGAGACCTATGCGCTGCGGGTCGCGGGCTACCGCGAGGACGATGTCTGTCTGTCCGTCCCCAAGCTGTTCTTCGGGTACGCGACCGGGACGAACCTGATGTTCCCGTTCCGAGTCGGCGCGACCGTCGTGCTGTTCTCAGGGCGGGCGACGCCGGACGAGCTGCTAGACCAGATCGAGCGGCACCGGCCGACCTTCCTCACGAGCGTCCCCACCCTCATCAACGGGATGCTCGAGAGCCCGCGCACGGCGGGGGCGGACCTCTCGAGCCTGCGCCTCTGCCTGAGCGCGGGCGAGGCCCTTCCCGCGAGCCTGTACGAGCGCTGGGTCGAGCGCACGGGGGTGGAGATCCTCGATGGGATCGGCTCTGCGGAGATGTTCCACATCTACATCTCGAACGCGCCCGGCGAGGTCGTCGTGGGCTCCCTCGGCCGGCTGGTGCCAGGCTACGAGGCGCAGATCGTGGACCCGGAGGGGCGGCCGGTGCCCGAGGGTGAGGTGGGCCGCCTGCGCATTCGCGGCGGGAGCACGGCCCTGTGTTATTGGGGCGACAAGGCCAAGTCCCAGGAGACCTTTCAGGCCGACTGGTGCACCACTGCCGACCTGTTCCGCTGCGATGCCGAGGGGAGGTTCTGGTACCAGGGCCGTGCGGACGACCTGCTCAAGGTGAGTGGGATCTGGTGCTCTCCCCTGGAGATCGAGGACCGGCTGCGCGAGCACACGGCGGTGCAGGATGTCTGCGTCGTGGGGCGGGACGACGAGGCGGGGCTGACCAAGCCCCTCGCCTTCGTGGTGCTTGCCGAGGGATTCAGCGGGACACCCTGCCTGGCGGCTGATCTCAAGGCGTTCATCAAGGGGCGGCTCGCGCCCCACAAGTACCCGCGCTGGTTCGAGTGGCGCGACGAGCTGCCGCGCAACGACCGCGGCAAGGTGGCGCGCCGGGTGCTCGAGGCCGAGGCCGCCGGCCTCGCGCAGGAGACCTGAACCGGGGCAAGCGGCCCCAGGAATGGGGGGTCGTGCCTGGGCGCCTCCGGGCCCGTCGCTAGGATGGCCCCGTGATCGAGGCCGCCCGCAGCACCTGGCAGGAGCTCGAGCCCCTCATGGGGCCCGACACGGTGTTCCTGCTGCCCGTGGGGAGCACCGAGCCCCACGGCCCGCACCTGCCCCTGGACACAGATGTGACCATCGCCGCGGCCCAGGCCCGGCGCGCGGCCGCGGCCCTCGAGGCCGCGGGAGCGCGCGCGTGCGTCCTGCCGGCCCTGCCCTACGGGGTCACGCGCTTCGCGTCCGGCTTCGCGGGCGCCCTGTCCCTGCGCCCGGGGACTCTCTGGGCCCTTGTTGAGGACCTGGTGATCACCCTTGAAGAGGCCGGCGCGCGGCGCCTGGTCCTGTGCAACGCGCACCTCGAGCCTGAGCACATCGAGGTCCTGCGCGGCGTCATCCTCGATCACGCCGAGCTCACGGCGGAGCGGCTGCACCTGCTCTTCCCCGACCACACCCGCCGGGCGCCCGCCCAGCGGCTCTCCGCCGAGTTCCAGAGCGGCGAGTGCCACGCCGGCGAGTACGAGACGGCCATCGTTCAGGCCGTCGATCCGGAGGGCGTTCGCGAGCAGGTGCGGCAGGAGCTGCCGCCGGTGACCATCGGCCTGATCGAGGGCATGCGTGCCGGCAAGAAGGGCTTCGCCGAGCTGGGGGCGGAGCAGTGCTACTGCGGGGATCCCGCGGCGGCGGTTCCTGAGCACGGGCACGAGCAGCTCGAGGTCCTGGCTGGGATCGTCCTGGACGCCTGCCGGGAGGCCTGGCCGGAGCTCTTCGTATGAGCGCCTTCAGCACCGTCCTGCAGGTGCGCTTCGGGCATGTGGATCCCGCCGGGATCGCCTACTTCCCGCGCATCTACGACTACCTGCACGACGTGTTCGAGGAGCTGTGGGAGGAGCACATCGGCCAGCGCTACTACCATCTGCTGCTGGAGCGCCGCATCGGCTTCCCCTTGGTGCACTCGGAGGTCGACTTCCAGGCTCCCCTTCGCTTCGGTGACCGTCCGGTGGTCAGCGTCACCTGCATCCACCTCGGCCGCAGCAGCATCGGCCTCCGCTACCGCTTCACCCTGGGCGACAAGCACCTGCTCGAGGCGCGCATGACCACGGTCTGCACCGATCTCGAGACCATGACCCCGATTCCCATCCCTGACGACTTCCGGGCGCGCTTCGAGCTCATTCGCGAGCCGGCGTCCGAGACCCCTACCGCATCATGACTCGCATCATCGACCGCTTCGGACGCGGTGAGACCGTCTTCAGCTTCGAGTTCTTCCCTCCCAAGACCGATGAGGGGGCCGAGAACCTGATGACCACGGTGCGCGACCTCGAGGCTGCCGTGTCTCCCGACTATGTCTCCGTGACCTACGGTGCGGGAGGCTCCACCCGAGAGCGCACGCACCAGGTGGTGACGCGCATCCAGCAGGACCTGGGCGTTCCGGCCATGGCCCACCTCACCTGCGTGGCCGCGACCGTGGAGGAGATCGACGGCGTGGTTGACCGACTCGTGGGCGCGGGCGTGCAGAACATCCTAGCGCTGAGGGGCGACGCGCCTCAGGGCCAGGAGGAGTTCCAGGTGGCCGAGGGCGGCTTCGCCCACGCCTCCGAGCTCGTGGCGCATCTCGCCCGTCGGGGAGACCTTTGCATCGGGGCCGCGGCGTACCCCGAGGCCCACCCCGAGTCGCCCAGCGCCGAGGAGGACCTGCGCTGGACCCTGCACAAGGTCGAGCAGGGAGCCTCCTTCCTCGTCACCCAGCTGTTCTTCGACAACCGGCACTACTTCGAGTTCGTCGAGCGCCTGCGCGCGGCGGGCTGCGAGGCGCCGGTGGTGCCCGGGATCATGCCGATCACGAACGTGGCGCAGATCCAGCGCTTCACCTCGATGTGCGGGGCCTCGATCCCCGCTGCCCTGGCGGCCCGCATGGAGGCCTATCAGGACGATCCGGCCTCAGTGATGGCGGTCGGCATCGAGCACGCCATCGAGCAGTGCCGCAGCCTCCTCGCGGGCGGCGCCCCGGGCCTGCACTTCTACACCCTCAACAAGTCCCTGGCGACGCGGAGCATCCTGGCGGCCCTCAAGGGCCTTGAATGACCGTTTGGTCGCGCCGCGCCTGGACTGTTCCCCATCGGGGACAGGCCTGCGCCCAAGGGGGCAAGGGCGCCCAGGCTCCCCACGCCCGCGGCCCGTCCAGCCC
>JBDQFW010000114.1:0-11467 GCA_040265735.1 Planctomycetota bacterium | reverse complement strand
GGGCAACACCCACACCCACACCCTGTGGAGTGACGGGGATGCCCTGCCCGATGTGGTGATGGCCTGGTACCGGCAGCGCGACTATCACTTCCTCGCCCTGACCGACCACAACGTGCTCCAGCAGGGAGACACCTGGTTCCCCATCAGTGAGCGCTCGGGCTCGCGCCTGCGGCCCGAGCAGGTGGAGGCCGCGGAGGCGGACCTCGAGGTCACCTTCGAGCAGCGCGCCAAGGGCGAGGGGCAGGACCTGCGCCTCTCCCGCCTCGAGGAGCTGCGCACGCGCTTCGCCGAGCCGGGGCGCTTCCTCGTGCTCCCCGGGGAGGAGGTCACCAGCTCCTGGCGCTCTCCGGGCAAGGACGGTCGCGGCCACCCGATCCATGTGAATGCACTGGGCCTCACGCGCCCGCTCCCCCCGCAGCAGGGCGACTCGGTCAGCGAGGTGCTCAACCGCGTGCTCGACAGCATCGCCGACCACGGCGCCGAGGAGCAGCGCACGATGGTCTCCCACCTCAACCACCCCAACTTCGGCTGGGGCGTGACCTGGGAGGACATGGCCACCATGCGCAGGGGTCGGTTCTTCGAGCTCTACAACGGCCACCGCTCCACGAACGACCAGGGCGCCGAGGACCGTCCCGGCTGCGAGGAGATGTGGGACCTCGCGAACATCCGGCGCTCTCTCGGCAGCGACCTCCCCCTGCTCTACGGCGTGGCCACCGACGACGCCCATCACTACAGCGGGAACCCCGTGGCTGCCCCGGGCCGGGCTTGGATCCAGGTGCGCGCGGAGAAGCTCGAGACCGAGGCGCTCCTCGCCGCCATGCAGGCCGGCGACTTCTACGCTTCCACCGGAGTCGTACTCGACGACCTCCAGGCCGACCCCGAGGGCGATATCGGCACCCTCTCGGTCACGGCCGCGCCGCGCGAGGGCGAGGAGCTCACCATCGAGTTCTGGGGAGCGCGCCGCCCCGCGGACGGCGCGGTGCCCGTCCCCGAGCTGCTCGCCAGCGGCCCGGGACCCGAGCGGAACTACACCTGGACCCCGGGGCACCTGTTCGTGCGGGCCAAGGTGATCTCGAACCTCCCGCACCCCGACCCCGCGTTCGAAGGCGAGCGGCAGGCTGCCTGGACCCAGCCCGTCCGCACGCGCTGACGGCTTCTCTCCCGGCCGGAGGGTTCCCCACCGGGCCGTTCTATGACCACGCCGGAGGACTTTCCGGGCCGGCCTGTTACCAGGCCGGAGGAGTCCCCCGGGCCGGCCTGTTACCAGGCCGGACCGTGCCCCGACTCGAGGCGCTTGGGGTCGAAGGAGCGGCCGAGGAGGCCGTCCAGGGTGCCGAGGCCCTTGGCGAAGACCGCGCGCGCCTCGCCGCGGGGCCAGGCCGCGAGCAGGGCCAGGGGGAGCGCGAGCACATCGCACACGAGCCACGCCAGCCAACGAGCGGCACCTCCGTGGATGCGCAGGAAGCGGACGGCTCCGCGCCCCATCAGGAACTTCCGCCGCGGGTTGTAGCCGCCTCCGGTCGCGCTCGACGCCGCATGCACCGCGAGGGCGCTCCCCACCACGCGGCTGCCGATGCCGAGCGCGCGCGCGCGCAGGCCGAGGTCCACATCCTCGGTGTAGGCGAAGTAGGCCGCGTCGAAGCCGCCCGTCGCCTTCCACGCGGCGGCGCGCGCGAGCAGCACGCACCCCGGCACATAGTCCACATCCACGGTCCCCTGCCAGCCGGGAGCATCCGGGAGGCCACCGCCACGCAGGCGCGAGAGGTTGGGACCGAAGCCCAGGACGCCGCCCGCAGCCCACAGCCGCGAGGGCGAGCCGGGCAGCACGATGCGCGGACCCAAGAGGCCCACCTCCGGCGCGCGCTCGGCCTCCCCGAGCAGCCGCTCCAGGCAGCCGCGCTCCAGCAGGGCGTCGTTGTTCACGAAGAGCAGCAGGTCGGCGCCCGCCGCGAGGGCGCGCTCCGCCCCCGCGTTCGCCGCCGCCCCGAAGCCGGTGTTCTCGCCCAGCGCGAGCACCTGCGCGCCGGGAGCCGCCGCGCGGGCCCGCGCCAGGGAGTCGTCCCGCGAGCCGTTGTCCACGAGGTGCAGGCGCTCCGCCGGCAGCCCCTGCCCCAGCAGGGAGAGGAGGCAGCGCGCCGTGTCCTCGCCCCCGTTCCAGTTCACCACCACCGCGTGGACGCGCGGCGCGGCCGGGCCGGCCTCCACGGCGCTCACCCTTCGGCCCCCTCGTGGCTGCCGGATCCGCTCCCAATACCGCCGCCGCCGTCGGCAGGCTCCACGCCCACGACGCGCGAGCACACGCGGCCGCGGGCCAGCACGGTCTCCAGCTCCGCACCCTCGGCCACCTGGTCGGTCCCGCGCACGGCGCGTCCGTCGGCGCCGCGCGTGATCGAGTACCCGCGCTCGAGCACCGCCAGGGGCGAGAGGGCCGTCAGCGTGCGGGCGGCCACCTGCAGGCGCCCCTCGGCCCTCCGCAGCCGCTCGTGCGCCGCCTGACGCAGGCGCGGCGCGAGGCGCTCCAGGGCGGCGGCCCGCTGGTCGAGCTGGCGCGCGGGCGCCCGTCTCTCGACGCGCGCGACGAGGTCCGCAAGGGCCTCGCGAGCCGCGCCGCCCCGGGCACGGATCAGGTGCCGTAGGTCACGCTCCAAGGCCTCGAGTCTCTGGGCCGGCGCGTCGAGCAGCCGCCGCGGGTCGCGCAGCACGGGGCGCCCCGCGAGGCGCTCCAGCGCCTCCTCCCTGCGCTCGAGGGCCGCCTCCACGGCGCGGCCCAAGTGCTCCTCCGCGCGGCCCAGGCGCTCCAGGAGAGCCGCCCGCTCAGGAATCGCCACGACCGCCGCGTCCGTCGGGGTGTGCGCGCGGTGGTCCGAGACGAAGTCGACCAAGGTCGTGTCGGTCTGGTGCCCCACGCCGGTCACCACCGGCACCGGACAGCGAAACACCGCCTCGGCCACGGCCCGCTCATTGAAGGTCCACAGGTCCTCGATGGAGCCCCCGCCGCGGATCACGCACACGAGGTCCACGCCGCTGCGCGCCAGCCCGTCGATGGCCCGGACGACCTCGGAGGCGCTGCCCTGCCCCTGGACGCGGGCGTGGGCGAGGCGCACCGGATAGTCCGGCCAGCGCTGCTCGAGGGTGCGCAGGAAGTCCTGCCAGCCCGCGCCGTCGCGGCTCGTCACCACCCCCACACAGCGCGGCCAGCGCGGCAGGGGGCGCTTACGGTCGAACCAGCCCTCGGCGCGCAGCTCGGCCTTGGTGCGCTCGAGGCGGGCAAGCAGCTCCCCGAGGCCGCGCCGCTCCACGCGCTCGACGATCAGGCTGTAGCTGCCCCGCGGCATGTAGACATCCAGGCGGCCGTGCAGCACCAGCTGCTCGCCGCCCTCCAGCGCCAGCCGCAGGCTCTGCACCGTGCTGCGCCAGGCGATGCAGGAGATGCGCGCGCCCGAGTCCTTGAGGTCGAAGTAGAGGTGGCCGGACGCAGCCCGCTTCGGCTGGCTGACCTCCCCCTCCACGGCCACGGTCCCCATGGCCGTCAGCCGCCCCGTGATGGCCCGCGTCAGCGCCTCCACCGACAGGACGGTCGGCTTCGGATCGCCGCCGGAGCCCCTGCGCTCCACATGCTCGAACAGGTCCACGCCCCTAGTGAGCGCGGCGCAGTCCCGTGGGTCAACCTCGGTCCGGGAGGATCGCGCCCCCGGCTTTGCCCGAGGCCTCTCCTGCTGCGCTTCCCGCTGCGCCCGGCGCGCGGCGCAGGCTGCTCTCCTCGGACTCCATGCCCGGCAGCCCGACCCTGCGCCAGGTGGCCGCGTCGGCCCGGGGCAGGGCGATGGTGAAGAGTCCGTCCAGGAAGGGCGTCTGCTCCTGGCCGCGGTGCTGCACTCCGTCGTGAAGACGCAGGCGCAGGCCGCCCGCCGGGGCCGACTCCAGCACGAGGCGATCGGCGAACAGTCGGCGCGCGGGTCGGCCCTCCGCGTCCAGCTCGACCAGCTGAACATCACGCAGCTCGGTGCCCACCACGCCCCCAAGGCCGCCCAGGCGCCAGCGCCCGGAGGCCTCCTGCTCGGCCAGCAGCCGGTTCAGCTCCTGCCGCACGGCGACCAGGTCCCACAGCCCGTCGTCCAGCGCCGGGCGAAGGTCCTCCTCCCGAAACAGCTCGGGCAGGGCCTCGAGCCAGGGCTCGACGGCAACGCCCGTGACCTCGATGCGACGGACGCCTCCGCGCAGGTGCGCGCCGCTTGCCTCGACGGAGAGAGCCCCCTCGAACGGCAGGGAGACGCCGCCGCGCTCCTCACGGCCCTCCTCGAGCACGAGGGTCACGGTGCGGCCGGCGCGGCTGGCCTCGAGGCGCAGGCGCTCGGCGGCCACCAGGCCCGCCGGGCGGCCGCGCTCGTCGAGCACGCGCAGGACCACGGGCCCCACGGCTCGAGTGCCGAGCCGCCCGAGGGTCACGACCTGCCAGCCGCGCACGCCCTCCGCCAGGAGCAGTCCTTGCAGGGCAGGCACCATGCGCTCCGCGCGCTGGACCGCGGGATCGGGACCGGGCTGGGAGAGCTCGGGCCCCTGGAGGGAGCGCACCGCGGCGTCCGGATCCAGCTGGGCCAGGGTCTCGAAGGACAGCTCGTCCTCCCCGGCCATCGCGGCCAGCTCGGCGATCGCCACGAGCTCCTGCTGCCGCTGCAGCAGCAGCGCATCGCGCCGCGCAAGCTCCCCCGCAAGCCGCTCGACCTCGGCCTCGGCAGCGCCGTGCTCCACCTGGAGCGCCGCGACCTGTTCACGGAGGAGGGCTGCCTCCGCGCGCGCGTCCTCCGCCTCCTGCCGTGCGCGGTCGAGGCTCACGAGCAGAGCGGCGCGCTCGGAGGCGTCCGCCAAGGACGCGTGCTCACCGGTCTCGCTTGCGGGAGCGCGAGGGCCTGGCTGAGGGGCAGCCGCGGCGGCGTCCGCCTCGGCCTGCCCCGCCGGGACCTGCGCGGGGGGCACCCCGGTGGGAGCCTCCTCGGTGTCAGGGGTCCGTCCGCAGCCAAAGAGGAGCGCACCGAGCGCCGTCAGGACCAGCTCCCACCTCATGGCTGTCCCTCGCGCAGCAGGGGCTCCTCGTCACGCGGCACCTCGACCTCAGCGGGGGCCAGCACGATGCGCGCCTCCCCCAGCACGAGCACCGGCTCACTCGGCTCACCCGGTCCGAAGAGCACCCGCGATCCGGAGAACGCGGTCCGCGCGAGAAGGCGCGTGAGTGGGTCCTCACCGGCAGCGACGGGCTCGAGCACCCCGCCCTCCAGCTCGACCCTGGCCGCGAGTTCATCATCGGGGCCCTTGAGCACGCCGCCATCCAGCTCCAGGCGCCAGGGCGCACCGGAGCGCTCCAGCACGCGGCTGAGGGCCTCGGCGTCGAAGCGCTGGCGCCCCTCGTCCGCGTGCAGGCGGCGGAGCCTGGCGACCCCGCCTCCGAGCTCTTCGGGGAGGGTCGCCTCCCAGGCGGCCACGCGCTCCGCCATCGTCGCGGGAGGCTCGGCGCGGGCCGCCTCGGGCGCGGGCAGCGCACGCACCACGAGCAGGCCCGCGAGGGCCAGGAACGCCACGCCCATCAGCCGCCAAGCCACGCCCTGCTGGGGGCCAGGGGCCTCGGCCCCCGTGGGATCGTCATCGGCGTCGCGCATCGGGTCTCCTCGTGCGAGGCCCGCCCAGGGGCCGCCTGCACCCGAAGGGACGACCAGGACTCACTGCTCGTCCCAGTTCTTCTTCTTGTTCTTGTTCCACCAGGTGCGCCACTCGTTGGGGTCGCGCACATCGGCTCCGGAGAGGGCCTGCAGGGTGGTGATCATCGGCGCGGCGATCACGTCGTAGCGCTCGCGAGCGATGCGGTCGTTGAGGTCTGCGTCCTTCGCGTTGGAGACCGAGTTGAGCACCTTGAGGATCTCCTCGAAGGCCACCTTGCGCTCCTTCTGGTCGAGGTGGGTGTAGTTGCCCAGGGCCTCGGCGGCGGCGGCCTGCACCGGCGCGTCCTTGTGGATGAGCAGGTCCATGAGCGCCTTCATCCCCTTCTTCTCGTCCTTGGTCTTGCCCAGGGAGAGAATCAGGACGCGCTGCAGCGCCAGGTCCTTGCGATGGCTCTTGTGGTCGATCCAGCCCATGAGCTCGGGCGTGCTCTCAGGCCCCATCTCGCCCAGGGCGACGCCGACCGCCAGGAAGAGCTTGTTGTCGCGGACGCCGTTCTCGTCCTCGCGCCGCTTCTCCTTCAGGGCCTTGCTGAGGCTCGAGACGATCTCCTTGCGGTCCTTGGGGCCGGACTCGGGGAACTCCTTGAGCAGGGTGTCGATGATCCCGATCGCCTCCAGGTCCTCATCGCCACGCTTCTTCACATGGCCCGAGAAGGTGTCGAGGAGCTCCTTGACCTCCTCGCGCTTGTCGGGCTTCTCGTCGTCCTGCGTGACGGAGGGGGCCAGCCCCGCAGGCGCCAGACGCGCAGGAGCCGGGGACGGGAGGGCGAGGAGCAGCAGGGCGGAGAGCGTGATCATGGCGGGTCCGTTCGAGGGCCATCCTAGGGTCCGAGTCGCGGCAGGTCCCGGCCGGATCGCGTCCGGTCGGGCCCGAGGTCCCTCAGCGCCTGTCTTGCAAGGACGATGCCGCGACCGGTCCCGCACCTTGTGGGCCGGCCTCGGCCTCCCCCTCGAAGAGGTCGGACCCCAGCGCGCGGGCCATCCGCTGGCCCTTCACGCGCGTCTCACGCTCCTCCTCCCAGGGATCCGAGGCCGCGGTGATCCCTCCGCCCACCTGGAAGCTGACCTCTCCGGAGGACGCCCCAGGCCGGTCCCAGCGCACGCTGGCGGTGCGGATCAGGATGTTGAAGCGGGCATGCCCGCGCAGGTCCAGCATCCCCATCGTGCCCGTGAAATGCCCGCGCCCGGCCTCCTCCAGCTCGGCGAGCACCTCCATCGCCCGCAGCTTCGGAGCCCCGGTGATCGAGCCGCCCGGGAACAGCGCCTGCAGCGCCTCCAGAGCAGTCCTCCCCGAAGCCAGCCGTCCGGTCACATCAGCCGCGAGGTGGTGCACCGAGGCGTGGGACTCGAGGTCCGGCAGAGGCCCGACCTCGACGCTCCCGGGAACGCACACCCGCGAGCAGTCGTTGCGCACCAGGTCCACGATCATCGCCAGCTCGGCGTGGTCCTTGGCGCTCGCGAGGAGCTCCTCGGCCAGGGCTTGGTCGCGCGCCGGGTCAGCCGAGCGCGGACGCGTGCCCTTGATGGGGCGCGAGCGCACGGTGACGCCGTCGGACTCCAACAGGAGCTCGGGCGAGGAGCTGACCACGGCCCCCTCGGGCGCGTCCACAAAGCCCATGTAGGGCGCGGGGTTGTGCTCGCGCAAGGCCAGGAAGAGCGCGGCCGCAGTGCCCTCGAAGCGCGCGGTGATGCGGTGCGCGAGGTTCGCCTGGTAGACCTCGCCGGCCGCGATCTGCGCCTGCACGGCCCGGACGCGCTCGGCATGGTCCGCCGGCCCGGTGCGGCGCACGAGAGGGCCCGCGTGAAGGCCGGGGCGATCCAGGGCCGCTGCGGCCTGAGCGAGCGCGTCGAGCACTCCCTGCCGGCGCGCCTCGACGGGCGGGCGGCCGTCGCCGGGATCGTCGCCCAGGACCAGGTGCGCGCGGCCCTCCTCGTGATCCAGCACGATGAAGTCCGTGAACAGCCCGCCGAGGATCCGCGGGAGCCCCTGGGGATCCTCGGGCAGGTCCAGGGCCTCGCCGGCCACGCCGCAGTCGTAGGCGATCGAGCCGAGGAAGCCCCCGGCGAAGGGACCAGGGATCGGATCCCCCGCGGCCTGCTCAAGCTGCGCGAGCCAGGGGGCGAGGCCCGTGAGGTCCGTGGGCAGGCCCGCGCCCCGGAGGGGCTCGAGCCCCATCACCGTCCAGCGAGCCCCCTGCCCGGCCGCGCTGTCGAGCAGCACCGTCCCCGCGCGGGTCCCCAGGGCGCGCGCCAGCAGAGCGCCATCCAGCGGCGGCCCGCCCGGCCGCGCCTCCAGGGCGCTGACCCGGGCGCACATGCGGAAGGGAACGGCCATCCTGAGCAGGTTACCTGCCCGGGCGCCCGGCAGCCTCCTGCTCGCGCGCGCGCTGGCCCTTGTGAGGAGGCTCGCGCCGTCGCGCGACTAGCGTTCCCGTGCCTCGGATCCCCGCACCTCGCCGGGCGGGATCCGCCAATCCCCTGTGGAGCCGGCACCGGCCATGTCCGAAACTCAGCGCTGCGCCTCCTGCCCGAGGCCCGCCCCCATGAAGTCAGCAGAAGCGCCCCGCCGCGTCCTCGGCCTCGCCTTCCTCATCGTGTTCCTCGACATGATGGGGTTCAGCGTCCTCTTCCCCCTGTTCCCCAGCCTGCTCGACCACTACCTCGCGCAGGAAGGGCCGGACTCCGTGATCGGGCGCCTCGCCACATCCCTGGCGGGCCTCGCGACCGACGCGAAAGGCGAGGTCAACCAGGTCGCCCTGCACGCGTTCTTCGGCGGAGTGTTGGGCTCGCTCTACTCGGTGCTGCAGTTCCTGTTCGCCCCCTACTGGGGACGGCGCAGCGACCTGCAGGGGCGCCGCCCGGTGCTGCTCCTCACTCTTGCCGGCACCGCCCTCTCCTATGTGATGTGGTTCTTCGCGGGCCCGTTCTCGGTGCTGATCCTCTCGCGCCTGCTGGGCGGGATCATGGCCGGCAATGTCTCCACCGCGACGGCCATGGTCGCGGACGTGACCGAGGGCAAGGACCGCGCCAAGGGCATGGGCATGATCGGCGCCGGCATCGGCCTCGGCTTCGTGCTGGGCCCGGCCTTCGGCGGGCTCACGGCCGGCTGGGACCTGCGCGAGGCTCTGCCCGCCTCCCTGGTCTCCCTTGGCGTGAACCCCTTCAGCGGCTGCGCGCTGGTGGCCCTCGGCATCTCCCTCCTGAACCTCGGCCTCGTCAGCAAGAGGCTGCCGGAGACCCTCCCGGCCGAGAAGCGCGGCGCCGAGGCGGCCGAGCGCACGCGCTCCCCGTTCAAGGCCCTCGCGCGCATCGACTCCCCCGCGGTCCGGCGGACCAACGTGGCCTACTTCGTGTACCTGCTGGCCTTCGCAGCCATGGAGTTCACGCTCACCTTCCTCGCCGCCGAGCGCCTCGACTACGGCCCGATGGACAACGCGAAGATGTTCGTGTTCGTCGGCCTGACCATTGCCCTGGTGCAGGGCGGCCTCGTGCGCCGGCTCGCCCCCAAGCTGGGTGAGGCCCCGCTCGCTCTGGCGGGCATGCTCCTCACCCTCCCGGGGTTCCTCCTTGTGGGCACCATGACCGGAGCGGGACAGCTCTACGCCGGCCTCGCGCTGCTCGCCGTTGGCTCGGCGTTCGTCATGCCGAGCCTCTCGGCCCTGGTGAGCCGCCTCTCACCCGCCGACACCCAGGGCCTGTCCCTGGGGATCTTCCGCTCCCTCGGCTCGGCCGCGCGGGCCGCGGGCCCGATCCTGGGCGGAGCCCTGTTCTTCGGGGCCGCGTCCGAGGCTCCCTATGTCCTGGGCGCGGTGCTCCTGCTGGTGCCCATCGCCCTCGTCCGGCGCGTTCGCGGCCCGGCCACGTCGTCCTTCTAGGGCGGGCCGGCCCTCGAGCGCCGCGCCCAAGCGGCGAAGGAGGGAGCACCCCGCGCGCGGGAAGGACCCGCGAGCGGGCCTCCCCTGGTCGCGCCCGTTCCCGGCACGCGAGCCGCGCCCACCGCGCCGTTCCCCCCCGGGACCAGCAGCGAGTCCGCCCGTCCTGGCGAGCCCCGGGGTTGGAGACGCCCGCCCCTACGGGGACAGAGTTCCTCCGCAGGTGGGAAGACGCGAACGATCGAGATCGAGTCGCGTCTTCCCGTGCCCCGGGTCCCCCCCGCTGACGAGCGTGCGGTAGGAACCGCGCGGGGCTGCCACCCTGGGAAGAGGGTGACGGGAGGCGAACTCGTGGCGGACAGCCCGTGGGACAGCCGATCGCCGAATCTTTCTCCCCTCGCGCTTGGCCCGCCGCCGCTTGGACACTTCTGCGTTCTTGGCCGGCCTGCGGTCTCGGCCGGGGGCCGCGGCGGGCCGCCCCGGCCTCGCGGCTCAGCCGCCGGCGGGTGCGGCCATCGCGACCTCGACCGCACGGCGCCCGCGCTGGATCAGGTCCGGGACGGCGCCCAGATCGAAGAGTCCCTGGTCGTGGAGGTCGGGGACGACGAGCAGCTCCGGCGGGTCGGCCGCCACCGCCGCGCGCGTGAGGTGTGCGCAGAGCACCGCGATCCCCGAGCCGAGGGATTCCACAAGCCCGGGCCGCGGAGCAGGAGCTTCCTTGGAAGCCGGACTCGCCTCCCCCGGGAGTCCGTTCAGGTCCACCGCCACCAGGGGCAGAGAGCTCTGGGCCCGCGCCGCGGCCAGGGGCAGAGGGCTCGCGAGCCCCCCGTCCACGAGCCAGCGCCCGTCGCGCTCCACGGGGTGCAGCAGCCCGGGGATCGCGCACGACGCTCGCATGGCGTCCAGGAGCGAGCCGGAGTCCAGGTGCACCTCCTCCCCTGAGCCCAGGTCCACGGCCACGGCCTGGTAGGGCAGCGCCAGGTCCTCGATCCGCGGCGAGCCCAGGACTGCCTCCACCCTCGAGAGCAGGCGCCGACCCGCGAAGAGCCCTCCGCCGAGGGGCCTGGGGTCCAAGAGCCGTGCCAGGTCCCGCCCTCGCAGCCGGCGCACATCCGCCTCGTAGGCGTCGAGGCGCCCGGCGGCCACCGCCGCACCCACCACCGAGCCGATCGAGGTGCCGGTGACGCAGGCCACCTCGATCCCCGCCTCCTCGAGCACGCGCACGACGCCGATGTGCGCGAAGCCGCGGGCGGCCCCGCCCCCCAGGGCAAGGGCCACCCGCGGCCCCAGGCGCGCCCGCAGGCGCTCGTGCAGCTGGGCTTCGCTCAGCAGGATCTCCGTTCCGCGCTCACTGGTCAGCCCAGCCCGCGAGCACCGCGGCACGCGCGGCGACCCGGGTGCCCGCGTGGTCCTCGGCGACCTTGGCCAGGCGCTTCGCGAGCTTGGCGTCGGGGCCGTCCTCGTAGAGGGCGGCCTCCAGTTTGCCGAGGGCCTTGGCCGCGGCCAGCTCGGCCTCGGCGCCCTCGATCTCCTCGGCCAGGGGCTCGGTGCGGGCGAGCAGGGCGTCACTGCCCTTGCAGCCCTTCACCAGGGCCTCGGCCTGCTCCAGGGCCCGATCGGCGTAGCCGTTCTCGAGGAGCCAGCGCAGCCGGGCCAGCTGCGCATCGAGCCGGCGCTCCAGCTCGGCGGCCTCGGCCTGGAGGGCCTGGGCCTCCTCGCCCTCGGCCTTCGGGAGCTCGCGCTCGAGCTGCTTCTGAGCCTTGGCCCAGTCGCCCTTGGCGACCATGCCGCGCACCTTGGCGGCGCTCTTCGGCAGGTCCTTCGGACCCTTGCGCGCGCGCGCGATGGCCGCGGTGATCTCGTCCTCGATCTGACCGTGCAGGG
>JBDQFW010000113.1:0-11631 GCA_040265735.1 Planctomycetota bacterium | reverse complement strand
GCCCCACACTCCTCCATGGACCTCACCCTTCCCCAGCGCCTCCAGCAGTCCGTTCAGGGCTCGTTCCACAAGACCGCGCTGCTCCAGAAGCGGGTGCGCGAGCTCATCTTCGGCGCCTCCCCGCTGGTCGAGACCCGCGAGACCAACCCCATCAAGGTGGCGTTCCTCGAGATGGAGCGCGGCCTCATTGAGCTGGTGCCTGACGAGGACAACCAGGCTCCGCCGACCACCCTCTGAGGCGAAGGCCTCACGAGGCTCCCTCCGGAGACTCCGCCCCGCCGATGCGCTGAACGCCCCGCGCGAACGGGGACCTTGCAGCGCCCCGTCCGGCGGATCTCGCCTCGAATCCGCGGCTTCCCGCGCGCGGTCATTGCCTTGGCCGAACCCCGACGCCGCCCCGAGGACTGGCTGGCCCAGCGAGGGCTCGCCCAGGCTCTGCTGGCTCCACCGGCGCTCCTCTTGGGCTGGGCCTCGCGGCTGAGAGCCGCGCTCTACGATCGGCGCCTGCTGGGCGCGTTCGAGGCGGGCGTTCCGGTGGTCTCCCTCGGGAACCTCACCGCCGGCGGGACCGGCAAGACGCCGGCGGCCGTGCTGGTGGTCGAGTCCCTGCGCGCACGCGGGCACACGCCCGCGCTGCTCTCGCGCGGCTACGGCGCGCGGGAGGGTGCGCCCAACGATGAGGCTCTCGAGCTCGCTCGGTTGCTGCCGGGCGTGGACCATGTTCAGGATCCCGATCGCGTCGCCGGCGCGCGGCGGCTGGTGGACCGCGGGGCCACCGTGATCGTGCTGGATGACGGGTTCCAGCACCGTCGCCTCGCCCGCGATGTGGACCTCGTCCTCGTGGATGCCACGCGCCCTCTCGGCCTGCCCGCGCCGGATGCGGGAGGGGAGCCCGTGGAGGCGTTCCTGCCCCGCGGCCTGCTGCGCGAGCCCCCGGCCGCACTTGCCCGCGCCCATGGCGTCCTTCTGACGCGGACCGATCAGGTGGACGCCGCCGTGCTCGAGGCCCTCGAGGTCCGAGTGGCCGGCTGGGCGCCCGGCGTGCCGGTGCTGCACACGCGCCACGCGCCGGCCCGGCTGCTGACCCCTGAGGGGCCGCGGCCTCTCGAGGACCTTGCGGGCCGGGAGGTGCGGCTGCTCTCGGGGATCGGCAATCCCGGGGCGTTCGAGGCCACCGTCCGCGGCCTCGGCGCGCGCATCCGCGAGCATCGCGCGTACCCCGACCACCATGCCTTCCGTGCGGAGGACCTGCCGGAGCGCGAGGGGCCGCCGGTCCTCTGCACGCTCAAGGACGCGTCCAAGCTCGAGGCCCTGGGGCTGCGCCCCTGGGTGCTGGAGGTGCGCCTCGAGGTCGTGCGCGGCGCGTCGTGGTTCGAGGAGCTCCTTGCGCTGCTGCCCCTCCCCGAGCGCGGCACCCGTCCTCCTGCGGAGTCGGATCATGGCTGAGGCCCTGCTCGACCTGCGCATCCCGGACGCGCCTCCTGCGACCCCGGCGGTCCCCCTGCCCGAGCTCGACGAGGGACCCGCGGGCGCTCGCGCGCTCGTGGAGTACCTCACCCTGCGCGCGCTCACGGGCGGCCTTGGCGCGCTGCCCGCCGGCATCCTGCGACCGCTCGAGGGGCTGCTCGCTCGCGCGCTGCCCAGCCTCGACCCGCGGCACGCCGGCGGCGCGCGTGACTTCATCCGCACGGCGTTCCCCGAGGCGGACGCGCGCGAGGTCGAGGAGGTCCTGCGCTCGGCGTACCGCCACCTCATCGATGTCACCCTGCGCGCGGACCGGCTGCGGGCCAAGATGGTGGGGCGGCGCCTGGGAGACTTCTTCGACCTGGAGCTCTGCGACGAGGCGCAGGAGCTGTTCGAGGCGCGCGGTCACGGGCGCGGCGTCCTCGGCCTCTCCGCGCACCTGGGCTGGTGGGAGCTCACTGGGCATGTCCTGATCCCCTGCGGGCTCGGCCCGGCCTACGCGATCATCAAGCCGCCCAAGAACGCCTACCTGACCCGCTACATGCTGCGCTCGCGCGCGCGGATGGGAGCCCTCTGTCTGCCGCGCCATGGAGCCATGCGGGCGCTGCCTGCCCTGCTGCGCGCGGGAGCCACCACCCAGCTGCTCGTGGACCAGCGCTCCGTGCGGGGCTGGGTCGAGGCGCCGTTCTTCGGCCGCCCCGCGAATTGCGACCGCACCTTCGGCGTGCTCGCGCGCCGCGTCCCCAAGCCGATCCTCGTGTACGCATGCCTGGGGACGGACGACCCCGAGCGCTTCCGCTTCGTGGCGCCCCGGGTCCTTGGTCCGGAGCAGTTCGCGGATCTGGAGCCCGAGGAAGCCGCTGCGCGGGTCAATCAGCACATCGAGTCCTTGATCCGCATGGCCCCGGACCAGTACTTCTGGCTCCACGACAGGTTCCGCGGCCGCGAGCCCTGGGAGCCCGCGCAGGCGCTCCAGGCGCCCTGAGCGCGCCCGCAACCCTCGATCACCCATGACCGCCGACGACCTGCACCCCTTCCCGCCCATGAAGGGCGTCCGGCTCCAGCCGCTCGCCGAGCGTCCGAGCCTCGTGCGGCGCGAGGACTTCTGCGAGGTCCCGCCGCCGATGCCTGGCTTCGGGCGCTTCGTGGAGGCCCTGCCCGACATCTATGCCGGGCGGGACTTCAAGGCCCTGGTCGAGGCCCTGGCCTCGGCGCGCCTGGCGGGCCGCCCGGTCGTGTTCGCCATGGGGGCCCATGTGCTCAAGGTCGGACTCGCGCCCCTCGTCATCGACCTCATGCGGCGCGGCGTCATCACGGATGTCGCCATCAACTCCGCCGGGGCGATCCACGACTTCGAGATCGCCACGGTGGGCTTCACCTCCGAGAAGGTCGACACCCAGCTGCCTGCCGGGGACTTCGGCTTCGCGCGTGAGACGGGCGAGGGGCTGGCCCGCGCGGCGAAGCGCGGTGCGCATCCTCCGGCGGGGGAGCCCCTGGGCTTCGGGCGTGCCCTCGGCGCCGAGCTGCTCGACCGCGAGGCGCCGCACCGCGAGCTCTCGGTCCCGGCCGAGGCCGTTCGCCTGGGCCTCGGCGTCACCTGCCACCCGGCCATCGGGGCGGACATCGTGCACATGCACCCCTGCTGCGACGGTGCCGACCTCGGAGCCGCGGCCCTGGCCGACTTCCACCGTGTCTGCGGCCGCGTGGCGGACCTTGACGGCGGCGTGTGGGTCAATGTGGGGTGTGCGGTCGTGCTCCCGGAGGTGTTCCTGAAGGCGGTCAGCGTGGCGATCAACCTCGGGCGGCGGCTCGACGGCATGACCACGGCCAACCTCGACATGATCCGCCAGTACCGCGCCGAGACCAATGTGGTCCGCCGGCCCCCGGGCACGGGTCTGACTCTAGTGGGGCAGCACGAATTGCTGCTGCCGCTCCTGCGCATGGCGGTCCTCGATCGGCTCGCGGAGGCCGGGTGGGAGGGGGCACGATGAGCAGCCTCTTCGACGCGGACAGCCTGCTCGGCGCGCTGGCCCGGGTCGGCCGTCCGCGGGTGGCCGTGGTGGGGGACCTGATCCTCGATCGCTATGTGGTCGGGGACGTGGCGCGCATCTCGCCCGAGGCCCCGATCCCGGTGCTCGCCGCACGCCGCGAGGAGCTGCGCCTGGGTGGCGCTGGCAACGTGGCCGCGAACCTGGCAGCCATGGGGGCCGAGGTCGCCATGGTGGCTCTCGTCGGGGACGACGGCCTGGGGCGCGCCGTGCGCGAGCTGCTCGAGGACCTCTCCATCGACGCGTCCGGAGTGGAGGTGGACGCGGCGCGGCCCACCATCGAGAAGACCCGCCTGCTCTCCGGCGTGCAGCAGATGCTGCGCGTGGACCGTGAGGACCCCACACCGGTCGAGGGGCCTGTCGAGGAGCGCGTCCTGGCCGCCGCGCGTGAGGCCGTGGGCCGCGCAGACGCGGTGGTCCTGTCCGACTACGGCAAGGGGCTGCTGACGCCCGCGGTCAACACCGCGCTGATCGCGGCTGCGCGAGAGCGCGGCATCCCCTGTCTCGTGGACCCCAAGGGCAGCGACTGGGGACGCTACCAGGGAGCGACCCTCGTGACCCCCAACCGCAAGGAGGCCGAGGAGGCCCTCGGGCGCGCCCTGCGCTCCAGCGAGGAGGTCTCTGCCGGGGCCGCCGAACTGATCGAGCGCACGCGCCTCGATCACGTGGTGATCACCCTCTCCGCCGACGGGATCCACCACCGCAGCGCGAGCGGGGCTGAGGGGCGCGTGCCCGCCGAGGCCCGCCAGGTCTACGACGTGACGGGCGCCGGGGACACGGTGGTGAGCCACCTCGCGATCCATCTCGCGGCGGGCCTCGAGCTGGGGCTCGCCGTGGCCCTCGCCAACCAGGCGGCAGGCATCGTCGTCGAGCGCCTGGGCACCCACGCGGTGACCCGTGAGGAGCTCCGCCTGAGGCTGGAGGAGCTCGACCCGGGAGGGGTCGGCAAGGTGCTCGTCAGCACTGAGGCCCTGGACCGCAGGCTCGAGGCCTGGCGCCGCGAAGGGCGGCGGGTGGTGTTCACCAACGGCTGCTTCGATGTGCTGCACCGGGGCCATGTGGAGTACCTGCGCTTTGCACGGCGCCAGGGGGATGTGCTCCTGGTGGGGGTCAACAGCGACGCCAGCGTGGCGCGCCTCAAGGGGCCCACTCGCCCGGTCAACGGGCTGGAGGACCGCATGGAGGTCCTGGGCGCTCTCGAGGTTGTGGACGGGGTCGTAGCGTTCGAGGACGACACGCCTGCAGCCCTGATCGAGCGCGTGTCGCCCGCGGTCCTCGTGAAGGGCGAGGACTGGCGCGACAAGGGCGTGGTCGGCCGCGAGTGGGTGGAGCAGCACGGCGGCCGCGTCGTCCTCGCCCCCCTCCTTCAGGGACGCTCCACCACGGCGGTCCTGGAGCGCGCGCGCTCGGGCGAAGCCGCGTCCGGGGGCGGACCCGAGGCGTGAGCGCCCGGGGCGCGAACGCCGGCCGGGGTGCGGGAGTCCTGCAGGTGGCGCTCGGCGCGCTGATCGGGGCCACCGGCTCCCTCTGCGGGATCGGCGGCGGCCTGTTCGCGACTCCCCTCCAGCACTACGGCCTCGGCGTGCCCCTCCCGCGGGCAGTGGCCACCTCCCTCGCCGTGGTGTTCTGCACCGCCACCTCCTCGACCCTGTCCGAGGCCCTGCGCGGCGACTCGATCGTCCCCTGGACCCTGGCTCTGGCGACCCTGCCCGGCGCCCTGCTGGGCACGCAGCTGGGCGCGGTGGTGGCCCAGCGCCTGCCGGTGCGCCCGCTCAAGGCGCTCTTCTGCGTGGTCTTCCTGCTGGTGTCCGCGCGGATGCTGCTGACGGGCGAGGCCGACTCGGCCGCGGCAGAGGTCGGCGCGCGCGCCCCCCTGTGGGTCGCACCGCTGCTTGGCCTGGGGGCCGGCGTGGTGGTGCCGGTGCTCGGGATCGGAGGAGGCCTCCTCCTCGTGCCCGGCGCCCTGTTCCTGGCACCGGACCTTGGCTTCGCGGGCGCCCGCGGGTTCAGCCTCTCGGTGGCCGTGTTCACCAGCGCCCGGGCCCTGTGGCTGCGGAGCCGTGCGGGCCTGGTGGACCTGGATCGGGGCCTGCGGCTGGGGGCCGGCTGCGCGGCGGGCGCCCTCGGGGGGGTGGCCCTGAGCCGCCTGCCCGCCGCGCTCGGAGCCGGGCAGGCGATCTTCGTAGGCATCCTCGTCCTCAGCGCCGTGCGCTTCGGACGGGACGCGCTGCGCGGCCAGGACTGAGGTCGAGCCGCCTCAGGCGTAGAGCCCGCGCTGGTGGTCGGCGTCGGCCACGCGACGCACCGCCAGGATGTTGGCTCCCTTGCGCAGGCTGCAGTCGAACTCGTCCCCGGTCTGCACCACCGCGTCCCAGGCCTCGCGCATGAACCGCCCGAGGCGCTGCTGCACGACGGGCTCGATCCACGCCAGGCCGGTCCGGCTCTGCACCCACTCGAAGTACGACAGCACCACGCCGCCGCCGTTCGCCAGGATGTCAGGGACGACCTGGATCCCGCGCTGGGCGAGGATCCGGTCCGCGCGCGGCGAGACGGGGCCGTGTGCGCCCTCGATGATCAGCTTGGTCTCGGCCTTGACGGCGTTGCCCGAGTGGATGGCATTGGCGACCGCGCAGGGCACCAGCACATCGCAGGGCAGGGTCACGAACGCATCGCGGTCCACAAGGTCGGCCTTGCCGTCCCAGGCCTCGAGGGTCCCGTGCTGGTTCCGCCAGGCGATGGCCGAGGGAATGTCGAGCCCGTCGGGGTTGTAGAGGCCGCCCGTGACGTCCGCTAGGCCGGTGACCTTGAAGCCGCTCTCGTGCAGCAGGCGGGCGAGGGTCCCGCCCACGACGCCGGCGCCCTGGACGTTCACGCGCAGGCCCTGGCGCTGCATGCCGAAGTGGGGGAGGGCAAGGCGCAGGATGACCAGCAGACCCTGGGCCACGGCCTCCCGCGAGCCCACGCTGCCGGACAGGGCCAGGGGCTTGCCCGTCACCGCGGAGGCGGAGGTCGCCCGCTCGTGGCTGCTGATCGTGTCGAGGATCCACGCCATCACGCGCTCGTCGGCGTAGATGTCGGGCGTGAACACATCCCGCTCGGCGCCGATGTCACCGATCAGGTTGGCGGCATAGCGGCGGACGGCGCGCTCGAGCTCGCCCGCACTCAGGTCCCGGGGGTCGGCGCAGATGCCGCCACAGGCTCCGCCGAAGGGGACGCCGAGCAGGGCGCACTTCCAGGTCATCCAGCCCGCGAGGGCCCGCAGCTCATCGAGGCGCAGGTCCGGCTCGATGCGCGTAGAGCCGATGAAGGGACCGAGCCCCGTGTTGTGCTGCACGCGGAAGCCGTCGAAGACCTCCACATGGCCCGCGTCCATGCGCACCGGCACGGACACCTGGACCTCGCGGTCCGCCTTGCGCAGGACTCGGTACTCGTCCTCCGACAGCCCGATGGTGAGGGCAGCCTCGTCGAAGCTGCTCATCATCGTGTTGAACGGCGACTCGTCGTCCAGCAGCGGAGTGCGGGGCATGGCGCCCCAGCGCGGCTTGCGGGTCTGGCTCATGCGAACACGCCGCGGAGGCGGTACACGGAGGCGACGCGGTCGATCGACAGGATGTAGGCCGCGGTGCGCAGCGACACCTTGTGCTGCTCCGCCACGGCGGCGACCTCGGCGAAGGCGTCGACCATGATCTGCTCGAGGCGTGAGTTCACGATCTCCTCGGTCCAGAAGTAGCCCATGCGGTCCTGGACCCACTCGAAGTAGGACACGGTGACGCCGCCGGCGTTGGCGAGGATGTCGGGGACGATCATCACCCCGCGGTCGTGGAGCGCAGCCGAGGCGACCGCCGTGGTCGGGCCGTTGGCGCCCTCCACGATCAGCTTGGCCTTGACCTTGTCCGCGTTCAGGGAGGTGATCTGGTTCTCGGTCGCCGCCGGGACCATCAGGTCGCAGTCGAGCTCGAGCTGGTCCTTGTGGCTCACGGCCTCTGCATCCGGGAAACCCTCGAGGCGTCCGTGGTCCCGCAGCCACGCCATCACGGCGGGCATGTCGAGGCCCCGCTCGTTGTGGATGGCGCCGTACATGTCGGAGATGCTCACCACGCGGTAGCCCTCGCGATGCATCAGCAGCGCGCCGATGCCGCCCACGTTGCCCGCGCCCTGCACCACCACGCGGGTGTCCTCGGGGCGCCAGCCCTTCAGCTGCAGGGCCTGGTTCGCGGCGATCATCACGCCACGGCCGGTGGCCTCGCGCCGTCCGCGGCTGCCGCCGATGGCGAGGGGCTTGCCAGTCACGATGCCGGTGGTCGTGCGGCGCACGTGCATGGAGTAGGTGTCCATGATCCACGCCATCGTCTGCTCCCCGGTGTTCATGTCCGGGGCCGGCACATCCCGGTCGGGACCGAGGATGTCCATGATCGCCACGGTGTAGCGGCGCGTGAGGCGCTCGAGCTCGCCCTGGGAGAGCTCGCGCGGGTCACAGATGACGCCGCCCTTAGCGCCCCCGAAGGGCAGGTTCACCACCGAGCACTTCCAGGTCATCCACGCCGAAAGGGCGCGGACCTCGTCGAGGTTCACGTCCGGCGAGAAGCGGATGCCGCCCTTGCACGGACCGCGCAGGAAGTTGTGCTGCACCCGATAGCCCGTGAAGACCTTCACGCTGCCGTCGTCCATCAGGATCGGCAGGGAGACCTTGAGCTCGCGCTCGGGCTGACGCAGGACCTCACGCAGGCCCTCGTCCAGGCCCAGGATGTCTGCGGCCTGGTCGAAGCCCTTGGCCATGGACAGGAACGGGTTGTACTCGTCCTGCAGCTTCGGGTCGCTGAGGGTGGCTCCGGAGGTCATGGCGTCGGCCGGTGGCGAGCTGGGGAGAGAGGCTGGGGGGGGAGGAGCGGACCGTCACACGGCCCTGCTTCATATTCGTGCCATCCTCACCGGCCGATCGGAACGAAGAGTTGCTCCTTTTCAGTCGTGCTTCGGGTTGGAACTCGGCACCCCCCTGGCATGTCGCGCCCTGGTCGGGTTCCATGGCGGCGTGGGAGCTCGGGTCGCTGCGGGGGTGGAGGTGCGCCTCCTGTCGCCTGGAGGCGGGTGGCCGGACCCGTGCCCCCAGCCGGTGGAGGTCCACCGGCTGCTCGAGGAGGCCCTGTCGGGGCCGACGGGGACCACCCTGCGCCAGGTGCCGGGTCGTCGGACCTCGCGCCCCGCTCCCGGATTGATCCACAAGGAGTTCGTGGCCTCGCGCGGCGCTCCGGCCCGTGAGGAGGCGGAGCGCCTGGGGTGGCTCGCGTCGGCCGGGATTGCGGCACCCCGGGCGCTGGGGATCGGGCGGGTTGGCGAGCGCTCCGTCCTTGCCATGGAGGAGGTCCTGGGGGCGGTCCCCCTGCCCGAGGCCCTCAGGGCCGCCGCCGCGCGCGAGCGGGCGCGCCTTTGTCGCGAACTGGGGGCCCTCGTCGCCCGGCTGCACGAGGCGGGCCTCTTCCATCGGGACCTCTACCTGGAGCACCTGCTGGTCCGGCCGGCGGAGGGGTCTGGCCCCCCTGAGCTGGTCCTCCTCGACGCGGGCCGCGTGCTCCGGCGGCCGCTCCGACCCGCGCGCTGGGCGGCCAAGGACCTGGCCGCCGGCCTGCACAGCTTCCCGCGCTCCCTCGGGGACGGTCCGCGCCGCCTGGCGTTCCTCGCCTACTGCGCGGCGCGCGGTCTGACCCGTGCGGAGGGGCGCCATCTGCTGCACGCCCTGCGGGTCCGGCGGGTGCGCATGGAGCGCCACCGTCCGCGCTTCGGCGCGGTGGTGGCGCGTCCCCGTCACCTGGCCATCCTCCTGCCCCGGCGGCCGGAGGACCTGGTGGCCGCGACCCCGGTGCTCGCGGCCGCGGGGGCGACTCCCGAGTTCGGACGGGTGAGCCTGCTGGCCCCCAAGGGCATCCGCCCGCTCCTCCTGGGCGCGTCCTTCGGCGCCGCAGAGGTGCTCGAACTGGCCCAGCCGGAGGACGCCTCCGCGGCCTTGGATCGCCTGCTCCCAGACGCCCTCCTGCTGCTGGAGGCCTCTCCGGCGGTCGCGCTCCGCGCCCGCCTTGCCCGCGTGCCCGTCGTGGCGGGCCCCGCTCTTGGCGGCTGCGGCCCCCTGCTGACCCACGCGCTCGTGCCGCCCACGAGTGGCGGCCGCGCAGTCGTGACCGCCCCGCGGGCGCACCTGCACCAAGACCTTGCCGGCCTCGTCGGCATCCTCGCCACGGACCTCGCTCCGCGCCTGGGTGTGGACCCGCGGGCCGCAGCGCGCGCGGACCGGCGGCTCGCGGAGCTCGGGCTCGGGAGCGCGCCGCTCGCCCTGTGCGTGACCGCTGGCGGCGACCCCGCGGCGTCTCCTGCGGGCCCGCGCGCAACTCTCGACTGGAGCTCGGTGCTGGCGGGACTCGGCGAGGGTGCTGGCCTTGCGCCCCTCACGGTGGCTCTGGGCGGGGCGTCCGACGGCCCACAAGAGCCGGGACCGAGGGCCACCCCCGGGCTCGACGAACTCGTCGCGCTCGCGGCGCGCGCGCGCATGCTCGTGACGGACTCCCTTGCGGCCGCTTGGATCGCCGCGGCTCTCGGGACGCCCGTGGTCCTCGCACTCGGCCCCGACGGGCCCAGCCAGGCGCCCCCGGCCCGCCGCACGCAGCGCATCCTGCGCCTCGAGGGGCTGGCCTGCGCGCCCTGCGGCGAGGTCTCCTGTCCCCTTGGCGAGCGGCGCTGCCTGGCCGAGCTGAGCGCCCAGGCGGCCGTCGCCGCCGCCCTCGAGATCCTTGGGGAGGGAGCTCCGTGAGCGCCCCCCGCGTGCTGCTGCGCCTGCCCAACTGGCTCGGGGACGTGGTCATGGCCACTCCAGTGGTCGATGCGCTCGCCCACGCCCATGGCGCGGCTCTCACCGTGGTCGGGCCTCCGCGCTGGCTCGAGCTGCTCGACCCCGTGCTGGGTCCGGCGCCGCTGCGGGTGCCTCTGGTGAAGGGGGGCCTGCCTGCGCGCCATGCGCGAGGACACGCCGCAGCGCTGCTCCTGGACGGGTCCACCCGCTCGGCATGGGGGGCCTGGCTTGCGGGGGTCGGATCCGTGGCCTGCCCCGCAACCGGCGGCCGCGGGCTGCTGGCGAGCTTGGCCCTGTGCCCCGCCCGGCTCCGTGGGAGGGCGCGGCCCGAGCCGCGGCCGTTCGGCGCGGTCGCGCTCGAGCTCCTGGCGCGCCTGCCCTTGGGGCTGGGAGCCGAGCTGCCGGGCGATCCGGCGCCGCGCCTCCCGGTCTCCGCCGCCTCCGCGCAGCGCGCCCGGGAGCTCTGCGAGAGCCTCGGCCTGGGGGAGCCCTTCGTCCTGGTCAATGCCGGGGCCCGCCCCGGGTCGGCGAAGGGACTGCCGCCCGAGGTCCTCTCGGCGGTCCTGTCCGCCCTTGCGAGCCGCGACCTGGGCGCGCTGGTGGTCCATGGCCCGGGAGAGGCGCCGAGGCTGGCGGGCGTGGCGCTCGCGGGGGCTCGGAGCCTCGTCGAGCCAGCCCCCGACCTCGCCCTTCTGGCCGCCCTGGGGAGGGCAGCCCGCCTCACCGTCACGGCCGACGGGGGCGGGCGCCATCTGGTGCGGGCTGCGGGAGGGCGGACCCTCACCCTCTTTGGGCCCACCGATCCACGGCACTCCGCCATGCCGGGGCCCCGGGAGGAGATCCTGCGGATCTCCGTGCCCTGCGGGCCCTGCCACCGAGAGGTCTGTCCCCTACCCGCGAGTGGGGGACGCCTGGCCTGCTTCCTGGAGCTTGTGGAGAAGGTCAGCCCGGCCCTGGAGCGGGCCTTGGCGCAGCCCTGAGGGCCCCGGACGCCCCTCAGGCTCTCCCAGGAAAAAAACTCAGGTCCCTGTCCCAGGTGCCCGGAGCTCTGTGTTCTGGAGGGTGGAGACGATGCTCGTCCTGGCCACGCCCGCAGCTGCGCTCTCGCGCTTCGGTGACCAGGTTCCAAGAGGGGCGGCCCCGCAGGGCCGCCCCTTCCTCTTTGCCTAGTGGCGAGGCTCCGGCACCCCTGGGGCCTCCAGTTGGCTCAGCGCGCGGACAGGCAGTTCAGCGTACGGACCTGCAACTCAGCGCGCGGTGCCGTCGTAACCGCCCAGCTCGCGC